>CANQBN010000071.1 GCA_947588855.1 uncultured Lachnospiraceae bacterium
TATATCTGCGATTTTCAAGGTGCTTCGTAGTCTTTTTTCTTTAACTCAGGTTTTCATAAATCACTTGACACTACCGTCAGCCGAATTATCATACCCGGTCCTTCTGATCGCCGAATTCAAAATTCATACCTGATTCCCGCCGCATGCACCACCGGCACAGGTTTTCTTGTACTCATTATTATAATCCTTTAGGGAAAAATATCAAGACAGAACTCCGAAAGCAAAACCACTCAAGCTACGAACCTGTCTAATCAGGGAAATTGTTCGTTGTCTGAGTGGCTTTGCCTTATCTTTTATAGAGGTATGGGTATAACACACGAATTTTCTCTTTCTGCTGAATCCATCATACCATACACTTTCCCAAAAATGAAATTCAAAGATTTCATACCCCTCATTCCTAAAATCAATAATTCAAAAGCATGTCCAAATCAGCTGTTTTATAGGTGAATTTGTCTATTTTTACCAGTGAACTTCTCTTATTTTGTGCATTATTAATATAATTATTCATTCAAAGAATACCCTCCATCAAACACATGAATTTCTCTTTTGAGGCCGTTTATGCTAGCATAAAATTAACAAGAAGGTACCGGACGGCGGCCTGGCCAGCCGCTAAAAGATTTTTCAGCTTCCATACGCCGCCTGCGCAGCGGCAGAAACGCATAACGACATGAAAGGATGGGTATTCAATGGTAAAACTTTATGATTCCGGCGTGTATCTCCTGAACGGAAACACTCTGGTCCCCGAAAAGGACGCAGATTCCTCTCTCAACAAGGAAGAAGCGAGAAAAGGAACTATCTCCTATGGCATCCTTCAGGATCACAATACCAGTGGGGATCCCAAGAACCTGAAAATCAAATTTGACGCGATTACAAGCCATGACCTGACTTACGTAGGCATTATCCAGACCGCAAGGGCCTCCGGACTTGACCGGTTCCCCCTGCCTTACGTGCTGACCTGCTGCCACAACAGCCTCTGCGCCGTCGGCGGCACCATCAACGAGGACGATCACGTATTCGGCCTGACCGCCTGCAAAAAATACGGCGGCATTTTCCTTCCCCCTCACATCGGCGTTATTCACCAGTATATGCGTGAAGCCCTGGCCGGCGGAGGAAAAATGATCTTAGGTTCCGACTCCCACACCCGCTACGGCGCCCTGGGCACCATGGCCGTAGGCGAAGGCGGCGGCGAGCTGGTAAAACAGATCCTGGAGCAGACCTGGGACGCCGCTTACCCGGAAGTAATCGCCGTGTATCTGGACGGGAAACCCAATCCGGGAATCGGACCGCAGGATATCGCCATCGCCATCGTATCGGCGGTATTTAAGAACGGTTATGTAAAGAATAAAGTAATGGAATTTGTCGGCCCCGGCGTTTCCTCCATGAGCACCGATTACCGGAACGGCGTGGACGTAATGACCACAGAGACCACCTGCTTATCCAGCGTATGGCGCACCGACGAGGACACCAAAGACTGGCTGGCTGAGCACGGAAGGAAAGACGACTTTAAGCAGCTTGACCCAGCCGGCGTCGCATACTATGACGGCTGCGTCTATATCGACCTTTCCACCATCCACAGCATGATCGCCCTTCCTTTCCATCCCTCCAACGGATATGAGATCCGGGAGCTGAATGAGAACATGGACGATATCCTCCATCTGGTAGAGGAGGATGCTAAGAAACTGATCAAACGTCCGGAACTGCACCTGAACCTGTGGGAGAAAGTTCATGACGGCGCGCTTTACGCCGATCAGGGAACCATCGCAGGCTGCGCCGGCGGTACTTACACCAACATTATGGAAGCCGCTTACCTGCTGGACGGCAAAAACACCGGCGACGGCGAGTTCGCCCTGGGCGTATATCCCAGCAGCCAGGCTGTTATGCTGGATCTGATCCGCAAGGGAGCCATCGAAAAACTGACCATGGCAGGCGCTACCATCCGCACCGCGTTCTGCGGCCCCTGCTTCGGCGCAGGCGATACGCCGGCCCACGGCGGCCTTTCCATCCGCCATACCACCCGCAACTTCCCCAACCGGGAAGGTTCCAAGCCGGGCAACGGCCAGCTGTCAAGCGTAGCCCTGATGGACGCCCGTTCCATCGCCGCTACCGCTGCCAACCAGGGCCGGATCACGGCTGCCGACGAACTGGGCTATACATATGATTGTCCTAAGTACCATTACGATCCCACCGCCTACGAGCACAGAGTTTATCAGGGCTTCGGCAAGGGAGATTTAGACGAAACGCTTATCTGCGGCCCCAATATCAAAGACTGGCCGGAGATGCCGCCGTTAAACGAGCATATGCTTCTGAAGGTCTGCGCTTATATTACCGACCCGGTAACCACCACAGACGAGCTGATTCCTTCCGGCGAGACCGGTTCCTTCCGCTCCAATCCTATGGGCCTGGCCGAGTTCACCTTAAGCCGCCGCGTACCGGAATACGCAGGCAAGGCCAAGGCTGTTATGGCCAATGAGAAAGTCCGCAAATCCGGAAGCTGCCCTGAGGAAGTAGAAAAAGTCCTGGACCGTGTACGCCAGATCGCAGGTTTTGAGTCTGTCTCAGACGACAGCGTAGATCTTTCCAGCACCATCTACGCGGTGAAGCCCGGCGACGGTTCCGCACGTGAACAGGCGGCTTCCTGCCAGAGAGTCCTTCTGGGCGGAGCCAACATCGTAAAAGAGTACGCCACCAAGCGTTACCGCTCCAACCTGATCAACTGGGGCATGGTTCCCTTCGTCATGGTCGGAGAACCGGATTTTAAGGACGACGATTACATTTTCGTACCGGATATCCGCAAAGCGCTGGACGGCGATATGACCAGCATTCCCGCCTATGTCATGGGAGACACGGTAAAACAGCTGACACTGGCCATCGCTCCCCTGACCGACGAGGAAAAAGAAATCATCCGCTGCGGTTCCCTGATCAACTTTAACCGCAAGCTGAAAAACGCGTAACCCTGCAAAGACACCCAGACGGCTGCCGAAAACGTGAACCGGCAGCCGCCGGCAGGATAACAATCATTGGAGGTATGATATATGGCAAAGAAAGAATTAACCAAACTTCCCGTTACCATCATCCGGGGCGGAACCAGCAAAGGCGTATATATTCTGGAATCCGACCTTCCCGCGGACAAAGCCCAGTGGGAACCTCTTCTGTTAAGGCTTATGGGAAGCCCCGACAAAAAGCAGATTGACGGTCTGGGCGGCTCCCAGTCCGTGACCAGCAAAGTAGCGATCATCAAAAAATCAGACCATCCCGGCGCGGACGTGGATTATACCTTCGCCCAGGTATCCGTAGATAAGCCTTTAGTCAGCTACAAAGGCAACTGCGGAAACATTTCCTCCGGCGTAGGCCCCTTCGCCATCGAAAAGGGACTGGTTGAAGCCAAAGACGGCGTAACCTCCGTCCGGATCTACAACACCAACACCGACAAGATCATTATCGCCGATGTACAGACTCCGGATGGCGCTGTAGAATATACGGGAGATTTCTATATCGCCGGCGTACCCGGGACCGCGGCTCCTGTCAAGCTGAAATTCGTAGAACCGGCAGGAACTTTGGGCAAAGGCCTTCTTCCTACGGGAAACGCCGTGGATACTCTGGATGTTCCGGGCTTCGGGCCGGTACAGGTTTCCATCATCGACGCGGCTAACCCCCTGGTATTCGTAAAAGCCAAAGACCTGGGCCTGACGGGAAAAGAGCTTCCCGACGAGCTGAACGCGGACGCGGAGAAGCTTGACCTTCTGGAGAAGGTCCGCGGCCTGGCAGCCGTAAAGCTGGGACTGATCGACGATTATACCAGATCTGCCTGGGATACTCCCGGAATCCCGAAAATGACCTTTGTAGGCGAGGCGGAAGACTACGTGACCGCGGACGGCAAAGAGATTAAAAAAGAAGATATTGATCTGCTGTCCAGAATGATGTCCATGCAGAAAACCCATCCCAGCTACGCCATGACAGGCGCTATGTGCACCGCGGCGGCGGCAGTCGTTCCCGGAAGCATCGTCAACCAGGTGCTGGCGGACGGAACGGACACCCAGTTCATCCGGATCGGACATCCGGGCGGGATCCTGGAGTGCGGCGTGGATTATCAGGAAAACGGCGCCGTTCCTGCCATCGACGATACCTTCGGTTTCCGTACCGCAAATCTTCTGATGGAAGGGACCGCGGTCATCCGGCTGTGATACCCTTGCGCCGCTAAAATATTGTACCACCACATTATGAAGGCCCTAAGACGCTTAAATATCACATTACCACAATCATTAAAATCTACTGATATTAAGAGGAGGAGAAACAATATGAAAATGAGAAAGCTGCTGGCAGGGCTTCTCGCTGCCGCTCTTGCCTGCTTGCTGCTTGCGGGCTGCAGCGGCTCCGCTTCCGGCACAGGCGCAGGTTCCGGCTCTGAATCCGGCACTGCTGCCGCCGCGGACTCCGGTTCCGGATCAGCTTCCGATTCCAGCTCCGCTTCTGGTTCCGGTTCCGCTTCCAGGTTCGAGGATGATTTCGCCGCCGCGGAGGGCGCCATCGGAAACATCATCGGCTATCCCCCCAAAGAGATCAACGGCATCATTCAGTGGGGCGCAGGCGGCGGCACCGATTCCCTGATGCGGCCTCTGTCCGTCCTGGCCCAGGACATCTTAAGCACCAACATCGTCCTCACCAACAAAACCGGCGAGACCGGCTCTGTCGCTGTACAGTACGTATATGACCAGGAAGCCGACGGTTCCTGCTTGCTGATGGGCGCCGAGAACCCGGCGCTGTACGACACCTTAGGAATCTCTGAGCTGACCTATGACAATTTCGAGTGCATAATCCTGATCGGCGATGAGACGACAGGCGTTGTGGTGGGCAAAGATTCTCCCTACAACTCCCTGACCGAGATTGTGAATGCGGCCAAAGGCGGCAAGGAAGTAACGCTGGCCACCACCGGTATAGGCGGCCTTCCCTGGGAAGTCGCGGCCATGGTCACCGGAATCACCGGCGCCGAATTTAAGCAGGTGGAGTACTCAAGCGACGCTTCCGCCAAAGAGGCAGTTTTAAGCGGCGAATGCGATTTCACCATCTCCAAGGTACAGATGGGCTACCAGGAGTATAAATCTGGCGATTACAAATGGCTCTGCGTCCTGGACACCAAACCGGTCTCCATCATGAGCGACGTGCCCCTTATCACCGCCGAGTATCCGGAGTTTGAAAGCTATCTTCCCTGGGGTCCCTTCTACGGCGTATTTGTAAAGGAAGGAACCGACGCCAACGTGAAAGCCATACTGGCAGACGCATTCTCCAAGGCTTACAGGGATTCCAGCTACAAGACCATGCTGGGCTACTTCTACATCAATCCTCTGGGCTACACCGGCGATGAGGCGAAAGACTACATAAATAAATGGCGAACCAACATGGTTGACATCCTGACGAAAGTCGACGCGGTTCAGTAAGTTTAAAAACAGAACAAAATGTTTAATCAATTTTCGCCTGCCCAAACCCTTCGGGGCATGAGCAGCGAATGAATACCATAATAGGAGGAATCTTTTATGAGCGCAGTATTAGCTCCCTATATGCCCGTGATCTCCCTGATCGTGCTGGCAATCGTTGTGGCAATCGGATTTATCAAAAAAGTAAACCTGGGCTTTCTGTCTCTGGGCGTCGCCTTTCTCCTGGCGCTGATCGGCGGCCTGAAGGCCAAAGACGTTACCGGCGGCTTCTCAAGCTCCATGTTCGTCACCCTGGTAGGCGTAACCTGCCTTTTCGGCATGGCCTCCCAGAACGGCACCCTGGACCTGTTTTCCAAAAAGATCGTAGCTCTGGTAGGAAAACGAACCGTGCTGATCCCTGTACTGATGTTTGTACTCTCGGCCTTTATCTCCGCCATCGGGCCCGGCCATATCGCCGCAGGTATCCTGATGACCACTTTTGCCATGTATCTGGCCTTTGAGATGAAGATCAACCCCTGGGTTACCGCCCTCTTCGCCAAGCTGGGCGCCAACGCAGGCTGCGCATCTCCCCTGTCCCTGACAGGGCTTCTGGCCAAAGAGCTTTCCGAGCCTTTAGGCTATACCGGTTTCTCAGCCCACCTGTTCTTCTCCACCCTGCTCTCCGGTTTTGTGTTCACCCTGGTGATCTACATCGGTTCCAAGAGCTACAAAGTGAAGGCAGATAATCCGCTGAAGCTGTCGGAGATTCCGGCATTTAACCGCAACCAGAAACTGACTATGGCCGCTATCGTGATCATGGTAGTCTGCTGTATCGGCTTCAAGCTGGACACCGGCCTCTTCGCCTTTATCATGGCCGCTATCCTGATCCTTCTGGGCGCTGCCGACGAGAAGGCAGCCATCAAGGGAATCCCGTGGGGAACCCTGATCTTCATCTGCGGCGTTGGCTCCCTGGTCAGCGTTATCGACAAGCTGGGCGGCATCACCATGGTTTCCGAATTCCTTCAGAGCTTCATGAGCGAAAAGACTGCCGTTCCGATCCTGGCAGCTACCTCCGGTATCCTTTCCTGGGTCAGCTCCACCACAGGCGTGGTTATGCCCGCCCTCTTCCCGGTGGCAGATCAGGTGGCGCAGCAGTTTGCCAGCGTCAACTACGTAGAGCTGATCTCCGCGATCACAGCTACTTCCTTTGCGGCTGCCATCAGCCCCCTGTCCACCGGCGGCGCTATCATCATGTCCTCTTACTCCGCTTCCAAGGAGACCACCAATGAGGAAATGAACAAGCTGTTCACCAATCTGTTCCTGCTGTCCGTTGCCAACGTTGCCATCAACGTACTGATGTCCGCATTGGGTATCTTCGGTCTGGGAGGACTGTTCAGCTAATACGGGCTGAGCGTCACTGGCGCCCTGCTCGCATGGAAATACGAACGTAAAAAGCCTCCCGTGCCGGTTATCCGCGCGGGAGGTTTTATCATTATGAGGAGGACTTAACATGGATATCGGATATCGGATTATCAGCGAATTCAGCCGTCCCGATCCGGCGCTGATTCAGAAATTTACAGGCATACCCGTAGCCAACATTGGAGACTGCATGAGCCGGACCGCCGCTATCTCGTCGGCAATTCAGCCGGTCGGCGACTTCCGACTGCAGGGGCCGGCCTACACGGTCCGGGTACCGGCAGGCGACAATCTGCTGGTGTTCTACGCCATCGACCACGCCAAACCCGGCGACGTCATCGTAATCGACGGCGGCGGTTTCACGGAGCGGGCCCTTGTGGGAGAAATCGTGGCATCCTACGCCCAGAAAAGAGGCATAGCCGGTTTTGTGGTAGACGGAGCTATCCGGGATAAAGCAGAGATCATTCAGCTGGGCATTCCCGTATTCTGCCGCGCGATCACGCCCAACGGTCCTTACCGGAACGGCCCGGGAGAAATCGGCGTGCCCGTCAACATCGGCGGACGCATCATCGAGCCGGGCGACATCGTTATCGGGGATGAAGGCGGCCTGGTCAGTTTCTCTCCGTCCATGGCGGAGATTCTGCTGGAAAAGGCCCTGGTATTTTCTGAAAATGAAGCCCAAACTCTGAAAGGAATCTATGAGAAGGGTTATTTGAACCTGAAATGGATGTATGACAAGCTGAAGGATGAAGGCGTGATTGAAAACGGCTGAAATACTGCGATATACTGCGAAAAGATCAATTCACCTGAAAAGTCTTTTAAAAGCATGGGGCTGTTGCAGCATGCTACAGCCCCTTTTTGTGATATTGTAGGAGATAGAAAGCAATCCTCATTCTATCTTGAACTTTTCTTTCCCGCGGAGCAAAAAAGCCGGAATGATCAACAGCCATTGAGCCGTCCAAAGGTGTTCTATTTCCACTACTCTTTGCGAACGCAGCCCCGGCATGTTTCGTATGTCCGCAAACCAGCGGGGTCATCAGAGTAAGCTCCATTTGTCAACCAATCTTTAAATTAAATCTGCGGCACCTGGACCGTCTTTCCGGTTCTGCCTGACTCCTGAATGGCGTCGATCAGCTGAATACTCATAAGCGCATCCTTTACATGGATGTAGTTCCCGCTTCCGGTTTCCACGGCCTCATAGAAATCCCGGATTGCCTTTCCATGGCTGGGGCCGTAGTAGAATTTGGCGTTGGGTTTCTGCCTGTCTTCCGTCAGCTTCTGTCCGTCGTCCCGGATCAGCATCTTTCTGCCGCCGTCTGGTTCTACCTGATACAGAATACTGTCCACGATGAGAAATTCCGCCTTCTCTAACTGTACCCGGATCTGGACGCTTTCATTCTTATAATTGGCGTTGGTGGCCATGAACAGGCCCCTGGCGCTTCCGGCGTAATCCAGGCGGGCCGTAACCGTGTCCTCCACCTCAATATCGTAATCCAGCAGCTGACTTACAGACGCCTTCACCGATGTGATGGGCCCTCCCAGGAAATACAGCAGATCCAGGGTGTGGACCGACTGATTGATCATACAGCCGCCGCCGGCAGTCTCCCATCTGCCCCTCCAGGGCTTTCTCTCGTAATACTCTTTGGGACGGCTCCAGGGCACCAGCCCTCTCGTTCCCGTAACCCTGCCGTAACGGCCGCTGTCAATTAGCTCCTTTAACATCACCACGGAATTATTGTAGCGGTTCTGCAGGCAGATTCCCATATGCACATCCGGGTTCTCCCTCTCAAATTCCACAAACTGGCGGGCTTCCCGGCTGTTTAAAGCCATAGGCTTCTCGCAGAATACGTGAACGCCCATCCCCACCGCCGTCTGGGAAACCGGTACATGAAGGTAATGGGGCAGGCAGATATGGACCACATCCGGCCGCTCCCTGAGAATCATTTCCTGATAATCCGTATAAAACGGCACATCCTGGGGGGCAGCATCCCTTTTCGCCTCGTCAATATCACAGACAGCTGCCAGGGTAATATTCGGATTATCCGTAATCGCCGCGATGTGGGTTCCGGAAATATCCCCCAGGCCTATGACAGCCGCTTTTTTCATAGCACAATATCCTCCTTAACGGGTCGGAAACTTCCCTTCTGCCGCAATCTTCTTATTCAGTTCTGCCAGATACAGATCCTCGTCAACCGGGTTGTCTACTTCCTTGCCCAGCCAGGAGGACAGAAGGATCGCATTGGCCAGATTCACGCCGTTGATGCCGTCGGAACCGGGAGCCAGAAGAGGTTCTCCCTCCAGAATATGCCTGGCAAAATTCTCCATAACCGTAATATGCTGCTTACCCCAGCCGTCGGTATTCTCGAAGGTTTCCACGGTAAACATATCTCCGGCGCCTGCGGAATTGCCGCTGGTCAGTTTAGAGACCTCCTGCATGGTCATGGTGGCGTTCATCTCATCCTCAGTCTTGTTCAGCCTGGTTACCGTGGCCTTCTCGCTGCCTTCCACTACGATCTTTCCGTTGTCAAGATCAATCTCCAGCCTGTCTGTCCCCAGAGGATCATGGGTGCAGGTGATGAAGCTTCCCGTCGCCCCGTTGGGATACTGGGTCACAACCGTCACATCATTTTCCACCACAATATCCCTGTGGCAGCCGTACAGGCACTTGGAGTAAACCTTGCTGGGCACGCCGCAGATCCACTGCCACAAATCCAGCTGGTGAGGAGCCTGGTTCACCAGGACGCCTCCGCCCTCACCGCCCCAGGTAGCGCGCCATGCGCTCTGGCGGTAATAGCTGTCGGGACGCCACCAGGAATTTATAATCCAGCTGGTACGGCGCATCTGCCCCAGTTCTCCGGAGGCCACAATCTCCTTAATCTTCTGATACAGCTTATTGGTTCTCTGATTGAACATAATCCCGAAAGCCACATCCGGATGGGCAGCCGCGCACTCGTTCATCTGGCGGACAGCCTTGGCGTACACGCCTGCAGGCTTCTCTACCAGGACGTTCATGCCATGCTCCAGGCAGTAAATCGCAATCTCCGGATGGAGATAATGAGGAACCGTGGTAATAACCGCGTCCACATTGCCGGAAGCGACCAGATCCTTCCAGTCCTTGTAAAAAGGCACATCAGGATAAAGCTCTTTGCACTTTGCCTCCTTGTCCGGATCGATATCGCAGAGCCCTCCCAGAGTGCTGTGAGGCATCTCCGGCGCTCCCTTTGCTGTCCCGGTCAAAAAGCCGGCATATGTGCCGCCCTGAACTCCTACACCAATGATTCCGTAACGGATTTTCTTATCCATGTTTTCTCCCTTCCTTAACTCTTTACAGCGGTGTTTGTATTACGTCAGTATGCAAAAAACGCGCCTGTGACGCGTTTTTTGTATTCAATTAACGATAATCCGAATAGGAATGGTACAGCTTCTTCACCACGTCGTAGGAAAGCTTCCTGCGGCGGTACTCGTCCACGATACCTTTGTTGTTCATGGTACGCGGACGGTTGGCAAACCACTCAAAACTGATGCGGACATCACAAAGCTGCCAGATAAAAATGCCGCTGCAGCCTTCCTGATCCAGCACCGCATGGATTTGGTGCTCCAAAGCTTCCGCCTGGTACTCCTCCGACCACTTGCACTTGGCTGGAGTACGATACCCGTAGATGGCTCCCGCTCCAATCTCCGTCACAAGGAAGGGCTTCCCGCTTCCCGGCGAATCCGTCTGAACCCAGTCATACAGATCCTTCACATAGAAAGCCGCATCCTCCGCCACATACCATTCCGGATACATATTGTAAGATACGATCTCCGGCAGGCCAAAACAGATATCCGTCTTGAACTTGCAGCTGGCCGACGACCTGGGCCTGGACGGATCCATCTTATGGATCAGCTCATACTGTTTTTTGTAGCACTCATACCCGTACTCCGTCTCGCTGGCGCATTCATTTAAAATACCCCAGATAATAATGGAAGGATGATTGATATGGGCCGTGATCATTTCCTCGATACATGCTTCGGCCTGTGCCTCAAAATTGGGATTGCGCATGTGCTCCTCGGTCAGCCCTCTGGCATGGTTCTCCTCCCACACCAGGATCCCCTGCTCATCGCACAGATCCAGGAACAGCTCGTCGTTGGGATAATGGGATGTCCGGATGGCGTTGGCCCCTAAGTCCCTGGCAATCTGCAGATCCTGCTCAATGGCCGCGAAAGGAAGGGCGCAGCAGTACATGGGATGGTCCTCATGACGGCAGAAGCCTTTGATCCGAATCTTCCTGCCGTTTAACAGGATGTCCTTTCCTTCCGTCACAATCTGCCTAAAGCCCAGACGATCCTTTAAGTCATCATAAGCGCCGTACTCATCGGACAATACTGCCGATATCCCATACAGCACGGGGCTCTCCATATTCCACTCTGTCACCTGGCCGGCCTTCAGGGTTTTCTCAACCACAATCTCCTGGCCGGCCTTCAGCGTCAGATCTTCCGAAACCGTCTCTCCGCCTTCCAGACAAATCTCCAGCTTACAGGCCTTGTCCTCCAGAGCATGGACCTTCACGGAGGCCTTTACCTTCCAGCCGTCCTCCTCTTTTACCGGAACGGCATGGACGTACTCAATGTAGGAATCCTCCAGCTGCTCTAACAGGACGCCCCTGCTGATACCGCCGTAACTCATATAGTCGTTGGGGATATGAAGGGCGCTTTTCTCACTGAAGGAATTGTCCGCCAGGACTTCCAGTTTGTGAGTCCCTTCCTCCAGGCCGGGCACCAGGCAGGAAAACGGCGTGTAGGCATTATAATGGCTGCCCACTTCCTTCCCGTCCACATAGACGGTAGCCGTATGGCTGACGCCTTTGAACACCAGCCGGATGTTCCCGCTGGCCTTAAACTCTTTCGTAAACATACCCTGGCCCCGATAGGCCGTAAAATCAGGCAGGCTCTCCCAGCAGCATGGCACAACTACCGGATACACCTTCCCGGCGAACTCGCCGGAGCAGGGAGAAAAACTCCACAGGCTGCTGCTTAACTCCGTCACTTCCCGAATTTCGTTGGTACAAAAAGTTCTAATCATCGTTTCCTCCAAACTATGACAAAACAATCAGACAACCGCTGGCCGGCGGCGGCAGATTTACTTTTCCTCCGCCGCTACAGCCTCCACGATTCCGCGGATACACTCGATATCCGTCTTAAGCTTCTCATCAGAGCTTTCCGCCGATGAGAAATCCTCAAAGGTTACATACCCGTCGTACCCTACGGCTTTCAGGGCCTTAAAGCACCTTTCAAAATCCGCGTACCCGTCTGTGAAGGGAGCCCAGTCGCCCACATATTTTTCTTTGCCGTCCGCTTCCTTCTTCACCCATTTGGCATTCTTAATATGTACCAGATCCAGATAGGGCCCCAAAATCTCGAAAGCCATCTTGTACTCCTCAAAGCCCTCGTAGATCACATTGCCCGTATCGTAGATCACGCCGATATATTTGGGATCGAAATAGGACGCCAGCCGTCTGGCAGCGCTGGCCGACGGAGTGATAGTGCCCATATGCATCTCAAAATCAGCTTTAATCCCGTGCTTTTTGGCCAGGGCCTCCACACGGCGGAATCCGGCTACCGCATCGGCGAAAATATCCGTATAATTTTTCTCCGGATTATACCGATGAGCGTTGACCCGGATCCGGGAACAGCCCATCTTCTTGGCCGCGGTCATACAGCTCTCAATCTTTTCCGGCGGATCGGAGCTTTCCAGATAGGTGGCCAGGGCATTAATCTCAAGGCCGTATTTGGCCGTCAGATCACGGATCTCCTCCGCCTGCTCCTCTACTTTATTGATATCAATCGTACAATAGTTATTGCGCCAGTAGGAAGGCGCTTCCGCTAAAACGGCAGGATCCGTGGGGACAGCGGTTACCCGCCAGTCCACCCCGTCGTAGCCGTATTCTTTCATTTTGGCCAGAGCCTGCTCGGGAGTCATCTCCGGCACGCTGACCGTAAACAATGAATATTTCATCGATTCTCCTTTTCAAAACTTCCGCGTCCTGACCCACAGGACGTCAGTCAACAGAAACCTCTTATCAGCCTTTGATACCAGATGTAGCAACACCTTCCACGAAGTATCTCTGCAGGAAAACGAACAAGATAAATACCGGAATAAGTGCCACCGTAGCCGCTGCCATGATCAGAGCGTAGTTGGAAGAATACTGGGTGTTGAACATACGCAGCATCAGCTGGATGGTTCTCTTATTGTTGGTAGCCAGGTAAATCAACGGGCCCATGAAGTCATTCCACTCAAACACGAAGGAAGTGATGCACAGAGTAGCCATAGCCGGCTTGGACAGCGGCAGCATCAGGCGTACCCAGATGCCGTACTCGCTGAGGCCGTCGATTCGGGCCGCCTCCAGAAGCTCCGTGGGAATCCCCATAAAGAACTGACGGATCAGGAACACACCCGTAGCCGTAAAGGCATGCATCAAGATCAGGCCCAGATGGCTGTCCGTAAGTCCCAGCCTGGTCATCATAACGAACTGGGGAACCATGTATACCTGCCACGGAATGGCGATGGTCATAACGTACATCATGAAGATCGTGTCTCTGCCGGGGAACTCCAGCTTGGCGAAAGCGTAGGCAGCGAAACTGGAAGTGAGCAGCTGAAGGATCGTAACGCAGATGGTCAGCTTAGCGGAGTTGTAGAAACCGGTAAGCAGGGGAACCTTCTGCCAGATCTCCTGATAGTTGCTCCACCGGGGATTCTTGGGAATCCACACGATGGGGTAAGAGAATACGTCTTTTTCTACTTTGAGGGAAGCCGAGATCATCCAGGCAAAGGGCACCAGCATAATCAACGCCATAATGATCAGAACCACATACAGAAGGGCAGTTTTGACACCGAGAATCGCTCTTTTCTTATCTGACATAATCCCGCCTCCTTTACACATTATTGGTGAATCGTTTCTCAAACTTGAACTGGATCAAGGTCATGCAGATAACGATAACAAACAGAACCATGGCAATCGCGCTGGCGTAACCGAACTTGGAACTTACGAAAGCGGAGTTATAAATATGATATGCCAGCGTCTTGGTGGCCTCTCCGGGGCCGCCCTGGGTGGTGATGTACATGGTATCGTAAGACTTGAAGGTACTTACCATGAGCATCATCAGGATATAGAAGGTGGTAGGCGTCACGCCAGGCCACGTTACATGCAGAAACTGCTGCCATTTGTTGGCGCCGTCAAGGGATGCCGCCTCATACAGGTCTCTGGATACGCCCTGCAGGGCTGCCAGATAGACGATCATATAA
>CANQBN010000072.1 GCA_947588855.1 uncultured Lachnospiraceae bacterium
TTATAAAAAAGGAATCTCAGAAGCCGCATGAAATAAGGCTTAGAGATTCCGAGAGTTTATAAGAAAATTACGGAGGCTATTGATGAAAAAATTTCAGAACTGGAAAAAAGGAGGAGTTAAATGTATCAGTATCATCAGAATTTTTTGAAGAAAGGCGTTGGTGGACAGCCTTTGAAGCCAGAGATCCACAAGGAGACCGTGGCGACACCTTTCGGATTTACGACACGAGAAAAAGCAGTTCCGCAAAAAGGACTGACTGAAAGGGCCGCAGAAATTGCGCGAAAAGCGGCCAGGAATTCCGCGCCGGTAGACGAAAGCATTTTAGCAAAATATTGCAGATCCGACGAGTATTTAGGCTCCGTAGAACGTGAAAGAAGAAACTTTAATAGGCTTGAAAATGCAAATAAAGGAGGGCTTTGAGCATGAATCGTTTTTCTGAAATGCTGCTTGCACTGGATGTTTACAGAGGAAAAATCGACAAGGTTATAGAAGAATATCTGGGCGAGGAGGCCAGGATAAAGGATACATATACGGAAGGGGCCGGAAAGCCATTGCATGAGAAAAATCTTGCTAAAGCACAAACGGTATTTGCGGCCAAACAGCAAGAGATTACGCTCCGTGTTAATTCCATCCTGGATGACGTTCAGACTGAGTTGAAGAATTATTTGGTATCTGCGTTACCTACGGATAAAACTTTTGCACTTCTGAGCCTGCTGCTTTCTTCGGGTATAAAGCTATCTAGTGCAGAAATTGAATCTCTCCAATCAAGCCTGGGGAACAATTATTTCTGTTGCAGAATCCTTGGGGAATTAGCTACACGATCAGGTGTTAATGGTATTCGTGCGCCGCTCGATTTGGATCTGCTTCTTGGGATTTTGCATCGAGTGCGAGACGAAGCGGACATCTTTGTTGCTGGCTATTGCGGTGCAAAACCAGTCCAAGAGCTTTTCACAGATAAAAACACGCCAGTTTCTAAGAATCTCGTTTATGCGGCTGCTGCTGGCCGTCCGTTTGCTCCAGATTCCGCACTTTTGCAAGCATCGGTAATTTGGGACGGCGACAGCATCCCAACGAAGCATAAGAGCCGTTTGACAGCTGATGATCTTGATGTTTTGAACCAGATGTTTAAAGGCTGCACCACCCCGGAACAGTTATCAGGCCGGACAACGCAGATCCTGAGCCAAACCCCGGAGATGCGTGAAATCCTTGCTATTTCACCATATTCTGCATTTGTTCCGAAAGAGGATGCTGTGCCGTAACTGTAACACGGCTTCATTATTGTAACGGCTTTGTAATCAAGTAATTACTTGTTAAAATCAATTTCTAGCCATTTTTCGGTGGTTCATGGGGAAATGTGCCATAATTGCGAAAAGTGGCTAGAATCGCTCAAAATACTGTACAGTGCTTTTATCAGGGCAAAGAGAAGGTGGCCGTCACTACTTTTGAGCGGCGGCCACAGGATTATATTTCTTCACCAGTATCATTCATAATTAGCTGTCCCTGATAAGAACAGTTTAGCTTTTTGGCAATCTCTATCATTTCTTTTTCCTGAAAGTTGTCACGAGATAATTTGTTTGTTATGTTTTGCCTGCTGGTATCAAGCATGGTAGCGAGATCAGCAATTGTCATTTTGCGTCGTTTTAATACAACTTTCACTTTTTCTCCAAAAGATAAGGGCATATTTTTTATTCTCCATTCAAATGACATATTTTAATACTTATTAGTTTACAACAAAATAAAAACATTGTCAAAAGAAATAAAATAATTTCCATTTTCATTGACAAAAGACACTTTTTAATTTACAATAATAATATATGAGTTTCCCGAAACTACATATAAAAAAGATAAGAGGAGGAACACACAAATGAAATACCCTATTAATGAGGAACGGGTTGTAGCCAAATGGCTGGCAGTGCTGGACAAGCCAGATGAAGCGGATCGGGAACTGCTTACATCTATCGCAAAGGCTGTCAACCAGGCTTATCTGGCCGGGAAAAAAGATATGGAGGTGGCGAAATGACTTTTCCACTCGATCGAGCAGTTTTTGCTGAGGCGTGGCTTGAGAACCGCCGTAAAGTTCATGGCACTGTGAGTGATATTGATCGCGAATTTGGGGAAGCTCTTGCTGGTATTCTCAATGACGCATACTTTATGGGTGTGGAGGACGGCAGAAAGCAGCAGGAGGTGAAGGCATGAATGTAAACGGTTTTGATTTTCCAGTGATCTGCGAGGTGGAAGTTTCTGCTGGGGTGGCAGTTCCCTTGCTTGATATTCCGATGATGAGTGATGAAAAATGGCAACAATCGGCAAGAGAAAACGCCGTACATAATTACATCATGGCTCATGGGCGGGAGCCGGAAACCGTGGAAACGGCTGTGAAATGGCAGCATGAGTTTATCAGGCAGGTTATTCTGGAACGTGAGGGATACGATATCGATGGGGAGGTGTGTACACGTAATGAGCGATTACCGCAATTCGTTGGCCACAGAGCTTCTGGCCGAACAGGAGCGAGTGATTGAACGGGACTTGGAAGCATTCCAGAGCATCAAGGAATTATTAGCTTCCGGCGATGTTTCCAAGGCGCTCACTATTTGTGAAGTCCAGATAGCCAAGCTGGAGAAAAAGCTGTAATTGACGCGCAGGGGAGGAACAATATTTGATTCCTCCCTTGTCTTTAGAAAGGAGAGCATATGTCGGAAAAGAGAAAGGATAACCGGGGGCGAATTTTAAGAGATGGCGAATCCCAGCGGACAGATGGCCGCTATCGGTATCAGTATTTGGACAGCAAAGGAGAGCGGCGAGAAGTCTGCAGTTGGAAACTGGTGGAAACTGACAAGACACCTCCGGGAAAACGGGACGATATAAGCCTGCGGGAGAAAGAGAAGCAGATAGTCAAGGACGTGCAGGATGGCATCAGAACTCCGGCCGGGAATAAGACAACGCTGAATGATATGTTTGAACTGTATATGTCTGGAAAGTGTGATCTGAAGCAATCCACCCGAACGAATTACAAGTATATGTATAAGAACTATGTTTTTGACGTGATCGGGCAGAAGAAGATTTCCAATATCAAGTATTCGGACATCAAATCATATTATAATTGGCTGATTAAGGAAAAGGGATTCAAGCCGAACAGCATGGAGATCATCAATACAATTCTTCACCCGGTATTTACTCTGGCGGTGCGGGATGGCTATATCAGATCGAATCCGACGGATGGGGTTATGGCGGAAATTAAAAAAGGGCATAGCTGGGAGAAGCCGAAGCGTCATGCACTGACGGAACAGGAACAGACGGCATTTATTGATTTTGTGGCGAAATCCGACATATATAAGCATTGGCTTCCGCTGTTTACCGTGTTTTTGGGAACCGGCTGCCGTGTAGGTGAGATAATCGGCCTGCGGTGGCAGGATTGTGATTTTGAGAACCGCACAATCAGCATTAATCATAATCTGGTATATCGACAGCAGGACGACGGAAAATGTGAAATGCACGTTACCACGCCGAAAACAAGCGCCGGTTGTCGGACGATCCCTATGCTGAATGAAGTGCGGCGGGCTTTGCTCCAGGAACGGAAGCGGCAGATGCGGCGAGGGCATAACCAAACGGAAATTGACGGATATAGCGGCTTTGTATTTACAAACCGGGAAGGATACGTTCATAATCCACAAACGCTAAATCGGGCTATAAAACGGATATATACTGCCTATAATGAGCAGGAGACGGAGAAGGCAAAGAAAGAACATCGCCAGCCGGTTATCATCCGTCATTTTTCCATTCACAACCTCAGACATACATTCTGCACGCGGTTCTGCGAGAATGAGACCAATATCAAAGTAATTCAAGAGATCATGGGGCATAGCGATATAAGCACGACCATGAATATCTATGCGGAGGCGACGGAGGGAAAGAAAAAGGAATCCTTCGAGAATCTGCAAGGGAAGATAAAAATATGCTGACGGAAAGGCGGCCGCTCCGGGAAACTGGGGCGGTCTGTTTTCCTCAATTTTTCCTCAGAATTTTCCTCAGTCCAAAAAATCAAGACAAACAAGGATAAAACGAAAAAGCCGGAAAATGGCGCAGAATAAAGGGATTTCTTGCAAGGATAAAAACAGACAAAACATGACAAAAAACGGACTGAACTTTTCCCGACAATGAAGTCACTGGGCAGGTAAGGTTTCACTGCAGCCCGATCAACCCGATTAGAAAACACAGCGTGCCTCCGATAATGTAGATCGTAATGGTTTCATGGAAGAAGAGGACGCCCCATAAGATTGCGAAGATGGCCATCATGCTCTGGATCACCGATACCATGTAGAAGGGAACCAGGGGGATGGCCTTTGCGTTTATGTAGAAACCGATTCCGGTGTTGAAGCCGAACATGATGATGGCGAAGATGCAGGCCAGGTCAGGCCGTACGCCCAGAAGGGAGCCGTCTGCCACAGCGGGGAGTACGGGAAGGGAAGAAAACAGGGAAGCAATGAAGAAGATGGACAGATTGCTGTCGATAATGTTCATCTTGTCGGCAATCATTTTCTGGGAAAGGACATGAATGCTTCCGAAAATCCCGGTGAGGACGAAAAGCATGGTCAGGAACAGACCGTCCTGATAGAAGACGGTAAGGGGGCGGCCGTTCAGGGAGATGGACAGGACGCCGCAGATGCACAGGAAGATGCAGAACAGTTTTCGCGGAGTCATCTTATCGTGGAATACCAGGACGCCGATTGCGGTGATGAAGACCGTCTGCACCGGCTGGGCCACAATATTTCCGTAGGAAGAACCGTGGGAGAGGGCATAGTTCTCCGACAGGTAGGAAAACCATTTGCCCAGAGCGCCTGCAAGAATCCAGAAGCAGACCTGTTTTTTGGCGGGACCAAAGGATATTCTTGAAAAGCCGCGGTTCTTCACAACCTTGAGCAGCAGAAGGAAGCCGACGCCTACCACGAACCGGAAGAAAGTAATGCACTCCGAGCTGAAATAAGGGCTGATCAGCTTGACGTAGGTGCCGCCGAAGCTGAAGAGAAAAGCGACCATCAGCAGATATAGATATCCCATAATTTACACATCTCCTTTGATTTGTCGTTATCCGCGGAACCGATTGATGCAGGCATAGAGTTCCTGAATCCTGGGCTTTGCAAGGCCGCAGGGAACGAAAGAGGAGCAGAAGGGCTCCCACCCTTTCTGATTCAGGTTCTGATAAAGCCATTGCGCGGCCTGTCCCACGGAACGGAAGCTGCCAGGCCGCTGTTCCAGAACACAGCGAAGCATATATGCGAGGGCTGCAGTCTGTTCCGAGTCAGCCAGCTGTTCCACATAGCGCATATCCACGGTCTCATGGTCAATGGAGAACGAATCTATGCCGAATGTTTTGACCTTCTTCCGGTCGTTGGCGTTATTGCGGGGATCGCGGTGGGACGGACTATTTCCGTACTTTCCTGGGCGGCCGGATTCCGTGTTGCCGGACAGCGAAACGCTCTTGCCCGCATATCCGGACAGGAAGCTCCTCTTTGCAAAATCCGGCACGGCAAATCCAGGCGCCTGGATTCTGGGAGAAGTGTGTTCCCTGCACAGGGTCTTAACGTGATCCGTAATATCCACAGGCTTGTAGCAGTCCATCTGAAGAACCGTATCTGCAATGTAGAAGAAGGCTCCGGAGCTTCCGGCTACCAGAATGGTGGAGATGCCTGCTTTCTCGTACAGATCCCGAGCCCGTTCCAGGAAAGGTGTGATAGGCTCCTTGTTCCTGCTGACCACCTGCTGCATGAATTCATCCCGAACCATGAAATTGGTGGCGGAAGTGTCCTCATCGATGAGGAACAGCCGGGTTCCTGCCTCCATCCCTTCGATGACGCCTGCCGCCTGAGAGGTGCTGCCGCTGGCATCCTCCGTGGAAAAGCAGGAGGTGTCTTTTTTATTGGGCAGGTCGCTGATGAACATGGAGATATCAGCCTGTCGGATGGAACGGCCGTCCTCCGCCCGCAGTTTGACGGCGGTATCGTCCGTAATGACATACTCTCTGCCGTCGCCGGCGATATGATTGTAGACGCCCATCTGCAAAGCTTCCAGAAGAGTGGATTTTCCGTGGTAGCCGCCGCCTACGATCAGCGTGATGCCCTGGCGGACTGCCATGCCGCGGATTTCTCCGGCATGGGGCAGCCGGACGGTGATTTCCATAGAGGCAGGGGAGGAAAATGGGACGCTTCCGGTCATGGGAAGATCGGATACACCGCTTTTTCTCGGCAGAACAGAACCGTTGGCTACAAAGGCTGCCAGTCGGTTCTTCTTCAGGTAGTTCCGCAGAAATTCCTGGTCTTCTGCCAAATCAATGGCAGACTTCAGCTTCCGCTGATCCTGCAGGGAGAAAAAGCAGCTCTTCTCCACACATTTAGGCAGAAAATCAAAGAGAATCTTATCCAGTTCCATGGCGTTGATGGTCCGGCCGAAGGCCGGAAATCCCACGTGAAACCGCATGATAAGCTTCTGAGCCGTAATCTGGCAGGCGCTCCGTTCCAGGATCTCCTGGCCGCAGCGGCTGATGGCCAGAAGCCCGCTTTTGCCGGAACCTTTGGCCTTGAAATTGTATGCGGAGAATTGACGTTCCATCTGCCTGGTCAGGTAGTCCTGAAGGGCGATGCGGACGTAGTCACGGTTATAATACATGTCCGGGAATCCTGCGTCTCTGTTCAGAACTTCAATGTGGAGACTGGATGGAGACGCGAAAGGGTCTCCCTGCACATGGTCGATGGTCAGAACATAGCGGTCAAACTGATAAGATCCTGCCAGAGATTTGTAGGCAGGATAGCCTTTATGGTCGATGGAGCGCAGCAGCGTGCGCAGTTCGCTGGATGATTTCATAATATACCTCGATTCTGCCGGTATCGGAATAGATTCCGGGTGGTGTTTCAATATCATTGCTTTGTCTTTACGGACATTTTACCATAACTTTTGTAAAAATCAATCGGCTGCACATAATCTTTATCCGCGCTCTTCATCCGCATTCTTTATCCGCACATTCTGGCGCAGACAAGCGGAATGGGAAAGCAGAATTGGAACGCGGAATTGGAAAGCGGAACGGGGATGCAGAATGGGAAGCCGGATATTGGTTGACACGGCCGGTCTCACGATTTAAGATAAGAATGTCAGGAGGATGAATCATTATGAATGAACGGATAGAGAAGCGCCTGCTTCAGCTGAAAGGCAAAATTGGTCTGTACTATAAGAATCTGTCAACGGGTGAAGAATATGCTTACCATGCGGACGATGGCTACAATCCGGCAAGCACCATCAAGCTGCCGATCATGGCGGAGGCATACCGTCAGACTGCCGAAGGCCGTGTCAGCATGACTGACAAAATCCGCGTACTGGAAAAGGACAAGGTTCCCGGCTGCGGGGCCCTGCGGTATTTTCCGGGAGAGCCGGAAGTAACGTTGGATACGCTCTGTCATTTGATGATCACCATCAGCGACAATACGGCCACCAACACGCTGATCCGCTATTTCGGAGCGAAGGAACTGACCGAAGGCTTCCGCGGCTTCGGAATGGCGAAGACCAGCGTCCGCAGGTGTTTCTATGATTATGAGCTGGAAAGCCGGGGAATCAACAATGTGATCGTGCCCCGGGAAGTGGGCGGACTTCTGGAGAAGATTGCCCTGGGGACTTTTGTGAATCCGCAGGTGTCTGAGGACATCCGCCGGATTCTTCTGGATCAGCAGATCACCCACAAGCTGGAGCGTCTTCCGGAGGAGATGGAGGCGGCCCACAAGACCGGCGAGGACACGGGAATCACCAATGAGATTGCCATTGTTTACGGACTGGAGCCCTTTGTGTTCTGCTTCTATTCCAACGAGGCGGACGTGCCGGAATGCAATGATTTTATCCGGTACGCCACATGGGCTCTTGCCGGCGGAGAAAAGGAGGCGTAAGGCCATGTATGATCTGATTATCCGAAACTGCCGGATTGTGGACGGAACGGGACAGCCCTGGTACCGGGGAAGTGTGGCCGTAAAGGCAGGAAAGATTGTAAAGGTAGTGCGGGAAAATGACGAGCATTCCGACAGGGAAGGAGAATCGTCGGAAATTTCGTCAGAAAATGCGATTCTGGCGGCGGACAGCGGAGCAGAACCGACAGGGGCGGCGGAAGCGGCAGAGATGACGGCGCTCCAGATCGTGGACGGCCATGACCATTATCTTGCCCCTGGATTTATCGATATCCATTCCCACAGCGACTGTAAGATTCTTGCTTATCCCACGGGAGAGAGCCGGATTCTTCAGGGCGTGACCACGGAGATCGGCGGCAACTGCGGCATGTCTCCGTTTCCCGTGAATCCACGGTATGAGGAAGAACTGTCCGGATATCTGCGGGGCTGGTGGGAAGAGGATACATTTCCCGGCCGGCGTATGTCGGATTTTCTGAAGGCTGTGGAAGAAAAAGGCCACAGCGTGAATTTCGGCGCCCTTGTGGGTCATGGCTCCGTTCGTCTGGCGGCTATGGGATTCAGCGACCAGAAAGCAGACGCAGGCCAGATGGCGGCCATGAAAGACTATGTAAAAGAAGCTATGGAGGACGGCGCTTTCGGCATGAGCAGCGGACTGATCTATCCGCCGGGCACCTACGCAGATACCGACGAGCTGGCGGAGCTCTCCGCGGTGATGAAGCCTTACGGCGGCATGTATGTGACCCACATGAGAAATGAAGGGCTTCAGCTGGTGGAATCGGTAAGGGAAGCCCTGGAGATCGGGAAGCGCTCGGGAGTGGCGGTGGAGATCTCCCACCACAAAGCGACGCGGAAGGAGGTCTGGCACACCGGCTGCAGGGAAACCATTGCCATGATGAAAGAAGCCCGGGCCAATGGGCAGGATGTGACCTTCGACCAGTATCCCTATACGGCATCCTCCACCGGAATGGACTGCAATATTCCTTCCTGGGCTTTTGAGGGCGGCGTGGACGCTCTTCTGAAGCGTCTGGAGGATCCGGAGCTCAAGAAAAAAATCTGCACTCAGATGGAGGAGAGCCACCGGGGCCGCTGGGATGAGATCCACGTGGGAGATGCCGCCAGCAGGGAGAATGCCTGGACCATCGGCAAATCCATTCCGGAGCTTGCTCAGATCTGGAATATTACGCCGGAGGAGGCCTGTATCCGTCTGGTAGTGAAAGAGCGGGGCGATGTGAAGGAAATCCATTACGGCATGTGCGATGATGACGTGGAATATATTATGTCCCAGGATTTCGGAATGATCGGTTCCGACGGCGAGGGCGTGCCTCTGGATTTCCACGGCATGGTGCATCCCAGATATTTTGGAGCCTTTACCCGGGTTCTAGCCCATTACTGCAGGGAACGGAAACTGTTCTCCCTGGAGACGGCCGTGCGGAAGATGACGGGACTTACGGCGCAGAGACTGGGCCTTGAGGACCGCGGCCTCATACGGGAAGGCATGTGGGCGGATCTGGTCCTGTTTGATTTTGACCAACTGGAATCTACGCCTGATTTCCAGAATCCTAAAGTGCCCAGCAAAGGAATCGAGAAGGTCTATGTCAACGGCATCCTCACGGCAGAGAACGGACGGCACACAGGGGCTATGGCCGGCATGGTGCTGAGAAGAAAGGGTTGACAACTCCGTCAGCCGGTGCTACACTTGATTTCGAAAACAGGGGAGCTTGTGATAGCAGGCTGAGAGGAAGTAATCCAACTTCGACCCTTTTACCTGATGCGGATAATGCCGCCGTAGGAAGTCATGATTGATTTTTTGCGGGAGATGCCGTTTCGGGTATCTCCTGTTTTTATAGATTCGCGGCTTGTTCCATGAAGACCGGACTTGTTTCGGCTGACAAGAACGCATGGCCGCGGTAAGACTCTTCAGTGAAAGGAGGCGGGAGCGGAAATCCCGATAGTTCGGGCGGATGGAGGGGGAGCGCCCTTTGTCTTGTAGATGACAGCGATGGGAAGCCGTGTTCCGGCGTGAGAGGAAGCCAGTAAGCTTCGACCGCAAGTACCCTGGGAGGACGCCGCTGTTATCGCCGTTCTCACTGAATTTTACAAAGGAGTGTATTGGTTATGAGAAATGAAAACACAAAAAAATTATGTATTGCAGGTATTTTGTGCGCCGTTGCGGTAGTAGGAAGCCTGTTTTCGGTTCCGGTATTCGGGAGCAAATGCGCCCCTGTCCAACACATGGTCAACATTCTGTGCGCGGTAACTCTGGGGCCCTGGTACGGCGTATGCGTGGCTTTCGGAGCCAGCCTGATCCGTAATCTGTTGGGTCTTGGAAGCCTGATGGCCTTCCCCGGCAGTATGTTTGGAGCGTTTCTGTGCGGGATCGCTTACTGGAAAACCAGAAATATTCCGGTTACGCTGATTGCCGAAGTGTTTGGAACCGCTGTTATCGGCGGCTTCTGCGCCTATCCGGTGGCGATTTTCCTTATGGGAATGAGCGCCGCCAACATTGCGGTCTACGCCTATGTGGTACCGTTCCTGATTTCTACAGCCGGAGGCGCTATTCTCTCCGCGGTGCTGATCGGAGCTCTGGAAAAGACCGGGTTGTTGAAAAAATTTCAGACCATGTGACATTAACTGATGCGTAAACAGAATATGAAAATCAGATATGATGAAATCTCCGGCTCTGCAGGGCCGGAGATTTCGGACAGAACGGAGAGATATATGCTGGGTGAGAGGTTGAAAAATGTGCGGAAAAATCATCCGCTGATCCACAACATTACCAATTATGTGACGGTCAACGACTGCGCCAACATTCTCCTGGCCTGCGGAGCCTCGCCGATCATGTCGGACGACGAGGGAGAAGTGGAGGACGTGACTTCCATCTGCAGCGGCCTGAATATCAATATGGGAACTCTGCATCAGGGAACGGTTCCGGCCATGATAAAGGCCGGAAAAAGGGCTAATGAGCTGGGACATCCGGTTCTTTTGGATCCGGTAGGAGCCGGCTCGTCGCGGCTTCGTACTCAGACAGCCCTGCGTCTTCTCGAGGAAATCCGTTTTTCCGCGATTCGCGGGAATGTTACGGAGATACGTACTCTGGCCAGGGGAGCCGGCGCTTCCCACGGGGTGGATGCGGATATGGTGGATCGCGTGACGGAGGAGACTCTGGATGGAGCAATCCGGTTGGCAGAGACTTTTGCCCGGAGCAGAGGAGCTGTTGTCGCCATGACCGGGGTGATCGATATTGTGACCGATGGAAGCCGGACGTTCTGCATCCGTAATGGACATTCCATGATGAGTACCATCACAGGAGGAGGATGTCAGCTGTCTGCCATGATGACAGCTTATCTGGCAGCCAATCCGTCCGCGCCTCTGGAAGCGGCCGCCGCGGCCGCCGCGGCTATGGGACTGTGCGGCGAGAAGGCGTATGAGCGGATGGGGGAGTTGGACGGCAACGCCAGTTACCGGAACTATCTGATCGATGCCGTGTTCCGGCTGACGCCGGAAGAGCTGGACGCCGGAGCGAGATATGAACTGCGGTAAATTCAGCCGGAGCCTATATTTCCATGTGAAACAGATTATACAGCCGGAAGGGAAGGAGCGAAACAGATGGACAGGAAGACCATGCTTCTTTATGCGGTGACGGACCGAGCCTGGACAGGGAGGCAGACTCTGTACGAACAGGTGGAATGCGCCTTAAAGGGAGGGATCACATGCCTTCAGCTGAGGGAGAAGCATCTGGACGAGGATGGATTTTATAAGGAGGCAATGGAGATTGGGGCATTATGCCGGTCATATCATGTACCTTTTATCATCAATGATAATGTGGAACTGGCAGTGCGGTGCCGTGCGGACGGAGTTCATGTAGGGCAGCACGACAGGAATGCCGCAGAAGTGCGTGCCGTCATCGGTCCGGAACGGATTCTGGGTGTTTCCGCGAAGACGGTGGAACAGGCTCTTGCGGCGCAGAAGGCGGGAGCTGACTATCTGGGTGTGGGGGCCATGTTTTCCACTTCCACCAAGTTGGATGCGTCGGCGGTATCTCACGACGTGGTGCGGCAGATCTGCGATGCGGTGAAGATTCCCGTGGTTGCTATCGGCGGCATTACGAAAGATAATATCCTTCAGCTGACCGGCTGCGGCGTGGACGGCGCGGCTCTGGTGTCGGCCATATTTTCCGCGGAAGACATTGAGAAAGAGTGCAGGGAACTGAGAGAACTGGCGCTAAGGATGAGGAATCCGGCGTCATAACTATTCAGGACAGGAGACAGGACATATGAAGACAGCTTTAACTATTGCAGGCAGCGATTCCAGCGGCGGAGCCGGGATCCAGGCGGATATCAAGACCATGACCATGAACGGAGTGTTTGCCATGAGCGCCATTACGGCTCTTACAGCCCAGAACACCGTGGGAGTGACGGGAATCATGGACGTGACGCCGGAGTTTCTGGAAAAACAGCTGGACGCTGTTTTTACGGATATCCGTCCTGACGCGGTGAAGATCGGCATGGTGTCATCGAGCGCCCTGATTCAGAAGATCGGAGAGAAGCTGAGACAGTATCACGCGGAGCCTGTCGTGCTGGATCCGGTGATGGTGTCGACCAGCGGCTCCAGGCTTATCGCGGAAGATGCGATAGAGACATTAAAACGGGAGCTGCTGCCCGTTGCCTCTGTCATAACGCCGAATATCCCTGAAGCCGAAGTGCTGTCAGGTATGAGGATTGAAAATGAAACGGATATGGCAGCGGCCGCGGAGAGAATCGGCGAGACCTATCACTGCGCGGTTCTGTGCAAAGGCGGCCACAGCATCAATGACGCCAACGACCTGCTGTACGCCGATGGACAGTACCGGTGGTTTTACGGGAAACGAATTCACAATCCCAACACTCACGGCACCGGCTGCACACTGTCCAGCGCCATCGCCGCCAATCTGGCCAAGGGCTATGACCTGCCCATGTCTGTAAAACGGGCGAAAGATTATATTTCCGGAGCGCTTTCTGCCATGCTGGATCTGGGGCATGGCAGCGGCCCCATGAATCATGCGTTTGATTTGAAGGGGGAATTCTCGAAATAAAGAAATGACGGCAGTGATTGCAAGCTTTTGCGCATTTTGATGGGTGCCTTCTGTTGGGGTATCCCGATATTTTCCGAGTATAGATTCTAAGGTTTTGCTGTTCTCAATCAGCCCGTCCAACAGGTGCCGTCGCGTTTCAGGGTCAGCAGGCCTGCACATGCATTGCTTGTCCGGATTTGATTTCGAGAGCAGTTCCGGCTTTGGCATCAACTCACGGAACATATTAGTTCTGGCTCAAAATAAAACCCTACGTGAATTCCGTGAGAATCCACATAGGGTTTTATTATGTCAGTATGCAAAAAGAGCGCTAGTGACGCTTTTTTTTGCATTTGTCCGGCCGGTCATCTGGGAGATATGCCACAATATCAGTTATTGAATAATTCAAGATTTGGCACAGAGCCTTTAGCGTATTGATGGAAATATAACAAAACAGGTTTAGTGCAACCAAGGTTTCCTCTAAACTAGTCAATATCATAGATTTGGAGGGAACGATATGAGCAGATTATACGGATATGTTCGTGTTTCCAGCAGGGATCAGAATACCGATCGTCAACAGATCGCGATGCATGAATATGGCGTGGCAGACGGGAATGTCTTTATAGATAAACAGTCGGGGAAGGATTTTGACCGGCCTGCTTACCGCCGTCTTGTCCGAAAGCTGAAGCCGGACGACACCCTGGTCATCAAGAGCATTGACCGGTTGGGCCGCAATTATGAGGAGATTCTGGAGCAATGGCGGTTTCTCACGAAGAAGAAGTGCGTGGAAATCGTGGTGCTGGACATGCCGCTGCTGGATACGAGGCGGGGCCGCGATCTGACGGGGACGCTCATCGCGGACATCGTGCTGCAGCTTTTGAGCTATGTGGCTCAGACGGAGCGGGAGTTCATCCGTCAGCGGCAGGCCGAGGGGATTGCCGCGGCGAAAGCGCGGGGCGTGCAGTTCGGACGGAAGCCCAAAGAGCGTCCGGCAGCGTTTGAAGAAGTCTATCGTGACTGGGAACGGGGACTGCTTA
>CANQBN010000073.1 GCA_947588855.1 uncultured Lachnospiraceae bacterium
CTTCGCCAGCTTCCCGGTATGAAAATCCATGTTCGCAGTATAGCATTCCACCCGATTCCCCACGATCCGGCCTTCGTGCTCCATACCGAAATACTGCACCTCGTGCCCCATGGCCTTAAGCTGCTTTCCGATCCCGAAAATATAGGTTTCCGATCCGCCGTTGGGATACAGGAATTTATTGACGATCAATATCTTCATTTTCTCAGACCTTTTCCCCATCTGCTGCCGCTTTCGTCTTCCTTCTTTGGAAAGACCGGACCAGGCCGATGCCAAAGCTTAACAGCCATACAGCCGCGCCGCCCAGTACGGCGGCACCCACCACGGCCCGCACATATTCCAATGTGATGATATTGCCCTTCAGACAATACATGCCCACATCAGGGCCGTCATAGCCCAGCACGAGACTGTTGAAATCCGCTGGGACCTCAGACAGATCCAGAAACACCTCGCTGTCCACGTCGCGGTGATCCGTGATCCAGCGGTTCACGTAGACGCTGTCCGGCATTTTGACCGTGGCCGCGCAGACACTTCCTGTCAGCACCGCGGCCGCCGCCATCGCAGGAACGATCCGCCGCCTCCTACTCTTTAAGGAATCAAATGCATTCCTCAGATACGGACGCATATCCGGCAAAGCCAAACTGCGTTTCCATCCCGGCACCAAAACCACCTCCCGCTCCAGCCAGCCGATCCCGCTGTCGCGCGAAAGGATCTCAAACAGGTACTCTCCCAGGAAAAAGAACGACAGATTTTTAAAGGACAGATTGAACAAAAACTGCTCCGTGATCCCAGCCACTGCAATGCCGATGACCATGGCAAGCGCTTTCTTTCGTTCCTTCCGGATCAATCTACGGATCAATAAAAAATAACCGGCACAAAAGACCAGGAAAGCCAGGATGCCATAATACATGAGCAGATAGGCGAAGGAACTGTCCAGCGTCAGCTTCGCCGTCACATTTTCATAGTACGCTCTTGTTCCAAAGAAGGAAACTCTGAAATCCCGAAAATAATTATACACCAATCGAAATCTGGTGGACAACAGCCTGTTGAAAAAAGTAAACGCTTTGCCCTTCAGCAAAAAAGGGCCCGCGATCGGAAATGCGACACAGAACGGGAAAATACACTGCAGAAAAAACCGTTCTCCCGTGCTGAACACACTGCTCCTCTGCAGATAAAGATTCAGCATCAGATACCCCGTGACCAAAAGCACTCCCGTGTAGCTGATCGACCATAGAAAGATAAAAACATTTCCGGCCATCAGCACTGCGCTGGCCGTCACAAGCTGTTTCCCCTTCCATTCGCAGACAAACATCAGGAGCGCGACGAGGACGAAATAAGAAATATGGAGCACATTGGGATGGGTGTAACCCATGGACCAACGGATGATCGGCCCAAGGCCCAGCTTTTCATGCACAACCACGACGCCGTCCCGCAGATGCAGATATCCCAGAAGAAAAGAAAGCGGAAACAGGATTCCCCAGATTCCAAGAGAAACCTTCATCAGCCGTTTGACGGGAATCCCCTTCATCCCGATCATGACACATGCCGCCGCCAGCGCCGCCGGTTCCCCGGAGCTCAGATAAATGACCGCTCCCCACAGAACCAACAGGCCTATCACGATCCATTCTTTTATCGTATGCCCTGTCAGCGCCAGCTTGCCGACCAGACAAAAAAGCGCGGCAAAAATACACAGCCAGAAAACCTTCTGCCCGTATTCCAGTCCCACTCCCTTCGCTGCAAAAAGAATGCCCCAGAAGCAATAGTAAAGAAACTCACCTGCACTGATAGAGATCATGGCCGGTATACCTCCAGCGTCTGTTCCACCACACGGTCCCAGTCGTATTTCCCACAGATAAAGTCCGCGCTCTTTTCACGGTACCGTCTCACCAGTTCCGGCTCTGCCAACAGTTTTTCCAGCTTATCTCGCAGATCTCCGACGTCCGCTCTGCGGAACGAAACGGCGTGATCCCCCACGACCTCCAGATTTTCCGGAATATCGCTGACAAGACAGCAGTTCCCGTAGCTCATGGCCTCCAGCAGACTCATCGCCATGCCCTCCACGTCGCTGGGTACCGCGAAGAGATATGCATTGGAGCACAGCTCCTCCAGCACACGTCCCTGCACGAAATCCGTCATGACCACCCGTGCATCCTTCGCCGCCATGGAACGGATCTTTTCCATATATTCCCGGGAATGACTGATGCCGCCTGCGATCACCAGTTTTTTGTCCGTTTTGATCTGGGCAAAAGCCTCCAGCAGATAATGCACCCCTTTTTCCGGAACGATGCGCGCCAGAAACAGAATATAGCCGTCCTTCTCCAGCCCATACAAAGCGGTGATCTCCTCCGCTTCCACCTTTTCCGGCCGACTGATCCCGTTCGGAATGAACCGCGTCTTACGCCCATACGTTTCCAGGAAATACCTGCGGACGTTCTCCGACAGCACGATCACCTCATTCGCATGACGGGCTGCTGTTTTTTCCCCAAAAAGCAGGAATTTCGTGGCGAATCCGCCCCATTTGGAGCGCTGCCAGTCCAGTCCGTGTATGGTCGCGACCACCCGTTTCCCGAACAGCCGTGGAAGCCACAGCATGGAACAGGGACCCTCCGCATGATAATGGATCACATCATATCCGCCAAACAACAGCCGCAGCGTCCCCAATACCGTATAGACGATAGCGTTCAGATTGCTGTTGCGAAAAGTGGGTATCGTGATCAGCCGAACCCCTTCATAATATTTTCCCCGGATTTCATCAAACTTCTTTCCGGACACATGGTAGCCGTAACGATTGTAGGCATCCACCCGATGCCCCAGCTTTACCATGCGCGTAGAAAGCTCGTCCACCACGATCTCCACACCCCCTTCCCGGGACGGGATGCGCTTGTGGCCGATCATCGCGATCTTCAGGGAAGTCTTTTCTTTCCCACGGTCTGCTTGCCTTTCCGCCTTCCGCTCCTTCCACAAATACCGCAGGAAGGCGAAGTTGGTATCCAGATAGCGCACCAGCAGCCGCCTGGGATCCTGAAAAATCCGAAACAGCCACTCCAGGCACAGCTCCTGCATCCATTTCGGCGCACGCCTCACCGTGCCGGCGTGGAAATCGAAACCTGCCCCCACCCCCAGCATCACACCGCGGAAGCGCCCCTGATGCGCGGCCATCCATTTTTCCTGTTTGGGCGCCCCCAGACCGATCCATATGAAATCCGCATCGACACCGCGGATCATTTGCGTGATCTCTCGATCCTCCTGCTCTGTCAGATCCCGGAACGGCGGCGAATACATGCCGCTTATCTTCAGCCGCGGATATTGCGCCTGCAGTTTCTTTCGCAGGGCATCCAGCGTTTCCGGTTTGCTGCCATAAAAAAAATGCGTGTACCCCTCCTTTTCCGAAACCGCAAACAGGCGCGTCATCAGATCCGGCCCCGGCACACGCTCCGCGTTCGTATATCCGCGCGCCTTCTGCACCAGCGACAGCGGCTTCCCGTCCGGCAGGTTCAGCGCACTGCCGTTCTGCACCGCGCGGTACTCCGGGTCGCGATAGGACATCACGGTCGTGTGGACATTGGAGACACACACGTACTGGCCTAACAGATCGGATAGATTCCCGGTAAGGAAGCTGACTGCGGTCTGCATGTCCAATATATTGATCTTCGTCTTTAAGATCATAGAATACGGCAAATGAGCCATCAGAATCTGCTCCCCCGATAATTCCCATTACTTCTTCTGCGATGCGAATATACTTTCAAAAACGGCAACATCTTTCCGCTGAACCTCCAACTGTCAGCGTATCACATCTATTCCTGTCGAATGAAACTCAAATGCGGCTTCATCTAGTATACGATGTGTTTCATTACTATACACCACAAAATTCATACCCTTAACATTCCTCGAATATTCCTGACCATTTATTATTATTGAACTGCAATATCCATCATCTTTATCACCGCTGACCACCGAGTATGTCGCCAAACCATTATCATATTCCCCGGATACTTCAATCTTTTCATTAGTAATATTTTCATATATCACATTCCCCCGCTCTACGATGGCCACAAAGTTATCATCACAGTCTCCCTTTTTTACAGATAATCCTATACGATCCAATTTTTCAGAAACTTCTTTGCTCCATTCCGTGGTTTTTTTTGCCGAAATAAATACCGTATACCTGTCCCGTGCATATTGCAATGCTTCCAAATAATCATATATATCATCAAGATGAGACAAATTTGCATCTGCCACAATATCGATATACTGATCTGTACCTATATCCGCATCCGTCCCGCTTTGTTCCCATCTTTTTAAATCAGATATCAATTGAATTGTTCTTAATCTGGCCCCTTCCGTATTTAAATGAAAATTCGTATCATAAAAATACCTGTAATCAAACATATAGTCCACATAATTACTGATCACCGGGCAATCCAAACTTTCTTCTAACTGCTCTTGAAAACTTATGAACTCAGATACATCATCTGTCATATTCCCGTTCCCGATAGGATACCCTGCAACAACTAAGGCCGCTCCTTTTTCCGTCAGATATGTATTCAACCGATTGATGCGTTCAATGGAAATACTGCCTATTTGGGGTGCACTGACCTCGTTCTCAAAAACGTAATGCTTTTCCTCTCTTAAGATTTTGATATCGCCATACTCATTAAACGCATTTCTGGAATACACTCCTCCAGGATCCTGATTTCCTTCCGCTCTCGAAAACAAACCCAGGCTCTTCTTTAAATAGACTGGAAACACTTTGACCATAGTTTTGACATCATGAAATCTCAATAGCTTCCATAAATCAAAATGATTCTCTATGGATGTCCACACATTCATAGGATCACCTATCATATCATTATCATTATAATCACTATGGCATAACACATAAATATCGCCCGGCACGACATTATACTTGGCCATTTCCTCATGAAAAGCATTCCCATTACCACCGTGAAGCCCCATATTAACAACCGGCATCTCCATTTCATTTTCAATTAATGCCGAATCAATACCAAATGTCAAATTAGAATGCCCCAGCAGAACAATTTTGGGAGAATCTATCGACTCCAAACGATTCACTTTATCAATCAATGATGCATTATATCCCTGTTCATATTGGGGCAATATATAATATATATACCCACATAATAGCGATAATGCAATGACCAGTTTCATTCCAAATATAAGATTTTTAAAACTGGAAGTAAATAAATTGTGTCTGTTCATAACCGGTTCCATATCTTCCCCAATATAATATTGCCAATAATATCATTCCATATATGATCCATCGAAAAACTATCTGTTGATCGAATATCAATTTTTTAACATCTACACCATAATACTTCATTCCATCTAAAAATACTATGATCAAAAGCGGAATCATTACCGTCAATAATTCATAGGAACTTCCAAATAACGCAGTAAATCCAAAATTGATCAACCATTCTGCTCTGAAATCTACTACTATTTTTTTTAACATATATATAGCGGTCGTACAGTCTTTTGCTCGGAAAAACAGCCATGTAAAATCAATCAACATAAAAGTACCAACCCGCTTTAATACCTTATACATCCATTTTTCCGTATCCACTGAACACAACGTATTTATCTCCTTTATCACCGGCTGAAATATATCTTCCATGATGCTGAGCAAACCGTTCAGCCCCCCCCCAAACGACATAATGCCATGCAGCACCATGCCAAATACCAGAACATAAAAATACAAGCATCGTATTGAACTGCTTTCTTATCCTTCCTCTCCGACTGCCCCCCAGAGGAATGTATAAATAATCCCTGAACCAGGATGTTAACGAGATGTGCCATCTCCGCCAAAAGTCCTTCACAGAACTCCCCATATAGGGAACATTAAAATTTTGATTTAATTTGAAACCCAATATCCTGGCTGAACCTATTGCAATTTGCGTATAGCCATTAAAATCACAATAAATTTGGAAGGCAAACAGAATGACTGCGAATAATAATGCCCTGCCGGAATAGTCCGACGGCGCATTAAAGATCGGATCAATATATTCCGCTATATTATCTGCCACAGCAATTTTCATAAAAATGCCGTACGCCATAATTAGCAATCCATTTTTGGCATTTTCAACATCAAAATCCGGGGTTCTCCGCAATTGGGCCAATAAATTTTTCGATCTTTCTATCGGGCCTGCAACTAATTGCGGGAAAAATGATACAAATAAAGAATACCTGAACAGATTGTTTTCAGCTTTTACTTCGTTCCTGTATACATCGATCATATACCCCATTGTCTGAAAAATAAAAAAAGAAATTCCTACAGGCAAAACTATATCAAAATTCGGGCACTGGATGTCTATCTGCATTTTAAGAAAGAAATAATTTAAATTATTGATAAAAAAATTAATATATTTAAAATAAAATAGAAGGCCTAAATCGATAATAATACCTGTAAATATAACAACTGATCTAATACTCCTTTGCATTTTCCCTATGGATACAGACAAACATTTTACTTTTTCAATAGCCAGCCCGCACAGATAAGTGATAACCGTAGAAAACAAGATCAATAAGCCATACTTTACGTTCCATGACATATAAAAATAGTAACTGACGACCAACAACCAATACATCCTGATCTTTTTGGGAAGGATAAAATACAAAAGCACCACTATCGGGAAAAAGATCATATACTTCACTGAAACAAATGACATTATAAAACACCTTCTCTACTTTATAAATACCAATCAATACTGAATTGCAAAATCCCCAAATACTTCCAGATTATCCTTTATCATATTATTTTCTGTAAGATTCCCCGACTCCATAATATACACATCGGCACGATCAATACCATCAATATCTATTTTATAAACATCCGGCGATGTGACACTGTCAATATTATATAATTCCTTCATAAAATGTACTACTGCTCCATTCCATTCATCCCAGCTTAGATTTACAACTATTTCTGTCCCCGGCTCACTTATTTCAGCAACTCTCGAAAGCATTTTCGTTGTGTTGTTTCCCTCATTTACATATTTATTAACCTCGCTGATCACAGTTGTACGACAAATGATTCCAATCGCCAATACAACCAGCAAGCAATCTTTAGCACTTTTTGATATGACTGACTCATTGACACTATATTGAGACATAAGCATGCAAAAAATTAATATAATCAATGCTGTGGGTAAAATATATCTATTTTCCATTCCACTCTTCGTATACAGAATACACTGTGATAATACACCGTATCCAATAAAACTCATTTCTGTCAGGAATTGTAATATATACCTTTTTTTCAGGTTTCCTCTTGCACCCATAACTGTACTGCATATCATAAGAGATAATACCACAAGCAAAAAAGAAAAATATGGGCTTAAATTATTGAAAATAATCTGACGAATTCCCAATATGTAATCATACATCCTGTAAGTTTTATCAATTCCAGCATAACCGATCTGATTAAGGCCGACAACCTTAAATATTATCACGAATCCAACTATAGTGGCAATCAAAACCGACAGAAACACTATCATGTATCTCTTCAATATGGAAATAATATTTTCCTCAAAAGAGCTAAATTCCTTATATATAATAAACAATAAAACACCTATTCCCATTAAGAAAAAAGACTCTTTTGTTCCCATCATAAATATAATCAGAAATGTCATTATAATCTGAATAATCAAGGTACGTTTTTTATAATAGCAACCAAATATCACCAGACTGCTCAAAAGCAATACACACCCCAATCCCTCTTGAGGGCCTAACCGCCAAATCACTTCTGACTGACCCCCCCCCTATCAAATAAACAACGGAAAAGATAATTGCCAAGAAACGCTTTGATCCCATTTGCCTTGCAAAAATATATCCCAATACAATCAGCAGAGATATTTCCACACTAGTGCAAATATGCCATAGCCTTACATTATTTCCGAATAACAAGGCCCTGGTTACACGCACTATCCAATATACCGGCCTGAACCGAATACTCAGATCTCCCCTAATTGTAGTCAATAAGGTATTAAAGTACCCATATTTGTGAATCGCAGAAGTTAGACTGACTATCTCATGATCATCTGTCAAATGAAAACCGCATGAAAAAACACCCTGATACCCCAAAAACAACATCGGAATAATAAATAAACACACGGATATTATAAAATCTCTCGCCTTTTCACTTTTGTTCATTGTTGTCCACTCCCCTTAATTTGATCCCAAATGATATTGTGACCGAAACGAACCCAAAATCGGAGAACCAACCTATCACTCACATCTTCAATCATATTCCAAAAACCACTTCATTCCAATCTTGCCAATATAATGAAGAGACAGCTTCCCGGAATTCATTCGCACCTGATAAAACGTCCCATCATCAATCGTATCCGAAGCTCCAAAAAGATCTCCATACGATTCCTGAAACACTTCATTGGGATGCATGAGAAAAACATATTGGTACTGTTCCAGCCGCTCTTTCCAGGTCTCTGAGGAAAGTATTGTGGGCGAACCAATTTCTTCTTCATTCTGCGCTTTATAATACTCTTTCATTTCCTGATATTTTTTTTCTGAAGCAAACAAATTATGCTCTCTCAAACTGACATTCACCGGACATACGGCAGTCCTGAACATATAATTCGCGATATCCTTCGCATTGTTGCAGACAAAATATATGCGATCCTCTTTATCCGCAAAACTCCTTAAGACCTCATCCGCATCATCAAAGCCGTATACCATATCTTCCGTAATTTGATAATCCCTGTTCTTTATATAATAATCCTGCAGCGGCGCTATAATGATCAATATCCCGCACATTACCAAAACATACTTCCAGACTGTCTTTTGACCGTCTCCGATATTTATTTCTGCAGCTCCCAATAAAAACAAACCCGCCAGCGCTAATGCCACTCCACCGATCCATGCACCCAAATATCTCTCAATTCCCGCAAGATCAACAGCTTCCACGGCGGAAAAAGCAAATAAATACAGAAACATAAGGAACAGCGCATAAACCATCCCCATTCCAGCAGATAACAGGCCATACGATAAAAACCGCTTCTTAACATCTGCCATGACCCCCGCAGATGACAATAAAAACGCTATGATCAATACCAAAACCAACAGATCCGCAAAAGAGCAGGGAATCCCCGCCAGTACGAATGTATCCCCACTGAACAGCTCCTCAAAAAAATTTTTCACTGCGCGATATTGATATTCCTGCCCATTTCCCGTAAATAAATTCAGGATCCCTCCGACGCTCAGACCGCTCGAATCCACAATACTGTTTACCCCTGCTGCACCGTTTCCCGCATTCGTTCTATTCAAAGCGGTTCTCAGGTATAGCTGCCAGCTGAAGAAAGAAACCCCCGTGGCCAGTAGCGGGAGGAATTGCCACACTATCCGCTTTCCGACTATATTCTTCTCCTTCACTCCCCTCCAACACGTATCCAAAAGCATCACCAGGCAGGCCAAGCCCGCGATCGCAAGCCCAGCCTCTTTCGTCAACGTAAGCGCGGATACACCGCATATGATCCGCAGCATATTAAACAACGACATTTTCTCGGAATAATAACAAATGAAAACATATGCCAGAAGTACCGCCAGTAAAGAATCCACACATATATCATTAAATATTGTCTCGAAAAAAGAAACAGGAAGTGTAAATATGATCAAAACCGCAGGCAAAAGATACTTCACCCTCCCCCGAGCCGCTGCTTTACACAGAAGGATCAGGCAACTGATGATCATCATTTGAAATCCGATATAAATCAGATCAATGGAAAACAGACCGTTATTATATGTAAAGAAATATTCGATCAGGGCGCTGAAAGGAGGATATCTGGTCAGCATCACCGTTGATCCCGGATGTGCAGGGAAAGCATTATAATAATACATATCCTTTGCCGCAATCCCCCAATGAGAATACTCGTCCCATGTCCCGAACCAGGTATTGCGATTGTTTAAAATAACCAAAAGAAACAGCAGGCCGTATACAGGCACAGCCGGAGAGATCACGTCCGAAACCGTCATATTGCGCCGATTATACAGATACATCGCCGCAAATATTGAAACTGCCGATAAGATATATAATGCAAAGATCCCATATTCCAGACTGCCAAACAGACCCGAAACATACAACAACAACGTCGAGGACAGAAAGGCCAGCCCGATCACTTCCTCCCATTTTCTCCTCCAAGCCGTCATAAACAACATGGAAAATGACAAAAACGGGAAAACTGTCATCACCAGCCAGAAAATCCTGGAATATTTCACAAACACGAATCGGAACGCCGCTGCCAGATCACAAGCTATCCCGTCAATGCTGCATCCCATATAGTTTGACCCTGCAGGGAACAGCAGTTTACCGATCCCTTCCACATTTTCATACACAAGCTGAATCCTGTATCTCGTCCCGGGTTCTACAGAAAATACACCAACAGGGAACTGCAATGTTCCCTGTTCTCCATCCGTGAATTGATACGCCTCCTCGACCTGCGCAAATAGCTTTTGCCCGTCATCCGACACGAAACGCATGCACAGATCCGCCGCAAAAGAGCCCTCCACAGTGTATGGAATGCTGACCTCTGACAACCTTTTCACAGTTGGCTGCCAGGTCTGCTCCAATATCCTCTGATCAGTCGCAAACGCGACCTGCGTATCCGGTCTAGAGACCACGGCCGTAGGCAAATACATATCCTTTAAAATAATGCTGCCTGCAACGATCAAAAATATCAAAACAAAAAAACATTTTTCTTTGATCTTCTTTCTCATGCCAATTCCATCCTATGAAAAGAATACACTTTCACCTATAGCATATAATAACACCACAGTGACCTCTTCATATCCAACGATGTCTTAAACATAATACTGCGGTTCACGGAATAATTATAAAAGGAAGATATCACACGCGCCAACGCTGTCGCAATCCAAATCCCAACTATCCCCGGAATCCACAATGACAAAAGATAAAACAAACAGATATTGATCACAGAAGCACTCAGAGACGAAAACAGATACCGAAAGAATTCTCCAAATAGAATCCAGTAAATCAAAAAGGAATCCTGCTTCTTTCCTGTGCTTCCTGCCTCCGACAATCTCCGGCCCATGCGAACAACACCTTTTACCAAATGCTGATCGTCTGAATCAACGGTAATTATCCCGCATACATCCCCCGCTTTCCCAAAACGATTCGGGAATTCATTGAAACCGGTTTTTAATGCCCTGCCTTTTCCATCGTTGACAGCATATTTCAAAACAGCACAGCCCATATCAGCAAGACCGGATGAAGTCAAGCTGGCGCCTAAGCTGATCCGCTTTCACCGTTAACTAACTGCTCATCAAACCTGCTGTCAGACTGAAAATGATACATCTCTCTTTCGTTTCATACCCAATCATCCTTTTCATACGGTATAGCGTTTTCCCATAATTTATTTAATGACTCAAAATAGTAATTAAATAAATCCTCATTATCAGAAACATTTAAAAACATAGTCGGACACATACGAGTTTCCTGATATGCAACATTCTGCAGGACCTGTATTTTTTTATTATGGTTATCACCAAATAGATTTATCCCAACATACGACAACGTAAACGGAACGTCCGTTCTCCTGATTTGAAAACGCTTTTTCCTATATGCTTTAAGTATTGTTTTATCATTGTTCAGCAATATAATACGCAGAGTATTTATCTTATTGAGGATATCTTCCTTATTCCTCTGCCGTTTTTTTTCGCTATCATTTTTACAACATATCGCTACGTTGGCATCAATAGCATCGTCAGACGAAATCAATATTCTTACTGTACGTTTTTCTTTTAAAAGTTTTTTTATTTTCTCAATATGCGGCCATACCGAACTACATGTAACACCTGATATAAATAAATCCGATATCCTCTTAGCATTCTCATCAGATAGTAATTCGGAAAACTTATCATATCCTTTTTCTATTTCGATATTAACCATATTCTTCTGATCATATTTAACACATTGATATAAATTACCAACAATTATTTCCACAGATATCACAAACAGCAATTCAATTATAATACTCTGCTTTTCCTGCACATCAAGCAGATTAAGAACGACGCCAAATATAAGGGTGAGCAAAAAACAACCCAATTGCACATAACCATTATATTTTTTGACAATATTTTCCTTTGTAAATTTCTTTTGTTTTTTCATAAACAATATTTCTCCTCTCGTTCATAAATATATCGACTTATTAAACCTCAAATATCAGCAGTATTATTTTCTTTTTTTGTCTCCTATCCTCTTTTTCGCGCTATCACGAACATAAAATCCCGTAAATTAATATCTATATTAATATCAGCCACCCATGTTCCCTTAAAAAATTCATATACCTTTTTATGCGAGCTCTTCAAACATAGCAATGTATATAAAATATTATTTCCGCTTAATATATTCGTTGGATACGAAACATCTATTACCTCAAAACCATTTATATTTAACAGTTTTCTTAAAGTATCAAGCGAAAAATAATGTAGATGTGTCGGCGGATGTATTTGACGCCATTTACGGCCGCGTATTTTTGCATTCAGACTCCCCATATCGCCGGTTGTAATACAAAGCAAACCGTTGGATTTTAATGCTTCATACGTCTTTCTCACATATATATCCGGCCTGTCTAAATGCTCAATAGTATCCCACATACAAATCACATCATATTTTTTTCCATCATCATACTGTGCATAATCTCCTGCGACCGCATTCATATGCAATTTTTCAGTTGCATAATTGACGGCATCTGTTGAGATATCGATCCCGGCAACCGAATGAAATTCTTTTGCCGCTATCTCCAAAAACAAACCATACGCGCACCCGATCTCAAACAGATCCTTTTCTTCAGGACAAGCGAGAAATTTTCGAATACGCTTTATCCTTTTCTTAAAATTCTTTTGTAATATCTTCTTATCTAAAATATAATCCGCATATTCCTCTCCATTATAATACTTATAAGAATATATTTTTTTTAGTTCTTCCATAGGCAGCAACAAATCTGTTGTAATAAATCCGCAGCGAGGGCACTGCAGCAATCCGTCAATTTTATATTCCTTTAACCCCCCCCCACAAATAATACACTCAGTTCTTTTTTTCCTACTCGATACACATTTATAGTTATATCCTTCCGCTTTAACCATATCCTTACCTCTTATCTTATACAAATAATTCACCAACAATCCGCTATCTTCCATGCAATAACATACTATTAACGCAAAAACCAATCCCCACGCGCCATATAAACCCATCATATATACAAATTGAGGTATCGCAATAAGCGGAAAAATGAATTCGATTCCTAACATGATAAGACATACTGTAATTTGTCTTATCCGCCTGGACACATTTGTTTCTAAACCAAGCCATTTTTTTAACAAAAAGAAAAACAACAGCAGGGAAATAGCTGCCCATATCCATTTTTGCTGTTTTGCCATCTCCTGTATACATATATTTATTTTCCTTAAATACGAACCAATAAAGTAAACAGGATTCTCTGTCCACATCCTAATACATTCATTTTTTAAAATCGTAAAATATGCAGGAGATAAATATTCTGTCCCGGGAACTATTCTTTTTACAGTTTCGTCTGCGCATTTATCTAACCAAATAATACCATACGGATTTTCTTCAAATCCATAACTCAAATAAATGGTATGCCACGGAGGAATATTATTGATCAATCCTTCCGTTCCCGTCATTCCCATGTAAAGACCCGGAAGCAACATAATAAACAAATAATAAGCACCAAAACACAAAAATATCAAACCGCATTTCTTTAAAAAATAAAAAACATACCTATCATTTACCTGTCGCTTATATTTTAAGCCAACAGTCACCAATAAAATGCATAATACCGGCAGCGAGCTATGCATTCTGGGAACGTTTCCTATTCCGATAATCAGCAGTAATATACCATACAAGCATATGCTTACCTTATCCCATTTTCTTTTTAGGATTATAAAAATAATGGGAACTGCCATCGCTATTACCCAC
>CANQBN010000074.1 GCA_947588855.1 uncultured Lachnospiraceae bacterium
TATATAAAAATAAATTTGACATAAAAAAATAAGCCTGATAAGGCTTTCTAGAGATTAGGGGTGTCAAAAACCCGAGCCAGCAATTGCCTCATTTTTTTTGAATTTTTTTTGAAATTTTCCTTGCTATTTTCGAGGTTTTATACTAGAATTGGAGTATGAAGTGGTAGAAAGTGGAGTAAAGTGGAAGAAAGTGGTGCAGAAATGCACCAGGAGAGGCATCAGGAGAAGGAAATGGAATTCATCGGCGAGTACAACCATACGGTTGATGCAAAGGGCAGAGTGATCGTTCCTTCCAGATTCCGTGATAAACTGGGCGATGAGTTCATAGTCACCAAGGGTCTGGATGACTGTCTCTATGTTTATGAGAATTCTGAGTGGGAAAAATTTGCCGAGAAGCTTTCCAATTTGTCCATTGCCAATCGTGACAGCCGTAAGATTACCAGATTCTTCCTGTCCGGTGCTACCACTTGCGAAGTAGACAAGCAGGGGAGAATACTTCTCCCGGCCGTTCTGAGGGAATTTGCCCACATTGAGAAGGACGCGGTTCTGATCGGCAACGGCAAGCACGTTGAGATCTGGGATAAGGATCGGTGGGCCGAATACAGTAATTATGATGACGTGGATGAGATCGCTGCCAATCTGGAGGGATTGGGCATATGATGTTCGAACATAAGCCGGTTCTCCTTTTTGAGACCGTTGACAGCCTGAACGTAAAGCCGGACGGTATCTATGTGGACGGCACCCTGGGCGGCGGCGGACATGCTTTTGAAGTATGCAGAAGGCTGGGAAACGGCGGAAGACTCATAGGTATCGATCAGGACGCGGAGGCTGTCGAGGCGGCATCGGAAAGGCTTAGGCCTTTTAGCGATTGTGTAACCATCGTGCGGAGCAATTACGAGCGCGTGAGGCAGGTTCTTGAGGAGCTGGGGCTTCAGAAGGTCGACGGCATCTGCCTGGATCTGGGGGTTTCCTCTCATCAGTTTGATGACGCGTCCCGCGGCTTTACTTATCGGGAGGACGCACCGCTGGACATGAGGATGGATCAGAGACAGGATCTGACAGCGGCAGACGTAGTCAATGATTATGACGAGATGGAGCTGTACCGGATTATCCGAGATTACGGCGAAGAAAAATTTGCCAAAAACATCGCGAAGCATATAGCCGAACGCAGGCTGAAAGGCAGGATCGAGACGACAAAAGAGTTAGAAGAGGTCATTAAGGCGGCGATTCCCATGAAGATGCGCGCCGAGGGCGGACATCCAGCCAAGAGAACATTTCAGGCTTTGCGAATTGAGGTAAACAGAGAACTGGAGGTATTGAATTCCTCTATTGATACAATGATAGAACTGCTGAATCCGGGCGGAAGGCTGTGCGTCATTACCTTCCATTCCCTGGAAGACCGGATTGTTAAAACCCGTTTTCGGGAAAATGAGAATCCGTGTCAGTGTCCGCCTAGCTTTCCGGTATGTGTCTGCGGGCGGGTCAGCAGAGGAAGGGTCATCACCAGAAAACCGGTGGTGCCTACCGAAGAAGAAGTACTGGAGAACAGACGGTGCAAAAGCTCAAAATTAAGAGTTTTTGAACGGAGTTAGAAAGGAGACTCATCATGGCAGCCACTAGAGCGGTACAGGGCCGAATGGCGCATCGGATGGAACGGCCGTCCCATGCTCAGGTTTATGTGTATGGCAATACTGTGCGCAGGCTTGAACCGGAACGCTACCCGTCAGAACCTTCTCAGAATCCGCAGAGAAAAGAACGGCACCGGGTAGATCGGAATACACTCAGACGAAATCAGGAGAAAGCCCTTCAGGTGGATTTGCCTTATCTGGCTGTATTGATTATTGCCGCATGCTTTATGCTGTATATCTGCGTCAGTTTTCTGCATATTCAATCGGAAATCAACAGCCGGATGGATAATATTAAAACCATGGAGCGGCAGCTGGAAACGCTCAAATCAGAGAATGACGCGCTGGAGACCAGCATCAATACCAGCGTGGATCTGGATTATGTATATCGGGTGGCCGTGGAAGATCTCGGCATGGTATATGCCAATAAGGATCAGGTCCTTCTGTATAATAAGACAGAAAGCGAGTATGTAAGACAAAATGAAGACATCCCCAAGTACTAAGGAACGCCATGACAATCACGGTTCCAAAAAGAAGATTTTTAAGCGATATATGCAGGAAAAGCTGGCAATCACGGTAGTAGTGATCATGCTGGCTTTACTTGCGCTTAGCGGTGTGCTGTACCGGTTGGTAGATGAAAAGAATGAGGAATACACGAAAACGGTTCTGACCCAGAGATCTACCTTCGACAGCCGGACGATTCCCTACCGCAGAGGCGATATTGTGGACCGGAACGGAACCTGCCTGGCTACCAGCAATAAGGTGTACAATGTGATCCTGGACGCGACGCAGATGTATGCCAATGAGGAGGTCTATCTGGCTGCTACGGTGGACGCTCTGGTTCAGTGCTTTGGGTATGACAGACAGGAACTTCTGGATACTCTTTCCGGTCAGAAAAATTCTCCCTACATTCGTTATGAAAGGCGGGTGCCTTTTGAAAAAAAAGAAGAGTTTGAGGCACTGGAAGATCAGATTAACGAGGCTAATGAGAAGGCGGACAATAAAGCCCGGGTCCACGGCGTCTGGTTTGAGGAAGAATATCAGCGGATGTACCCGTATAAGACACTGGCGTGCAACGTAATCGGATTTGCCAGCGGGGACGGGAGTACGGGAAGCGGCGGAATCGAGCAGTCTTATAACGATATGCTGACGGGAACCAATGGCCGCGAGTACGGATATCTTGACGATGAATCCAACAGGGAGATTGTTATCAAGCCGGCAGAAAACGGCTATACGGTCATGTCTACGATCGACGTCAATATTCAGAGCATGGTGGAGCGCCGGATCGAGGAGTGGAAGGCTAATCCGGGAAGCGAACATATAGGTGTTTTGGTCATGGATCCCAATAACGGAGAGATTCTTGCCATGGCCGATGAAAAAGTGTACGACCTGAATAATCCCAGGGATCTGACGGCGGTTTATTCTCAATCGGAAATTGACGCCATGGATTCACAGCAGCAGCTGGACGCCATGAATCAGATGTGGAGGAATTTCTGTCTGAGCGATACCTATGAGCCAGGTTCTCCTTCCAAGGTTCTGACGGTAGCTGCGGGCATGGAGGAAAATCTGTTTAATCCCAATACCTATTTTATGTGTGACGGTCTGCAGCATGTGGGCGGATATGATATCAAGTGTACGGCGTACAGTAAGGGCGGTCACGGCAATCTGAGTCTGGAAGAGACGATCATGCAGTCCTGCAACGACGCCATGATGCAGATGGCTGCCATGGAAGGCAAGACGGTATTCAAAAAATATCAGGACATGTTCAACCTGGGTTCCAGGACGGGAATCGATCTGCCGGGCGAGGCATCGGCCTCCACTCTGGTTTACCGGGTGGATAATATGGATTCCGCCAGTCTTGCGACCAATGCTTTCGGACAGAACTACAACTGCACGATGGTTCAGATGGCGGCGGCGTTTTCGTCAGCCATTAACGGGGGGTATTATTATGAGCCCCATGTGATGAAGCAGATCATGAATGAGGGCGGTTCCGTCATCCAGAAGAATGACGGACGGCTGGTAAGGGAAACCGTATCGGATTCTACAAGCCGCTTTTTGAGAGAGGCCCTGAGAAAGACAGTGTCTGAGGGGACCGGAAAGGCAGCCCAGGTGGAAGGTTATCAGATTGGGGGAAAAACCGGTACGGCGGAGAAACAGGGCAGAAACAAGCAGGACTATCTCGTTTCCTTCTGCGGTTTTGCCCCGACGGATAATCCGCAGGTCCTGGTATATGTAGTCATTGACCAACCACATGTGGAAGACCAGGCCCACTCTACATTTGCCAGCGCCGTCTTTTCGCAGATTATGGGGGATATTCTTCCATATTTGAACGTATTTCCTGACGGAGATGTGGAGATTCAGACTCCCAGAAGATGGGAGACGGTTTCATCAGGAGAACCCCAGGAGGCTGAGGGAGAGACCGTTCAGGGAGAGACCGCGCAGGGAGAAAATCCGCAGGGAGAAACGTCTCAGAGCGAAACAGCTGCGGGCGAATCCGCGGAAGAAACCTCCTCTCCGAAGGAAGGCGCTTCCGGAGAAGCCGGGCAGAATCAAGGTGATGGAGAGGCGGAATCCCAGCCTGGAGATATTATTGTTCAGCCGATACCTTATGATACGGAAGAGTATGTGCCCAGAGAGACAGCGGAAGACGGAAGCATAGTTCCTTCCGACCTGCCGGATATGATGCCGGGCGGTCTGTCTCCCGCGGCGGATTAAGTATCTGACGATTGACACTGGAATAAAATAGAGACGTGTTCATATACTGTAGCAATGGCCTGCGGCGGTGGTTTTATGAACCGAAATCAAAGCTGTCACCGGAAAAGAGCGGCGGCGGCCTGTCTGATAATCTGTATATTTATGACAGGAATGATGTGCCGGCTGACGTTTCTTATGGTATGCCGGTCCCAGTATTACAGCCGGATGGCGGAGGATCTTCATCAAAGAGAGCGGACGATCAAGGCCGCCCGCGGAAGGATACTGGACCGCAACGGTACGGTTATTGCCGACAACCGGACGGTCTGTACCGTATCTGTGATCCATAATCAGATCGAGGACGCGGAACGCGTGATCGATGTTCTGGCGGGGGAACTGGTGCTGCCGGAAGAGGAAATTCGGAAAAAAGTGGAAAAACGCAGTTCCAGAGAGATCATCAGGACCAATGTGGACAAAGCCCTGGGAGACGCGATTCGAAGCTTCCATCTGGCGGGAGTAAAGGTAGATGAGGATTACCGGCGTTATTATCCCTACGGAAGCCTGGCCTCCAGGGTCCTGGGATTTACAGGAGGAGATAACCAGGGGATTATTGGCCTGGAGGTCCGGTACGAAGACTATCTGAAGGGTGTAAACGGCCTGATTCTTACCATGACGGATGCTGCCGGCGTAGAGTTGGAAAACGCCTTTGAAGAGAGGGTAGAACCCTTGGCCGGGGCGGATCTGACGGTCAGCCTGGATGTGAATATTCAGACGTATGCTCAGCAGGCCGCCATGAAAGTGATGGAAGAAAAAAGCGCGAAACGCGTCAGCGTTATTATTATGAATCCCCAAAACGGGGAGATTCTGGCCATGGTGAATGTGCCGGAATTTGATTTGAACGATCCGTTTACACTGAATTTTGAGCCGGAAGAGGGAAATACCCTGTCCCGGCAGGATCTGCTGAACCGGATGTGGAGAAATCCCTCCATCAACGATACCTATGAGCCGGGTTCCACCTTTAAGATCATCACGGCGGCAGCCGGTCTGGAAGCAGGCGTAGTGGGACTTGACGACCATTTTTCCTGCCCAGGATTCAGAATAGTGGAGGACAGACGCATCAGATGTCACAAAGTTGGCGGTCATGGTGGGGAAACCTTTCTTGAGGGAGCGATGAATTCCTGTAATCCTGTATTCATCGATGTAGGCCAGAGACTGGGAGTGGAAAGGTATTATTATTATTTCACGCAGTTTGGCCTTCTGGGGAAAACCGGCGTGGATCTTCCGGGAGAAGCGGCCACGATCATGCACAGGAAAGAGGATATGGGTCTTGTGGAGCTTGCCACCGTGTCTTTCGGTCAGTCCTTCCAGATAACGCCGCTGCAGCTGATCACCACGGCCTCCTCCATCATTAACGGAGGTACCCGTGTGACGCCTCATTTCGGAATCCGGTCGGTCAGCGCCGACGGGGAGACCATTCATGAGTTTTCCTATCCTGAAAGAACTGGCATTGTGTCGAAGGAAACAAGTGAGACCATGCGGTATATTCTGGAACAGGTGGTTGCCGGGGGCAGCGGAAAGAATGCCGCTCTGGAAGGATACCGGATTGGAGGGAAAACGGCTACTTCCGAGAAGCTTCCCAGAAGCCTGAAAAAGTACATTTCCAGTTTTGTCGGTTTCGCTCCGGCGGACGATCCGCAGGTAATTGCGCTGATCACAATAGACGAGCCTGCGGGAGTCTATTACGGGGGAACGATTGCAGCCCCGGTGATTGGGGACATTTTCAGAAATATTCTGCCATATCTGGGAATTGAACCCCAGGCAGAAGAACAGTTTCTTCCAATCGAATCTGTGGTTGATTATTCTGGGAAAAAGACGTATACTAACTAATGTCGCTTAAAACTCGGATACATAAGAGCTCGAGGTGTTATATGATTAATGAAACCATATTGGCCATTATTATTGCTTTTGCCATCAGCGCGTTGTTGTGCCCCATTGTGATACCTTTTCTTCACAAGCTGAAATTCGGACAGCAGGTGAGGAATGATGGTCCGCAGACGCATTTGAAAAAGCAGGGGACGCCTACCATGGGCGGTCTCATCATACTGGGGAGCATTATTATCACATCCCTGTTTTACATTCCGGAATACCCCAGAATCATCCCGGTGCTTTTTGTGACGGTGGGATTCGGCATCATCGGATTTTTGGATGATTACATCAAGATTGTGATGAAGCGTTCCGAAGGACTGAATCCTGTTCAGAAACTGATCGGACAATTTGTGATCACAGGTATTTTTACGTACTACCTGATGAATTCGGGGGATGTGGGAACATCCGTGCTGGTTCCTTTCACAGGCGGCCTTCAGGACGGCCTCAAGCTGGATCTGGGTATTCTCTATGTCCCTTTTGTGTTCCTGGTGATGCTGGGGACAGATAACGGCGTAAATTTTACGGACGGCCTGGATGGACTGTGTACCAGTGTGACCATTCTTGTGTCGACATTTATGACGATCATTGCCCTGGGAGAAGGCAACGGCATCAGCCCCATGACGGGAGCGGTAGTAGGAAGCCTTCTCGGATTCCTTCTGTTTAACGTGTATCCCGCCAAGGTGTTCATGGGAGATACTGGCTCCCTGGCTCTGGGAGGCTTTGTCGCGGCGAGCACTCTGGTCATGCAGATGCCGCTGTTCATACCGATTATCGGATTTATTTATCTGATAGAAGTGCTGTCTGTGATTATCCAGGTCACTTATTTTAAGAAGACCGGCGGCAAACGGTTTTTCAAAATGGCCCCCATACATCACCATTTTGAGCTGTGCGGCTGGGCGGAGACCCGGGTCGTAGCCGTGTTTTCCATTGTGACGGCTATATTGTGCCTGGTTGCTTATCTTGGTTTGTAGCCTGAGGACAGGCATGCGGATACATTAAGAGTAACAGGAGGAGAGAACGATGAACCAGAGTCAGAAAGTGTTGGTGGCCGGTGCCGGAAAGAGCGGAATCTCATCTGCGAAGCTGCTGCTTCAGATGGGAGGAGAGGTTGTCCTCTATGATGGAAATTCAGCCCTGGACGCAAGGGCGGTGATGAATCATTTTGAGCAGGGAGCAAGGATATCCATGATTTTGGGACAGCTGCTGCCTGAAGATTTAAAGGGAGTGAATCTCTGTGTTATAAGTCCGGGAATTTCTCTCGAAGAGCCCTTTGTGGATATTATCCGCGCCGCGGGTGTGCCTGTCTGGGGAGAGGTTCAGCTGGCCTATCATTGTTCCAGGGGAAAGCTGATCGCCATCACCGGGACAAACGGAAAGACGACCACCACGGCTCTGACAGGAGAGATCATGAAAGCATATTTCAAGGATGTCCATGTGGTGGGAAATATCGGGATCCCCTATACCGAGGAGGCTCTGAAGACGGAGGAGGACAGCGTGACCGTGGCGGAGATCAGCAGCTTTCAGCTGGAAACCACAGTGGATTTTCATCCTGCCGTCAGCGCCATTTTAAATATCACGCCGGATCATCTGAACCGTCATCATACGATGGAATGCTACATAGCCGTGAAGGAAAGCATCGCGGCCAATCAGACGGAGGAGGATACCTGCGTTCTCAATTATGACGATGAGGAGCTCCGCAAATTCGGGCAGGGAGAGGATATAAAGCCCAGGGTGGTATTTTTCAGCAGCCGTCAGAAGCTGGAAGAAGGATACTGCATTGACAACAGCATGATTACATATCACCATAACGGAAAGGCGACTCCTATTATCGATATTTACGATATGAATCTTCTTGGCCGTCATAATCATGAGAATGTGATGGCTGCCATCGCCATGGGCATGGCTATGGGTGTGCCGGTTAAGACAATCAAAAAAGTGGTCAGGGAGTTCAAGGCAGTAGAGCACAGGATTGAATTTGTGAGGGAGCACCTGGGAATACGGTATTACAATGATTCAAAGGGGACGAATCCGGACGCCGCTATTCAGGCGGTGAAGGCTATGCCGGGTCCCATTATCCTCATAGGCGGCGGTTATGATAAGGGCTCCTCCTATGACGAGTGGATCGAGTCCTTCGACGGCAACGTCAAGTATCTGGTCCTCATAGGGCAGACCAGAGACGCCATCGCGGCCTGCGCGAAGGAGCATGGATTTAACAACATCATGTTTGCCGAGGATATGGCGGAGGCGGTCCGCGTCTGCGCTTACTACGCGGAAGACGGAGACTGCGTGCTTCTGTCGCCTGCATGCGCCAGCTGGGGCATGTTTAAGAACTACGAGGAGCGGGGACGTATCTTTAAAGAATGTGTCATGGAACTGTAAGTCGTTAGGAAAGGGGGAAGGCTGTTATGGCTCAGGAGAAAAGAAAACGGTCTCAGCGATTCTATGATTACAGCCTTCTGTTCACTATTGTATTTCTGACTATTTTCGGACTGATCATGATATACAGCGCCAGTTCATACCGGGCGCAGATCGATTATGACGGAAATGCGGCATATTTCATGGTGCGTCAGGGAGTGATTGCCGTTATCGGCTTTGTGCTTATGATCATCGTTTCCAAAATGGATTACCACTGGTATGCCAAGTTCTGGAAACTGGCCATTCTGGTGTCCTGGGTGCTGATGATAGCCGTAAGCCTGTGGGGCCGTGAAGTGAACGGCAAAAAGCGCTGGCTGGGTGTGGGCCCCTTCAGCTTCCAGCCCACGGAGCTAGTCAAGATCACGGTGATCGTGGCCATGGCCGCCCTGATTGTCCGTGTGGGCAAAGATATCGATAAATTTGCCGGCAAGTTCCGGGCTATTGTGATTGTAATCCCTTTAGCAGGTATTGTGGCGGCCAACAACTTAAGCTCCGGCATTATCATCGTTGGAATCGGATTTGTTATGATGTTTGTCGCCTGCAAGAAAAAATGGCCCTTCGCCCTGTGCATGGCGGCGGCCGGACTGGTGATCGGATTCGCCGGACCCATCGGCCATTTCCTCACAGGAATTGGTCTTTTGAAGGCTTATCAGCTGAAGCGGATCAATGTGTGGCTGTCTCCAGAGTCCTATCCTATGGACGGCGGGTTTCAGGTTCTGCAGGGCCTGTATGCCATCGGTTCCGGAGGCATGTTCGGAAAAGGCCTGGGGCAGAGCATACAGAAGATGGGATTTGTTCCCGAGGCGCAGAACGATATGATATTTTCCATCATCTGTGAGGAGCTGGGACTGTTCGGAGCTATCTCGCTGATCCTTATTTTTATGTTCATGATTTACCGGTTCATGATCATAGCAAGCAATGCGCCCGATCTGTTTGGGGCCATGATTGTGGTGGGCGTCATGGGACATATCGCGATTCAGGTAATTCTGAATATCGCTGTGGTTACCAATACGATTCCCAATACGGGAATCACCCTGCCCTTTATCAGTTACGGAGGCACGTCCATACTGTTTCTGATGATCGAGATGGGGATGGTGTTAAGCGTGTCCAATCAGATTAAATTGGAAAAATAGAGGGTGGCCGGGCTACAGCTGCCCCCTCAGCTACATAGGATAGTATATAATATGCTGCGGGAGGGAGCAGGTTGTCTGCCATTGAGATTCAGGGACTATGTCCGTTAAAGGGTGAGGTATGGATCCAGGGGTCCAAGAACGCGGCGCTGCCTATGGCGGCGGCCGCCATTCTCAACAGGGGGACCACGGTTCTGAAAAACGTACCCGGGATTCAGGATATACGGTGCATGATTCAGATACTTACTTCCCTTGGCTGCAGGTGCAGCTTTGAGGGAAATGTTCTGACTGTTCAGGCGGAAAGCCTGTCCCGTGTCGCCATACCGAGAACTTACGGGACGGCCATGCGCTCGTCCATCGTGCTTCTGGGGGCGCTTTTGGGAAGATGCGGGGAGGCGGCCACTTACTATCCCGGCGGCTGTTCCATCGGAAGCCGTCCTATTAATCTTCATATTCATGGACTGAAATGCCTGGGAGCGAGGATTTCTGAGCTGGGTGATGAAAAGCTGACGGCCAGGGCCGACAGAAGGCTCCGCGGAGCCAGGGTGAATCTTCCGTTTCCCAGCGTCGGCGCTACGGAGAATGTGCTTCTGGCGGCTGTGCTTGCGAGAGGGACTACCGTCATAATCGGAGCCGCCATGGAGCCGGAGATCGGACAGCTGTGCCGGTTCTTGAACTCCATGGGAGCGAAGGTAAGCGGAATCGGAACCGGCGTGTTGAAGGTGGAAGGCGTATCGGAGCTTCATGATACGGAATTTTCCGTGGAAGGCGACAGGATCGTGGCCGGAACCTATCTGTCATGTGTTATGACTGCAGGGGGCCGGGCGGTGCTGAGAGGAGTGAACGGCGGAGAACTGAAAGAGGTGCTTCGCGTATTCGCGTCTATGGGAGCGGTTCTGGAAACCGGGGATCGGCAGATCGACATTGCCATGAAAGGCAGGCCGGTTAAATGCGATGTGGTGACAGGCCCGTATCCTGAGTTTCCCACAGATCTGCAGTCTCTCATGCTGGCGGTTCTGGCGGTCAGCGAAGGGACGGGAAGCGTCCGGGAGACGGTTTTTGAAGAGCGGTTTGCGGCGGCTGAGGAACTGAAGAAAATGGGCGCATGCATCGATGTGCAGAACGATACGGCCTGGGTTACGGGGAGATATCCGCTGACCGGAACCGGCGTGACGGCGACTGACCTGCGGGGAGGAGCGGCCATGGCGGCGGCCGGGCTGGCCGCGGAAGGGATTACGGAGATCTCGGAATGCGGCCATATTTTCAGAGGTTATGAAGATATCTGCCGTGATCTCGAAGGTCTGGGAGCCCGAATCCGCCGGAAGGAGTAGAGATACTTTGATGCGGCGCGGGTCCGCGCGGCGCCCGTTGTGGAGGATTGCTATGATAGATGCTTTGAAAGGAAAACTGCACAAAGGTCCTGTTCTGCTTGCGCTGCTCGCAGCGTTGGCTGTGGCGGCCGTCTTGTCAGTCAATATCCGTCAGGTGACTATCTCCGGCAACAGCCAGTATACGGAGCAGGAGATCGTAGATATTATATTTCAGAAGAATGTGGACTTTAACAGCGCCTATTTCTTTCTGAAAGAGAAAACGAGGGAGCATATACGAATCCCTTTTGTGGAAGACTATCAGATCCATTTTTTGAGTCCCACCCATGTCCAGATTATCGTCCATGAGAAGAGCGTGGTAGGGTATGTGTCCTACATGAACAGCTACATGTATTTTGACAAGGACGGTATTGTTGTGGAGAGCACCGACCAGCCCATTGACGGGATCCCCGGAGTCACCGGACTGAAGTATGGTCACATTGTCCTCTATCAGCCCCTTCCTGTGGAGGACGCGGCAATTTTTGAAAAGATTCTCAATCTGACCCAGATGCTCTCTGTCCGCAAAATAAAAATTGACAGGATCCAGTATGATTCCAGGGGCAGTGCCACACTGTATTTTAACAATGTGGAGGTGATTTTGGGAGACAGTTCCCAGATGGACGGAAAGATTTCCCTGCTGGCGGATATGATGCCCCAGATCCAGGATTTGGATGGAATTCTTTATCTTGACAATTATGATGAGACAGATGAGGACCTGATTTCTACCTTCAAAAAAAATGTGCGCGATTGATGAAAAATAATTAAAAAAGTGGTTGATATTTTATTTGAAATCAAATATGATATAAGTTAGGGCTAGGCATAAAAAGGTTGAAGGACGTAATATAAAGGGCATGGGGGTGTCCGCAAAGTGAAGGAGGAGTTTACTTGTTAGAGATCAAGATTAATGAGGCAGAAAATTCAGCCCGGATCATAGTGGTAGGTGTCGGTGGAGCCGGTAATAACGCGGTGAACCGTATGATAGATGAGAATATTGCAGGAGTGGAGTTTATCGGAGTGAATACCGATAAGCAGGCCCTTCAGTTTTGTAAGGCGCCTACTGCCATGCAGATTGGAGAGAAGCTGACTAAGGGACTGGGCGCGGGAGCCCGGCCTGAAGTTGGTGAGAAGGCCGCTGAAGAGAGCGCGGAGGAGCTTGCCCAGGCTCTGAGAGGAGCGGACATGGTGTTTGTTACCTGCGGAATGGGCGGCGGAACCGGAACCGGAGCCGCGCCTGTAGTCGCCAGGATTGCCAAGGATATGGGTATCCTGACGGTAGGAGTTGTGACAAAGCCGTTCCGGTTTGAGGCCAAGACCCGTATGGTTAACGCGGTGCAGGGTATTGAGCGCTTAAAAGACAACGTCGATACGCTGATCGTGATTCCCAATGATAAGCTGCTTGAGATTGTTGACCGCAGGACAACTATGCCTGACGCGTTAAAGAAGGCTGATGAGGTTCTTCAGCAGGCAGTGCAGGGAATTACGGACCTGATCAATGTACCCGGCCTGATCAATCTGGACTTTGCCGATGTGCAGACCGTTATGATTGATAAGGGTATTGCCCATGTGGGAATCGGTAAGGCCAAGGGCGATGAGAAGGCTCTGGAGGCTGTGAAGCAGGCCGTATCCAGCCCGCTTCTGGAGACTACCATTGACGGCGCTTCCCATGTGATCATCAATATCTCCGGCGATATCAGTTTGATTGAGGCTAACGAGGCAGCCAGCTACGTTCAGGAGCTGGCCGGCGAGGATGCCAATATTATCTTCGGCGCCGTGTATGATGAGAACGCTCAGGATGAGGCAACCATTACTGTTATCGCGACCGGACTGGACGAGCGCGGAGCTGCTCCTGTGTCCAAGCTTGGTTCTTTCGGAACCTTTAAGCCCAAGACCGGAGTGTCTGAGGCGGCGGCGACTGCCTCCGGCACAACGCCCTCCTTCGGTACAGGTTCTTTCGGAACCCGTTCAGGATCCTCCGCGGGAAGCGGACAGGCCCCGACAGGCGGCGTGACATACCGTCCCAACACCAATATGAAGGATATTTCTATTCCGGACTTTTTGAAGAATAAAAGATAGATAAGGGTTATTTCATGGATTTCTCAGGGAGACGCTTTCAGGGCGTCTCCTTTTTGGTTTGCGTCAGTATGCAAAAAACGCGCCAGTGACGCTTGGTTTGGTTTGCCCGCCCTGGGCGGGTCCGATCGTCATATGTCGATAAATCTGATTTTTCCACGATAAAAAAACAGGTTTCGCCGTCAGTATTTGACAAAATCCGAACGGACAATTGAATATAATGTGTTTTGGAGACAGGAGGCGGAAAGCCTTGGAGTATGAGCTGTACATAGACGTGTTTTTCGGGGTGAATTTTTGTATGAACCTCGGCCTGCTGCTGGCATTGAGAAAGATTCTCAAGGCGGAAAGTTCTGTCTGCCGGCTTGTACCGGCCAGTCTTGCCGGAGCGGCTGCAGCCTGTGTATGGGCAGCGGTTCCATCGCCTTTTTCCGCGCTGAGCGGGACGTTTCTTGCGCCGCTTGTGATGATCTGGATAGGATTC
>CANQBN010000075.1 GCA_947588855.1 uncultured Lachnospiraceae bacterium
GGCCATATCGAGCGCCCACTGATATGCTTCTGAAGCGGAGAGCTTTCTCCACCGCCGCCCTTCGTGAACCATGAAGCCCATAGACCGGGTGAGGTTTCGCAACTCGCCCTTGGTCTGCTCATATATCGCCCAAATGGCCTCCTGGTCAACATAGGTCACCGGCTGAGTGAGGCCGGCAAGATCCACGGTCTCAGAATAGTACTGCTGATTTCTGGCCACGACCGCATCCAGCATCTCAGTCAGCTTATTCTGGCCGATTTGCGTTTCCCGGAGGATGGCGGCCTCGATCTCCTCAAGGCTGATGCCGTGGGCCTGGAGCTCCCTGATATAGTCCACGGTCACTTCATTGAGCTGGCCGGTGAGCTTGAGCCGGGAGCATATCCCCGAAAGCATCTTGGCCTCAAGCCCGCGGTATAGGTCTGCAAGCTCCTCAGGCAGCGCGTCCAGCAGCTCAGGCGTAAAGGGATAGCGTGGCATTATTCAACATCACCTGTCGGAGTGTCGTCGGGATTAAGATCCTCCGCGCCGGGCAGCGCCTCTTTCGCGGTGGCTTCATCTTCGTTGAGCCACTTGGCACGGAATTCCCAATCGTTCAGGATGCCGTCGCTGAGCATCTGCCGGTCGCGGGCAAAGTCCGCTGCCTTATCCTCAATGATGCTGTCGTCGAAGTCGATGGAGATCTCCACGTCCTCCCGGAGCCCGGCCTGCATATATGTGTTTCCCAAGGACAGGATGATCCTGGTCAGCTCAACGAGGACACTCTCCAGAATGATCTCATGCTTCTTGATGGTCCTGAACATGCTGCTGTTTTCGCTTATCACCTGGGTCGCCGTGGCCACGCTGCCCTTATCGAAGCGGTAATGATTCTCGCCGAAGCCGCACTTGCTGGACAGGGTATTCAACATGTCCTGGATGCCTGCGCTGTGCTCAGCGGTCCTCAGCTTCATGTCAATCTCTTTGATCGCGTTTGTGGTGGCCGACCTTTCACCGGGCATCACATAGAAAGCCAGATCGTCTGCGTCGAAGATCGGCTCTCCGCCCAGGTCCTTTGTGGCCTCCGGCTGCACCATGATTCTCTTTTTGCCCAGGACGAATTCATTGACATAGCTGTCATAGGCCACATCAACACCCTTCAGCTGATCTACCGCGTTGGCATAGACGCTTATTCCCATCGGCAGGGACGGGTCCAGGTTGTTAGCGATATTCAGCCGGTCGATCACGAACTGGCGCTTGCTGCTGCCGGTGTGGACAACAGCCGGGACGTTCTCAAAGCCGGGGACGGTGGACAACTCCACTTCGCTCAGCTGTCCGTTCTGGGTCCTGTACAGCCGGTTCTCGATCACATACTCTCCGCCCTCAAGCCGGTGGATCTGCAAGCTCAGGTACTTCTCGTTCTTGACGGTACGATGTGAGGCGAATGCGCACTCCCTGATAACTCCGTTCTCCCAGCTCAGCGGGAAGATGTCTTCCGCGGTACAGTAGTCTATTCGGATGCCCTCCGCAGGGCCGACCGGCGTCCCGCTCTCCGGGTCTACCAGCGCCCCGGCCACACGGGGAACATAAGCCACCGTACCCAGGGCCGCCTTCAGCTCCTGCATTTCGCTGATCTTCACAGTGAAATTGTTCTCACGGCAAACAGTATCGAAGAAGTCCTGCTCCCTCTGGCCCTCCAGCGTGATGCTGACCTTCTCGTTCATCAGAAGATTGGCCCAGTCCTCGCAGACTTTTTTCCCCATGCCCATGGAGTATCGGCGGCACTTGACGTGCTTCTGGCCGTTCCACACTTTGTATGTGTGGAATTTTTTTACATCCCCGATGTACCAGCTCTTCCACAGATCGACGTATGAATAGAAGCTCGCCGGAACTGTGTCAAAGCCGTAAGCTTTGAGCTTTTCAAAAATATTCATCCTTATCTCCTGAATCCCTGGCGCTCCAGCGCCTTATACCAGGGCTCTATGCTGTATTCAAAGGCGTCCAGGCTGTCGATATCGGTGGTCCCATCGTCCAGACGCTCATCCTCGAACTTCGCCGGGTCATACATGGCCGTACACAGGGCCTCTATCAGATGCGGGCACTTCCGGGAGATCATCAGCCGCCCCTGGCTCATCAGCAGCAGCACCAGCTTGATCCGGTCATGGATGGGCAGCTTCAGAGCGTCCCGCACATTCGTGTGCAGCGCGTCCCGCTGGCTGGTATGATCCAGACCACGGATCAGGATCTGCTCGGCACTGTCCGCCCGCGTTTCCGCCGGGCCGTAGAGTTCAGTTACCCGCCTCACAAATTCCGAAAACAGGACGTTCAGCCGGTCCGGGTCAACACTGCGCTTCCTGTGGTCGATGTACTCTTCATCCAGGGCGATCACTACGCCGGCGGGTGTGATGCCCACCGCCTGAAACTTGGTGGCAGAGTTCGTCCCGCCGAAGTCCACGCCGATCATCACCGTGGTGATATGTACCCTGTGCTCCTGGCACCAATCCAGCGGATCATCTATCAAGAATCTCTCCGGGTCATCCGCAAAGCTCTGATAGATGAGGCCCTGGGCCGCGCAGCGCTGGCCCAGGATGTCGCGCCGATACCAAACACTGTTCCGGTCATACTGGGCCTCGATCTCCTCCCAGCGCTCCTGAGAGATGGCCAGGTTGTCCGCGATGGTGAAGTGCTCATAATGGTAGCCGGGCAGCCCCTGCTTTTTGTACAGGTCAATGTAGTCGGTGTAGATCCGGTGACGCGGATTGCATGGGTTCAGGTCCCAGAGGATCAGCCGGTCTGCTGCGGCGGCCTGGCGCCCGAAGGCGACCTTGATGAAGCTCTCTCGGCTGTCGTCGCTGTCGTAATGCTCGTTGATCTCCGTGGCGATCCACAGCCCGTAGGAGTTGCCGAGGATACGCCGGTAGCTGTCCGCCTTCCCGCCGCCGGCGAAAAGGATGACTTTCTCTCCGGTCTGGGTGTTCAGAAACAGGGCCTCATTGCCCCGGTACTTCCCCCACTTGCATCGGCCGCGGAAAAGGTTCTCCAGGCCGAAGCCGTTGCAGACACCAATGTTCAGTTTGGCATTGGCGATGGTGGAGCCGCTGGCAAGGTGGATCTTGTCTCGGCAGGTCTCCAGGTAGGCTGCCGCGATGATGCAGTTGTCGATAGTCTTGCCGGATCGGATCGCACCCTCTGCCACACAGAATGTTTTGCTGAGGGAAGTATGAATGTAGCGCTTGTGCTTATCGCTGAACGGCGCCCAGGGAATCGTCTGCGTGACGCGCATCAAACTCCCTCCTTGTCTTCCTGTTTCAGAAGCTCGGCCAGCGGCGTCAGGTCCTCGGCCTCGTTGCTCTGGGAGGCGGGGCCCTTCGTAAATTTATCAACAACGATCCCGAACGCCGTTGCGATCTGCTGCACCGTTGCCTTCTTCAGTTTCTCCGGGTCTGCCAGCGCGGCGAGGTATGCGTCAATGACATCCTGAGCCGCCTGCTTCCGGGAATCCATGAAGGCCAGCATGTCCTGCGCGATCTCTTCCTTTTTTTCCGCGGCCTTTTGCGTCATCTCCGGCTCACGTGCGCAAAGCCGCCGGACCGTGCTCTCGGAAACTCCGTACTTCCGCGCCGTGGCACGGTAATTACCGGACAAAGCATACTCGGCAATGATCTCCGCTTTCTGCGGCTCTGTTAATCTTGAAGCCACGGCGCTCACCTCCCGTAAACAACCTCTCCTTTCCGAAAACACCCGCCTGCTGATTTTGCGCAGCAGGCGGGTGTCCCACGAAGAAAAGCCCGTAACTCCTCCCGCCACGGTGCCGGGCGAGCAAACAAAAGGAGGTGCATCAAATGTCCCGTACAAAAATATATCCGGGAACAGTTCCCAATGCAACCTATATACAGCGTTCAAAAATTTTTTACAATTTTTTCTTCTGTATCAAACCGATAACCACACAGCAGACAGGCCCGCTTCCGATGTGTCGTCCCGTCTGCTCTGTCCCGTGTGTCGATGACCTTGGTCATCCCGCCGCACATGGGACACGACCTCGCTGAAAAGAGATCCATCTTTTCCTGTATCTCTTTGCTCATGCTTCCACTTCCCTCATAATAATTTCCTTGCACTGCTCCGGCCAGGAGACAACTGCCACGATGCCGCCGGCTCGCCGGATCGCGTTCATCGTCTCCTCCTGGATCTTGGACAGCTGTCCTATGTACGGCCGCTTGACCTCGAATCCAAAGAAGCGGCCGCCGATCACAGCGCAGATGTCCGGGATACCTTGCCGGCTATACGGACCTGCAGCAGCTTTCCACACAAAAGCCGTTTTGTAATTTAACTTCAGCCAGCGGATGATCTGCTCTTGGTAAAAGTTCTCCTTTGGCAGAAGCTCTCTCATGCAGTTTTCAAAAAAAGCAGAAGAGCATTTTTTCCCGGTGATGGTTTCGATGTATGCCTTCATATCTTCCGCGGAGAAATATTTGCTCTTTTCCCGGATCATTTTGCCCTTTGAGCGCAAATCTGAAATCTCCAAAAAAGTTCCTCCTTTTGAAAGTTCAAGTTTTTCATTTTTCTGGAACAGACGATAGAAAATCAAAATAATTTTATGGCCGGGATGTTAGGTCTTTTTTGAACATCGGAAAGAAGCAAAATGCCGCAGAATTACTGGAAATTATTTTTTTCGCAATGATTCATTTGCGGGCCTCAGAATTCAAAACCATTTCCGAACTATTACAGAAAATTAATTTCCGCATTCTCTCAAAAATCCAAATGCCCCAAAAAGTTCCGAATTTTGCCTTTTCCCATCACAGGAAACTACTTCACGCTACGCGCTGCCCACCATGCTTTCGACCTCTCCGAAAGGCTCCTGATCATGCCGCCGGGCACCCTCGCGGGCCTTTTCAACGAGCTCAAGATTGAGCTTCGTGGAGCGCTCGGCGATGGTCTTATACATATCCCGATTGGCTTCGAGCGCTGCATATTCCGCCGCGAAAGTGTCCAGAGAAATGCGAAGCACTTGCCTCTCCCGCCGCCAGCGGATCGTGTTTCCAAGCAGCACGGCCACCGTCAGGGAGAGTGCCAGGAGCAAAAAAACGACCGTCAAAATCATCTCTGTGACCCTCCACTATCCATTCAATTTCCTAAGCCCGCAGCCTCTCTGTTGACGCGCTTGACCTCAATGACCCATACCAGGGGATCGAACCGGGAGCTTTCCCGAAAGCAGTCTCGCGGCTTAATCATCGCGTCCCAATGCCACAAAAACGCCTGCCTTGCAGTCGCTGCGCCGGGTGATTCCTCGGCAAGTTTCCACCCCGGAAAGAAGCCCTCGGCCCTTGCTCCGGCTTCCGTAATGCTCAGCAAATTCTCAACTCTGATGCGTTCCACCAGCATGATGAGCCGCGCCGCCTCCCGCGGCATCCGGTATGGTGACTGCCACTTTTGGTGCTGCGCATCCAGGTACTTTGACCATGCACTTGCCCGTTCCTCGCTCTCAAAATGAAACGGGATGACCGCGCCGTCCTGGAACTCCACGGCGTATTCTGCGCCGCTTCCGCCGCCGTGAAGGCGCCACGGTTCCGGTATGTAAAGCAAAGATCGCGGGGCGCACGGAGGCCGAACATCGCGCACTTTTTCACCCTGTTCGTTCAAAATTTCGACGCGGGAAAAGCCATCATTGAAGGCGTCCGGGACAGCTCGGACGCTCTTATCACCAACACGCAGCCCCGCTCTCACGGGCTGCCTGATGGTCTCTTTTTTTCCACACAAAGCGGCGTGGATCATGGCGCTGTCCAAAAAATAAGGTCTGATTTTCATGCTATTCCTCCCATCAATTGCTTTCTCTTATGACAGAATAATGATTTTTCAGAAGAGGCTGAACTGCTCTCCAATGCCTGCGGCCTTCTCCTCGCGGCGCCGGTATAGTTCTTCGGCAGCCTCTGCTCCGAGGCTGCTTTTTGCGACGCCCTTCAGCAAATTGGCCAGTTCATCATCCGCTTCCATGATCCTCCGCGCCAGCCGTTTTTTCCTTGCTTTCTCTTCTTGGGCTGCCCGGATGGCCTTCGCGTTGGACTTCTTTTCCTTCTTTGCTCTGTCCAAATCGGACTTGTGGACCACCTCAACGCCATCTGCAACGTCCCGAAGATCCTGCAACAGATCCCGCGATTCCCTGGCCTCTATGCGGATGTTTTCAACCGAATAGCTGAACTCGAAGTAGTCGTAATCAGGCCACTGGCGATGGTGATCGCTGAAGTATTCCTGCTGACGATCCAGAGGTGTCATGCGCGGAGAAATGATGTGCTTGTCTCTGAACGGATCAAATTGTGCCTTCTTTTGGGCCAGCCAAATTTCAGCATCCGTCATTGCCGCGGGCTTCTCGAACACCTTCACACCCTTCTCCAGCTTGGATTTTGTTTCCTCCAGAAACCCTTGCCTGGTGATCCAGGTACGGCGAATGTCGTAGTAGATATTTACTTTCCGGAGATCCCGCGGCCTCTTTGTGATGGAGCACACAGGGTTTCTACAGCCGATGCGGATGCAATCTTCCACGTCATATTCCACGCGATACACTCCGGGCTTCATGCCGTTGCCCTCTCTCACGCAGATGCAGTACTGGCCGCCAGTAAGCTCCAGGTACTGTGCTGTCTGGCGGGCGCTGAGCTCATTCTCCACCTTCTCAACGCTGTTGTCAGGGTCATACGGGGCCTCTGATTTGCGGCAGACGCACCACGGGAACTTCAATCCTGGGATGTTATATTCGCAGTCTCGCCGGCTATATGGGCAGCGGATAGCTGGATTATCGTTCTCTACGCAGTACCAGATCCCGTTATATGTCGTGTCGCACATTGCCGCACTTCTTGGCTCCACGCATAGGCCGCACCCGGTCCTCCATCTCATTTTGAGCTTTTCTTCCCACCTGTAGCCGAAGTTTTCAAAGTCGGTCCAGAGCACGTTATCCGGGAAATGATCCCGCGTCCAGCCCTCGGCCAGCAAGCGTTCCGTCAGTTTGTTTTTCATATTCCGGGACAGGGCAGCAGCCCGAAATGCTCGAACATTGTGGTGCGGAGTTCATCCACTGTGACGTCGTATTCTTTGGCGATGCACGCCTCGCAGACGATGTGCTTGTACCCCAAGGCCCGTGAGATCCGCTTATCCCATGAATTCGTTTCTTCGGCCCCGCAGACAGGACAGGGGATCTCATACCAGCGGAGTTTTCTCCGGTCGGAATACATTTCTCCGCCGGGCAGCTCATGATTTTCTCTCACAAGCCCGCCTCCTCCCGGCCGCCCTTGCGGCCTTCCATCGGTATTATGCGGATCTGCTCATAACCATAGCGGCCAAGTGCAAAGGCGGCTTTGGCCAGCTTGACCGGGTCTTCATAGCGCCCCCAGGCATACCATACGCCATCCACCAGGCGCTCCAATATGTATTCCATTGCTACCTCCTTCCGGCTCAGCGCCGGCATAAACTTTTCATTACATGCGAGTTTTCTTCACGGCTCTGTTCTTTTTGGCGGATGGCGATAGGCCAACCAGCACTTCCCATAGTTGTATTTTTTCGGATCTGCTGCAATCTGCTCAGGAAGTATGCCCCAGCGTTCAAGCCCTTCACACCTCAACGAGACATGGTAATAAGGCTTTTCCGCCATCCCGCGCAGCTCCTCCGGCGTCAGAGGATCGTCCTTTTCAGCCTCCCGCTGGGCATAGAGAGCCTTCAGCGCTATGTCGAATATATCCCAGCCCGCTCTACCTGGCACCGAGAAACTTTTCGCAACCTCAAATATCTTGATTACCCTTTCAGGCGTCATGCTATGCTCCTTTCGGCAGACGGCGGTAGGCAATCCACGTCTTTCCGTAATCGTCTTCCCACATCGTCAGTTTGTCTCCGTAGATTGCTTGTATGTGTCTTTCCATACTTCCAAATGCCTGGGAGATATCCAGGACTGCGGCACAATATTTCCGGCCTCTGAGGACCTCTGTGCCGTTAATGTTCGCAACATAGACGCCCACGCACCGCTCCGCCAGTTCCCAAAGCTCCTCCCGCGTCAGGGGCTTGTTTTCCTCTGCGTCCACGGCAATCTCCCACGCCTTGAACTTCTCACACGTTTCATGGCAAGAGTGACTTACACCGCACGATGACGCCGATGCCCATCCAGCGCCACAACTGCTGCATGGATTCCTCAGCCTCTCAGCTTTCTCCGCGGCCAACTTGGCACGGAGGACATCGCTGGCCAAACAAAGCGCATCCCCGTACGTCTTGAGCCTCTTATCATCCACCCCAACGAGGCTGGCAGTGAGCACGTCTATCGTCTGAACCGCATCTTCTGGCTTCATTCGTGCATGGCCTCCAAGTTCCTTTTAACCTCAGCTTCGTGGCACTTTCCGCATATGCCATAGCCCATGCCGGTTGCCGTATGAACTTCCAGCGAGGTAAATGAGTTGCCAAACAGGAGCCGGGCCCCGCAGTGCGGGCAGTTGACGATCTCGCTCATATCCGTGCAATAGGTCTTGCAATTCCAATCGTCGGGGACTTCAAACGGCTCATATTCATGGGCTTTATAGTTCCATTTTCTCAGGATCATTTTGATTGTTTCTCCTCCTAATCGTTTTTTCCGCCGGCCATAAATCCGGCTATATAGATACATGTCCCAAGGAACGACACGCTCTCTTTGAACAGCGCCATCATGTCTGATTCGTCAACAGAGACATAAGCATAGAGAAAAACCGCCAACGTGAACATCAAAATCCCATAGCGTGTGCATTTAGTCATGTCCCTGCCTCCTCTTTGCTGATTCGCTCGAACTCAACATTTACAGCCATTCTCCCGTTTATCACGGTCTGTTCGCATTTGTCCCACGGGATAGGCGTGTCCAAAATACACCCGTCAAGGGCTTGCAGCAGATCATCAAGGTAAACCCAATGCTTGCCTCCGTGGTCAAAAACATTGACCGTTATATCCATTGCTGCTCCTTCCCGTCGTACAGAATCACTTCGAGGGTGTTGTACCGGTATCCGCAAATAAGGCATTTGCGGCGGCGCCTGATATGGCCGTCTTTTGTGGTACGGGTGTCGATTACCACCGCATTCCCGCCACACAGCCGGCAGTTTCTAATATCGGGATTGTTCATTTTTTATATCCTCTCAATAGATTTGGATTGTCGTGGACGTTTCCGAGGCGTCTGACCTCGAAAAGCGGGTAGTCATCCTGCTCATAGTTCCAGAAGAGCTCCCAGAGTGATACGAAGTTGTCGCAGCGGCAGAAACGTGCGTATCTCATGCTTTCGTCGACCTCACTGGCCAGAAGGTCATAGTCTATGGGCTCGTTGGTCGCGATACCGAACGCTCCGTGCTCCTTTACCACGACGCCGCGCATCCAGAAAAACTCGACGATATCACCCTCATAGAGCGGTCCATTTTCCACATTCATCCCGGTGTACTGTCCCACGGTTTTGGGGTCAACTTCGTAGCCCGCGAGGCTTCCGTCTGCTGGATGTTGAAAAAGTATTGAGCATTTGTCCTTGTCATGTGGGAAAGCGATGCCTTCTACCCACACGCCATTATCAAGCCGTTTGCCGCGGGAAAAATTTTCACACATTACTCGTTGTTTCCTCCTTTACAGATCCGCTTCGATGATATTTTTCGTTGAAAGCCTGGTAATCCACCCATGCGGGGTTATCAAAGATCCTCGAAGCATGAAGTTCCAGGGCGTAGAGCTCCACGTTCTTTTTCCCATGCAGGAATGGGTACATAGATACCCACTCATGCAGCGCGTCGAACAGTTTCTGTTCTCCCTCCTGCTGGATAAGCTCCTTCACACGCTCCGCCCACTCGGACAGCTCCAGGTCCCCGGCCTTTGTCATGACGCCTACCCGGAATGACCTCACGATGTCCTTTCCCTTGCCGATTGTCACGCCCCGGCCCGTGTTATACTGCACGGCCAGATCTTCAAACGTTTCGTGGCTTTCTTCTTCATAACTCGCCATACTGTGCCTCCTTTGGGGGTTCGGGAAGAGGCATCCAATGGGTGACGTTGTTCATATCCGACAGCCAGCGTCCGCTACCTTGGTATGTGTTTTGGCAAATTACGTCGCATATAAAGTTGAGAGATGGCACATCAATTCCAGGATACCTGAAATAGCACAAATACTCTCCGCGCTTCTCCGGCAGCCTGTCCTTTACGCTTATCCATTCGCCCACTTTTTTCACCTCACATTCATTCGTTTTGCACTTTCTTAAAATAGAGATTGCTGCCAATTTGGCTCAAAGTTCATCCACAGCACCTCGATCCTATGTTCCGCTCTTTGGTTCCGAGCACCGATTTCTTCCCGGTGCCAATCCCGGAGGATATCGTCATATAGGGCACTCCGGTAGCCACTTATCAACGCTGGCCCGCGGTGCCGCTTCATGATATCCAAAAGTTCCTGGTGGTCATTGTCAGTCATCTCGCAGCGATATTGCTTTTTTGGATTCCGGGTCTCAAACAAATAGGGAGGGTCCGCGTATATGAGGACATTTGGGAAATTGAACCGCTTTATTAGGGCGGTGGCCGGCATGCTCTCAATCTGGACGCCTCGCAATCGTTCCGCCGCCTGCATAATTGCTTCAGGCGTCTCGCACCAGTAGTGGGCTGCATACGCCTTTTCTCGCCCTTGCACGTCGTTCTTCCAGCCGACCTTTTCTCCGGTGGTTCTGAAACCGTGGCCCATCATCATCCGTATGTAGAAGTTGACCGCCCTGCGGAAAGGGTCTGTCTCTGTATATTGAGCCTCCCACGCGGCGTCATAAATCTGCCTGGCGTATGGAATCCAGTATATTTCATGGGCCAGGCGCTCCGGATCACGGCGTATCTGCTCAAACAAATTCACCACATCACCATCCAAGTCGTTCACTGTCTCGATGCTGCTCCGAGGCTTTGTAAAAAGCACTGCCCCAGATCCGAAAAAGGGCTCAAGATAGCTGTGATGCTCTGGAAAGTGATTTATCACCCATTTGGCAATGCTCCACTTTGCACCGGGATATTTGAATACAGCATTCATTTTTCTTCCTTCTCGAATCGGATCTTCATCTGCGCCGGATAGAGATCAACCACTGGACGCCTTTTCCCGGTCCACCGGAGGCCGCCGGCCTGTCCCACACACTTCCACCCTGCAGCTTTTAAGCTGGCTCCGTTCTCGCTGTCCAAGATATATGTCACCAGCCTTTTATAGCCCATGGCCCGCGCTGCTCTCCAGGCGGCCGCATAGAGCATGGAGCAGGCGTTTCTGGTCCCGTCTGTGCAGAGGCGATTGACCTCAAGCGTCCAGCCGTCGTCAAGGTGATAGGAGACTGGGCGGCCTACGATGGCAACGCCCACGATCTTCTCCCCGTCGGATAAGCCAATGGAGAATTTATGCCCGGTTACTTTTCCGTGATGGCGGTGGTTCTGCTCCACAAAAGCGTTTGCCTCTTTGAGTGTCATGGGGCAGAGTTCAAGTTTTCCCATGGCTTACGACTTCCTTTCTTTCTGGTTTCTTGACGTGATTGGCCTTCAACCCGCGCTGCTTCCTCCATTCGTAAATGGTCGATGGGTTCATGCCAAGCGCGTTCGCGATCTGGTGATCGTTGAAACCACGGGCATATAGCTCCATGCGCCGAGTATCATCTTCCGAATTGAGGCGCAGCCGTGACTGGGCGCAAGGGAATTCTGCTTTGCGGCTCCTTTTCCCCTTGCAGTACAGGGGGCATTTATCCGCGGCCAAAAGCCCGGAGCTGATTATCTCCTTGGTGCTCTTGCCCACGTTCGCAGCGATAACCTGGAGGCGGAGCCGGCCGGTCACGCTCAAATAGTCGCAGCATGGGCCACTGCCATGGCTCAATTCTTCGCGCATCCTGTACATGCAATCTTTATGCTTGCATTTGCTCACGCCTCAGCTCCCTCCCTTGCGCTGCGTCCGGGCATCTTTGATATCCGCCTGGCCATAAAACAAGCTGCTCTCCGGCATCTCATAATAGGTCTGGCCCCCGGCAAGGGCGCTGAACATATCGCTCAAAACGCCCTGGGCCTCCTTCAAGGTTTTGTACTTGCTCATTGTCACCGGCCGGTCGCTGACGCTGTAGCTGGCAACAATGAGGACGGCGTCATCCTTTACGGAGATAACAAACCGCTCTATGAAATCGCTGTTCAGGATCTCTTTCTTAGCCCCATTGAGTATGTACATGGGTCAGTCCTCCTAATTCCTATGCTCTCTGCACCAACGGCGCTGGGCCTGCTTCTTCCGGGCGGCCCGGCAGCTTTGGCAGAAACGGTTTGACATCCGCTCATAGAAAGTCACGCCGCATCGGGCGCAGTATTGAGGCGGGATGCGTGCAAACTCTGCGCAGTTATCGCAATCGGTACACCCCGCTGTGCATCCGGCTACATCGTCCCAATGCTGGCACATGTGCCGTTGCCAGTACGGATCATAGCCGAGAGCGTTCATGCGGATGCGGAGCAGCATGTCCAGCCTGGAAAGGTCCCGCTTCACCTGCACAGAGTAGCCATTCAAATGAAGCGACTGCCTCACGGCAGGTATTGGAGCTCCACCCCCCCATGGGCCGTCTTTCAGCATCCCACGGATCTTGTCAGCATCTTCTGTGAAGTACGTGGTGTACGCCTTCCCTCGGACCGCTTTTTCAGATTTTCCAATTCGCCGGCCTATTACCGCATAGCTGTCACCAGCTCGGATGCCATCAGCGAGGCTCTGGTACATGCTTTCTGTCCATTTGGAAAAAGGCCCAGTGGTATCTGCTTTGACCGGTCTCTCTTTCAAACCAAGATCTCGGCAGCGCCGCATAATCGCCCCCTCGGAACGGTGCAGTATCTCAGAAAGCTCTGCATATCCATATCTATGAAGCTTCAGGAGCGCTTTCAGACGGTCATCCTCCTGGACGGTCCACGGGTCTTTTCGTTGGATGGAGTAAGCCTGGTGATCCTTGTGCCGTTGTTCCACCAGCCAGTCTGGCTCTTTCCCAAGGGCAAGAGGTTCCATCTTGGAGAAGTCCAGGTACGAACGGTTCTTCTCGGCCCACTCCCAAAACTCATCAAGGTAGACGACACGATAGGCGTTCTTCCCCCGGCGCTTCATATGAACGGGCATCCCGCGGTTTTTGACCCAGCTTGTGAGCATGTATGTATTCACATTCTGGCCGCGCAGCGCCAAGCAAAGCTGATTGAGCGTGATGTAGTCACCACTCTCCAGGAATGGGGGAAGACCCAGACGGTTCACTCTCACCATGACAGCGTTCTTTGACCGATTCAGCTTTTTACAGATCCCATTGACTGAAACCGTTCCCCAGTTATCCGACAGGTATGCTTCTTCTTCGGCTGTCCATCGCCTATGAGCCATTGGCTCCCTCTTTCCAGTATTCAACGAAATATGTGTATGCTTTGTTCGCATTTGATTGCCCTCCTATAATGCCGCCACTTCGCGGAAAAGGCCCGCCATGTCATAGTAGGTGACCTGGCACCATTCAGGCAGATTTGCCCGGACAACTGCCGTCGCCATCTGCGGGCAG
>CANQBN010000076.1 GCA_947588855.1 uncultured Lachnospiraceae bacterium
ATATATAAAAATAAATTTGACATAAAAAAATAAGCCTGATAAGGCTTTCTAGAGATTAGGGGTGTCAAAAACCCGAGATCCGATAGAGTTTTTGAAGAAATTGCGCAATATTTACGAATTATTTACGAATTATTCATATTTTGTCTTGTGATTATGATAAAAAAGTGCTAAAATATAATATTAGTCAGAGTGGCTGCATTTGTCATGCTTCTGTCGGATTGGGCAACGGCTATTGAAGAAGGCAGCTGTGAGATGGCCGGCGGGAGCGCTATGGGGGAGATAATATTATGAAACAGGAAGAAAGGAGAAAGTATCTCATCGAGGAGCTTTTGAAGGAGCAGCCTCAATACGGAACGATTCGTGTTCCCCGGACGGTTCAGGATCAGAAGCAGATACTGAGATCGCTTTTGAACCTTCGGAAGCCGGGTGAAGCAAGTGAAGAGTTTTTGAAGGTGCAGGATGAATACCTGCAGGAATCCATCAGAGAAAAAGGCATTACTGATCTGACTGACCTTAAACCTGCGGAGAAGGGGATTTATCTCTGGCAGGGTGATATTACTACTTTGAGATGCGATGCCATCGTGAACGCTGCGAATCGCGGAATGACCGGGTGCTATTATCCTCTGCATACATGTATTGACAACTGTATTCATACGTATGCGGGTCTGCAGCTGCGGCTTGAATGCGCGCGAATCATGGAAAAGCAGGGGCATGAGGAAAAGACCGGACAGGCGAAGATTACGTCCGCGTATAACCTGCCCAGCCGTTATATACTTCATACGGTGGGGCCTGTGGTCATAGGGCAGCTGATGCCGGAGGATGAAGAACAGCTGACTTCCTGTTATGAGTCCTGCCTGAAACTGGCCCATGAGAACGGCATCAGGAGCCTGGCGTTCTGCTGTATTTCCACAGGTGAGTTTCACTTTCCTAATGACAGAGCGGCCGAGATCGCGGTGCGTACAGTCAAACATTACCTGGCGGGCGAAGGAAAAGGCATGGAAGTGATTTTTGACGTGTATCATGACAATGATTATGAGATTTATAAAAAGCTTTTAAGTCGTTAGCGTATGAGATGGCGCTGCCCGGATTTGCCGGACAGCGCCTGTTTGCGTCAATCCTGTACCGTCAGAACACGGAAATTCAGATCGGACCAGCTGCTGCCGATCAGATAGGAGGTGTAATTTTTTCCTGCGGCAATGTCTACCGAGTAGGAGACCAGCGGGTCGCTGTAGCTGTTTCCGTTTACCGCCGCGCCGATGATCAGAATCGGGAGCTCCCGGATCAGAGAGTAGTTGGCGGAATTGGTAATGTAGAACTGGTAGGTAGCAGCCATGGCCTGCTTGTAGGCAGTTACATCCTGGAAACCTACGTTCTGGAAGACTGTATCGTGGCTGTACAGCATTACGTTGAAGGACGAACCGCTGTAAGCCATGTTGGCGACCCGGTAGCAGCCCGTATTGGTGTTCAGGGTGTTGCAGCCGGTGTCGGCTACCTGAACCAGATCCACACCGCCTGCGGCTGTATCGGTCAGTACCAGCGTATATTTCTGGCCGGAGGAGAAAGGCAGGTTCTGCTGAACGATCAGCGTGCGGAGACCGGTGGTTTTCCGAATGGAAATCGTATGGAATCCGTCGGAAATCTGTCTGTAGTTACTGATTGTACCAAAAGAGATGCTTGACGCATAAGTTGTATTATCTACGGTCACACTGATATTAGTGTTGGCGGTAGAGGCGTTGAGAAAACGCACCTGAGCGTTCGGCTGGGTCGTTGTACCGCAGTAGGAACATGTGGAACAGCCGGGACAGGACGGGAAGGAAGGCCAGACCGGCCAGTAGCTGCCGCTGGTACCCGGATAGACCGGGGAACCGCCTTCAGGGGCGATGGGATGGGTCAGACCGTAATCGTTATCGCTTGAGTTTCCGTTCCCTGAACTTCCGCCGGAACTGTTGGTACCCGGATAGACCGGCGAAGAATTGGGCGGGGCGACAGGGGTGGTGAGACCGTGGCTGTCGTCAGTGCCGCCCCCCGTAGAAGGGCCGGGAAATACGGGAAGCCCGCCTTCAGGGGCAACCGGGGTGGTCAGGCCGTAATCATTTCCTGTTGTCGTCGTAGTCGTAGTAGTGGTATTGGAAGCCATAGAAATGCCTCGTGGTGTTTTACTTTAGACTATGTGCCGCTGCTTTTCCCGGTTACCTGCCGGCGGGCAAAAAAGAAAAATTCTTTCGGTTGCCGGTTGACAAATGTGGGAAGTCGTGATAATATAACTTACGGCCTAAATGAGGGGCCATAAAAGGCTGGCGTGGCACAGGCGGTAGCGCACCTCATTGGTAGTGAGGAGGTCACGGGTCCGAGTCCCGTCGCCAGCTCTTAATAGAAAGGGGAAATCCTGAATGGACAGGATTTCCCATTTTCATTACGTCAGTATGCAAACAAAGCGCCGGTGACGCTTTGTTTGCATTACAGCGGTATGGGGCGGAAGCCGGCAGCGAATTCGCTGTGTCCAGGGCTGCTTCCCGCGATCAGGATGATAATCATAATCCACGGAGGGCAATATGGCAAATACAGCGGAAGAACCCAGAATGGAAGAGAATAAAGAAGCGCAGGAGAGTTCAAAGAACTTTATCGAGCAGGAGATTGAGAAGGATCTGGCAGAGGGCGTCTACGATCATGTTCAGACACGTTTTCCGCCGGAACCCAACGGCTATCTGCACATTGGACATGCCAAGTCGATTTTGCTGAACTATGGCCTTGCCAAGAAGTATAACGGAAAGTTTAATTTCCGCTTTGATGATACCAACCCCACTAAGGAGAAGACCGAATTTGTGGAGTCCATCATTGAGGATGTGAAGTGGCTGGGAGCCGATTTTGAAGACAGGCTGTTTTTCGCGTCGGATTATTTTGAGCAGATGTATGAGTGCGCCGTGCTGCTGATCAAGAAGGGCAAGGCTTTCGTCTGCGACCTGAGCGCGGAGCAGATCAGGGAGTACCGCGGTGATTTTACTACGCCTGGTAAGGAGAGCCCCTGCCGGAACCGCAGTATTGAGGAGAATCTGAAGCTTTTTGAAGAGATGAAGGCAGGCGTTTACGCCGACGGCGAGAAGGTGCTTCGGGCCAAGATCGATATGGCAAGCCCGAATATCAACATGCGGGATCCGGTTATCTACCGTGTGGCTCACATGAGCCACCACAACACCGGCGACAAATGGTGTATTTATCCCATGTACGATTTTGCCCATCCCATCGAGGACGCCATCGAGCATATCACCCATTCCATCTGCACCCTGGAATTTGAGGACCACCGTCCCCTGTACGACTGGGTAGTGCGGGAGTGCGAGTTTGAGAATCCTCCCAGGCAGATCGAGTTTGCCAAGCTGTATCTGACCAATGTAGTCACAGGCAAGAGATATATCAAGAAGCTGGTGGAGGACGGAATCGTGGACGGTTGGGATGACCCCAGACTGGTTTCCATCGCGGCCTTAAGACGCCGGGGCTATACGCCGGAGTCCATCAAGATGTTTGTGGAGCTATGCGGTGTGTCCAAGGCCAACAGTTCTGTGGATTATGCTATGCTGGAGTACTGCATTCGGGAAGATCTGAAGATGAAGAGGCCCAGGATGATGGCGGTTCTGGATCCGGTGAAGCTGGTCATCGACAACTATCCGGAAGGACAGACAGAGATGCTTACGGTTCCCAACAATACGGAGAATGAGGAGCTGGGGCAGCGCCAGGTGCCGTTTGGCAGAGAGCTCTATATTGAGCGCGAGGATTTCATGGAGGTGCCTCCGAGAAAATATTTCCGCCTGTTTCCGGGTAACGAGGTGCGGCTGTTCGGAGCCTATTTTGTCACATGTACCGGTTGTGAGAAGGACGAGGACGGCAATGTGACCGTAGTTCACGCCACCTACGATCCGGAGACGAAAAGCGGTTCCGGATTCACCGGACGGAAGGTGAAGGGGACCATCCACTGGGTCTGCGCGGATACGGCGAAGAAGGTGGAGTGCCGCCTGTATGAGAATATCGTGGACGAGGAGAAGGGCAAGCTGAACGAGGACGGCACCCTGAATCTGAATCCCAATTCCCTGACGGTTCTCAGCAACTGCTATGTGGAGCCGGCTCTGGCGGATGCCAAGGCCTACGACAGCTTCCAGTTTATGCGCAGCGGGTATTTCTGTGTGGACGCCAGGGACAGCAGCCCTGACGCGCCGGTATTCAACCGGATCGTATCGCTGAAAAGTTCCTTCAAACTGGAGAAATGATCATAACTCGCAGGCTGCAGGAAGGTGAAAACCAGCCTCATATGTCTGCGTGTAAAATTGAAAATAGTATAGGAAGAAGTGTACAAAGGCTGAAACGCAGGAAGTGTCTGCGCTTCAGCCTTTTTGCGCGATGGCGGGAAACGCCGCAGCCTGAAATACCGGAAGGAGGTACATAATCGGTGAAGAAAACCAGTTGGAAACATATGATAAAAGAATTGTATGAGAAAGCGAGGCGGGCCGTCGGCAGCTATCGGCTTCAGGCGGCTGCGTGCTGCGTGCTGTGCCCTCTGCTCGCGGTCGGAATGATTGTATGGCACCGGGAGAATATTGCCGCGGAAAATCAGAAAAAGCTTTACCGGTTTCAGCAGCAGATGGCTGCCGATATGACCGTTATCCGAAGCGGGGAAGCAGAAGCGAGAATCCGTCAGGAGATCGAAGAAAGTGTGGCGGCTGCCTGGCAGGTCCCGGAGCTTTCCGACATTCAGAAAGAACTTCTGGATCGGATTTCCGAGTATATCGAGACAGGCGAATATGAAAAAGCCGCGGAACTGATGCTGGATAATGAACAGCAGCTCTGGTATATCAGCCATTATGTCATGAAGGACGAGAGATATCTGTATGACGGAGGAAAACTGTACCGCGATATCGACCGTGCCGGTCTGGTTCTCAGAAAGCCTCTGCTGGTATTTTACGGCGACTTTGCGGACGGAGAGCCTGAGGGAGAATGTGTTGCTCTGCAGGCGGTTCAGATGGATGTTCCCAGATATGATTATGCGTCAGGCAGTTGGAAGAACGGAAAGATAGACGGCATGGGAGAGATAGGATACTGCTGTTATGAGGGCTCGGAACAGGAAGACCGAAGCGTAAAAAAACAGGGGAATTTCCGGCATGACCGAATGGACGGGCAGATAACCTACGAGACCGTCAGCGCTGACGGAGAAACGTCTGTCTGGAATATGACGGTGGAGAACGGGAAGCTGCTGCTGGATGGCTCCTGGTCCTATGATGAAAAGAAACATGCCTATCAGCTTCCGGAGGAAAAGAACGCCGGTCATGCGTTTGTCGTATCCGCGGATGACGCCGGTGAGGCCAGATTTCAGAATCTTCTCAAATGGGACTAAATAAAAGGGACTGCCGCAGGATATATGAGTGAAACGGAAAAGCGTCACTGTAAATATCTTGCGGGAGTCCCTCAGGTTCAGAGTGAAACGGGATCAGACCTGTTTGCTGTCATCATCCTCGATGGTAGCTTCTCCGGCCGCCTGTTCCACAGCGTTCTCAAACATTTCAGCCGCCTGTTCTTCAGCTTTTTCAAAAGTCCCGGCGGCTTCTTCCGCAGTTTCCTCAAAAGCTTTGGCGGCATCTTCGGCTGCTTCGCCGGAAAACTCATCTGCCTTCTTCTCAGCCTCGTCTGTCACTTCTTCAATCTCTTCAGAAAGAGTATTCAGCGCGTCGTCAACGGCGTCAGCGGCATCGTCAGCCGCGTCAGAAACCGTCTCCCCGGCATCCTTTCCAAGTCCTTTGGCCTTTTCCGCTACAACTTTGGCTTTGTCCTTGGCGAAGTCCGCCGCGTTCCTGGCGGCCGCAGCCGCATGTCCTGCAGCGCCCTTCAGCGCTTCTACAGCCTCGTCTTTCTTCTGGAAAAGAGCGGTATACTTACGCTTGGGTTCGGTATCCAGAGAATCCAGCTCAGCCATGTCTTCCTCGAACATCTCGTCTTCGTTGCCTTCGAAATCGTGGAATTCTTCATCCAGCTCTTTGCTGAAGGATTTGTACTTGATAAAATAAGAAACGGCTGCGGCTGCAGTGCCTATAACTGCCGTCAGGGCAAGTAGCTTGCCTATTTTTTTCTTTGACATATTGAGATACCCCTTTCTATGCATAGTTATTTATTCTATTGTAATACCATTATCTCAAAAAATAAAGGCATATATTAGAAAAATTTTGAAAAAATAAGTGATTTGGCTGCGCGCGTGGCTTATCGTTGCATCTTTCTGTGGTAAATGCGGGCGATCTCGTCCAGAATCTCCGTATGGGCGAAATCTTTGGTATATACGATCTGGATCTCCCGAACCATGCTCAGGTTCTCTATGGGCAGGATACGGAACTTGTTCTTGCGCACCTCGTCCACGCAGGAGCTTTTGGAGATGACGGATACGCCGAAATTGGCCCGGACCAGCTCCTTGATGGCATCGTTGTTGTCTACTTCCAGAATGACATTGAATGCGCTTATGGACTGGTTTTTGCCGATCAGGCTGTTTTCGAACAGGTTTCTGGTGCCGGAGTCCGGCAGGCGCAGGATCATTTTCTCCTGCTTCAGCTCCTCCAGGGTGACCACGCTTCTGGATGACAGGGGATTGTCGTTGGAGACGGCCAGGACCAGGTAATCCGTATCCAGCAGGATCGAGTTGTATGCCTCCGGATGGACCAGTGCCCCCTCGATGATGGCGATGGATATCTCGTAAGTCCTCAGTTTATCATAAATGTTTTTTATGGTATCAGAAATTACCGTTATGTGAATGTCGGGATGCTCCGCCCCATAGATAGCCAGAACCTGAGAGACGATGTTGTTCTCCGCCGTAGGGGTGACTCCGATTGTCAGGCGGCGGATTCTTCTTTTTTCATCCTCCAGCGCCTGGCGCAGGGTTCCGTAAAGGTTCTTGATCCGGCGGGCATAACGGACCGCGATTTTTCCTTCATCTGTAAGAATCAGCCGTTTTTCAGTCCGGTTGAAAATGCGTATGCCCAGTTCGTCTTCCAGAAGTTTGATGTGATGGCTGACGGCTGGCTGGGTCATATTCAGCTGCCTGGCAGTCTCCGTGAAATTCAAAGTGTCAACAACGGACAGCAGCGTCTCGATCTTTGAATCAAGCATGACACACCTCCATAAAGATTTTTTATGATTTATAAGAAAAATTTGATTTTATTTTATCAGAAAATGTGCGTATAATCAACGGAAAATATAAATCTGGAAGAGGGAATGCAGCATGTACGAGTTTTATGAGAGTCTGAGTCAGGTGTCCGTTGTTCTGATCAGCTTATCTATCATCCTGTTTGCCGGTTTTCTGGTAACCAGGGTGACCAAGTTTTTTAATCTGCCTAACGTCAGCGGTTTCATCATCGCGGGAATTCTGATTGGACCTTATGTGGGGAAGATGATTCCGCCGGAGATCATCAGCGGGATGGAGTTTGTCAGCGATATTGCCCTGGCGTTTATTGCTTTCAGCGTGGGAAGGTTTTTCCGCCTGTCCGTGCTTAAGAAGACCGGGAGAAAAGTGGTGATTATCACAGTTTTTGAATCCCTGACGGCAGGAATTCTGATCAGTCTGATGCTGCGGTTCGTCTTTCAGACCTCCTGGGCCTTTGCCCTGGTAGCGGGAGCCATTGCCACTGCCACGGCGCCTGCCAGTACCATCATGACCATCCGTCAGTATCACGCGAAGGGGGAGTTTGTAGACATTCTTCTGCAGGTGGTGGCCATGGATGATGTGGTGGCCCTGCTGGCCTTCAGTGTAGCCTCCTCGATGGCGCACGCCGCTCTGGACGGAACGGTCAGCCTCAATGATGTTCTGACTCCTGTGTTCAGCAACGGCCTGGGAATCCTGATGGGATTAGGCTGCGGCGCGTTCCTCAAGAAGCTTCTGGAGCCGGGACGCAGCAAAGATAACCGGCTGATTCTCCCGGTGGCGACGCTTCTGGGACTGGCCGGCCTGTGCAGCGCGCTGGATATTTCTCCCCTGCTGGCCTGTATGGCTTTCGGAGGCGCATTTATTAATCTGACTTCCGATAAGAAACTGTTTAATCAGATTGACCGGTTTACTCCTCCGATTTTATCGTGCTTCTTCATTTTGTCCGGCATGCGTCTGAATGTAACCGCTCTTAAGACGGCCGGAGTCATAGGCGTAGCCTATTTTCTGGTGAGGATTGTGGGAAAATACGCGGGAGCATGGCTGGGCTGCCATATCTGCGGAACCGATGCGAAGATACGCAATTACCTGGGAGTGGCTCTGATTCCCCAGGCGGGAGTTTCCATCGGCCTGGCAGTTCTGGGTCAGAGGATTCTGCCGGCAGGTATGGGAAATCTTCTGTCCACCATTATTCTGTCCTCGTCTGTCCTTTATGAACTGGTAGGTCCGGCCAGCGCCAGAACAGCGCTGTTTTTAAGCGGCGCCATTCATGAGGGAAAGGAGGAGACCGCGGCTGTGTCTCATTCCGATATATCTAATAAAAAGGAAGAAAAGACTAAGGAAGAGAAAAAAGAAGAAAAGTCCTCAGAGGTTCCTTCCGGGAAGAAGGGCAAAAAAGCCGCTTCAGTTAAAAAAGTTAATGAAAAAGAGAAGAAGAAAGCCGGGAAGGCCCGGAAACATCAGAATATTGGCCAGGAGAATGTCGTCATGGCCTGGAAAGTGGCAGGAGGAGGGTTTCAGGATGCCCATCTGAATGTGGTTCCCCGGATGGTTCACCGGCAGAACATGATGGAACATCAGGTGGAGCTCCGGAAAATTAATCTGAATGGATATAGTAAGAGGAAAAAGGCGTAAAAATGCATGGCCTGTTTTGTTCACGAAAAATTTATAAACTTTTTAGCACTCGACCCTTGACACTGCTAACAAACGGTGCTATAACATAGTATGAAGTTAGAAAAAATAACCATTTTATTTTAAGGAGGAGTTATATATGAAACTGGCACCGTTATTTGACAGAGTTGTTCTGAAGCAGTTGGTGGCAGAGGAGACCACCAAGTCCGGAATCGTTCTTCCCGGCCAGGCGAAGGAGAAACCTCAGCAGGCTGAGGTGGTTGCTGTGGGTCCCGGCGGCGTGGTAGACGGCAAGGAGATTACCATGCAGGTCAAGGTTGGCGATAAGGTTATCTACTCCAAGTATTCCGGTACGGAAGTGGAAGTAGAGGACGAGAAGTACGTAGTCGTGAAGCAGAATGACATTCTGGCAGTGATTGAGTGAGAGAATTTAAGACTGGAGGAACAAAATTATGGCAAAGGAAATTAAATATGGCGTAGACGCCAGAAAAGCACTGGAGGCCGGCGTCAACCAGCTGGCGGATACCGTAAGAGTTACCCTGGGACCCAAAGGAAGGAACGTAGTTCTGGACAAATCGTTTGGAACTCCCCTGATTACCAATGACGGCGTGACCATCGCCAAGGAGATCGAGCTGGCAGACGCGTTTGAGAACATGGGCGCTCAGCTGGTGAAGGAAGTAGCTACCAAGACTAATGATGTGGCCGGCGATGGTACGACTACCGCTACGGTTCTGGCACAGGCCATGATCAGCGAGGGCATGAAGAACCTGGCGGCAGGCGCCAACCCCATCGTTCTGCGCAAGGGCATGAAGAAGGCTACAGACGCTGCTGTGGAAGCTATCGCGAAGATGAGCCAGCCCATCAACGGCAAGGATCAGATCGCCAGAGTAGCGGCTATCTCCGCTTCCAGCGACGAGGTAGGTGAGATGGTAGCCGATGCCATGGAGAAGGTGACCGGAGACGGCGTGATCACCATTGAGGAATCCAAGACCATGAAGACCGAGCTGGATCTGGTGGAAGGCATGCAGTTCGACCGCGGTTATGTATCCGCTTATATGTGCACCGATATGGATAAGATGGAAGCGGTTCTGGAGAACCCCTACATCCTGATCACTGATAAGAAGATCGCTAACATTCAGGAGATTCTGCCGCTGTTGGAGCAGATCGTTCAGTCCGGCGCCCGTCTGCTGATTATTGCAGAGGATGTTGAGGGCGAGGCTCTGACCACTCTGATCGTCAATAAGCTGCGCGGCACCTTCAATGTGGTTGCAGTGAAGGCTCCCGGCTATGGCGACAGAAGAAAAGAGATGCTGCAGGATATCGCGATTCTGACCGGCGGTCAGGTGATTTCTGAGGAGCTGGGGCTGGATCTGAAGGAAGCTACCATGGACCAGCTGGGCCGCGCGAAATCCGTGAAGGTTCAGAAGGAGAATACCGTTATTGTTGACGGCGAGGGAGATAAGGCTCAGATTTCCGCAAGAATCGCTCAGATTCGCGGACAGATTGACGAGACCACTTCCGATTTCGATCGTGAGAAGCTGCAGGAGAGACTGGCCAAGCTGGCCGGCGGCGTTGCCGTGATTCGCGTTGGTGCTGCTACGGAGACCGAGATGAAGGAAGCCAAGCTCCGCATGGAGGACGCTCTGGCAGCTACGAGAGCAGCCGTTGAGGAAGGTATCGTGGCCGGCGGCGGTTCCGCTTACATTCATGCGATGCCTGAGGTTGAGAAGGTTCTGGAAGGTCTGGAAGGCGATGAGAGAACCGGCGCCAAGATCATCCTGAAGGCGTTGGAGTCCCCGCTGTACCACATTGTGGCCAATGCAGGCCTGGAAGGCTCCGTTATCGTCAATAAGGTTAAGGAGTCTAAGCCGGGTACCGGATTTGACGCTTATAAGGAAGAATATGTGGACATGATCGAAGCCGGCATTCTGGATCCGGCCAAGGTGACCCGTTCTGCACTGCAGAATGCGACAAGTGTTGCTTCCACATTGTTGACAACTGAGTCCGTTGTTGCTAATATTAAGGAAGAGACCCCGGCAGCGCCCGCAGGCGGCGGCATGGGGATGATGTAAGCGGCAGCGCGGAAAAGATATGCTGATGTGCGGGAGACTGCCATGCTTATGGCAGTCTCCCGTTTTACGTCAGTATGCAAACAAAGCACCGGTGATGCTTTGTTTGTATTACATAATATCCGAAAAGCGCGCCGATGACATGTCTTATGCGGCGGGCATGAACCGGAGCATGATGAGGAGGAAAAGCTTATGAACGAAGCGTATGTGGAGTGGCTGGTGAAAAGGAAGACGCCGGGGTATAACTATCTCTTGAAGGGCCTGCTGGCATTTGTGTGTGTGCTGGCATTTTTGATTGCCATGACGACGCCTTTCGGATTTATTGTGCTGCTGGCCGTTGTTGTAGCGATGTATTTTATATGGCCGATGTTCAGCGTTGAGTATGAGTACCTGATTGTTAACGACCAGATAAGCGTGGACAAGATCATGGGTCAGACTAGGAGAAAGAAGGTCTGGGAGGCGGTTCTGGAGGATATCGAACTGATTGGTCCCCGGGATGCCTATCAGGTAAAGGATCTGCAGAAACAGGGCATGAAGGTGCTGGATTTTACCTCCAGGGAGCCTAACAAGAGAGTCTACGCCATCATGCAGCAGAAGGCCGGAGAGACCACTCAGATCCTCTTTGAGCCCAACGACAGAATCCTGGATCATTTGCGTCAGAGAGCGCCCCGAAAGGTGATTCTGTAAGGTGCCCTGACAGCGCGTTAACGCAGTAAAATCAAGGATAATCCGCTTGACAAGGACAGAAAAGTTTGTTACACTATGACACTATATACAGCGAAATATTAACCTTTACAGACACCAATTATTTTACATCAACAGGAGAAAGTGAGGAAATTTGAATGGGTGCTATAATCGGCGAAGGCATTACGTTTGATGATGTGCTTCTGGTTCCGGCTTACTCGGAAGTGATTCCCAATCAGGTAGATCTGACCACGTATCTTACCAGGAAGATTAAGCTGAATATTCCGCTGATGAGCGCGGGTATGGACACGGTTACAGAGCATCGTATGGCCATAGCTATGGCGCGGCAGGGCGGAATCGGTATCATTCACAAGAACATGTCCATTGAGCAGCAGGCGGAAGAAGTTGACAAGGTGAAGCGTTCTGAGAACGGCGTTATCACGGACCCGTTTTTCCTTTCTCCGGAGAATACGCTGAAGGATGCGGACGAGCTTATGGGCAAGTACCGTATTTCCGGCGTGCCCATCGTCACTGACGGCCGGAAGCTGGTGGGCATCATCACCAACCGTGATCTGAAGTTTGAAGAGGACTTTACCAAGAAGATTAAGGAGTGTATGACTTCTGATAATCTTGTGACGGCCAAGGAAGGCATCACCATGATGGAGGCCAAGAAGATGCTGGCCAAGGCCAGAGTGGAGAAGCTTCCCATTGTGGATGACGACTTCAATCTGAAGGGACTCATTACCATCAAAGATATAGAAAAGCAGATTAAGTACCCTAACTCCGCCAAGGACGCTCAGGGACGTCTGCTCTGCGGTGCGGCGGTAGGCATCACGGCGAATGTGCTGGAGCGTGTGGAAGCTCTTGTGAAGGCTCATGTGGATGTGGTGGTTCTGGATTCGGCTCATGGCCATTCCGCCAATGTAATTCGCTGCGTGAAGATGATCAAGGAAGCTTATCCGGATTTGGATGTGATCGCAGGCAATGTGGCTACCGGCGAGGCAACCAGGGCTCTGATTGAGGCCGGAGTGGATGCAGTGAAGGTAGGTATCGGACCGGGTTCTATCTGTACCACCCGTGTGGTTGCAGGTATCGGCGTTCCCCAGATTTCAGCCATTATGGACTGCTATGAGGTGGCGAAGGAGTACGGCATTCCCATTATCGCTGATGGCGGTATCAAGTATTCCGGCGATATCACCAAGGCCATTGCTGCAGGCGGCAGCGTCTGCATGATGGGCAGCATGTTCGCGGGCTGTGACGAGAGTCCCGGCGATTACGAGTTGTACCAGGGCAGAAAGTACAAGGTATACCGAGGCATGGGTTCCATTGCCGCCATGGAGAACGGCAGCAAGGACCGCTATTTTCAGACCGACGCCAAGAAGCTGGTGCCGGAAGGCGTGGAAGGCCGCGTAGCCTACAAGGGAATGGTGGAGGATACAGTGTTCCAGATACTGGGCGGCTTGAGATCCGGCATGGGATACTGCGGAGCCAAGGATATCGTCACTCTGCAGAAGACTGCGAAGTTTGTGAAGATTTCCGCCGCTTCCCTGAAGGAGAGCCATCCTCACGATATCCATATCACCAAGGAAGCGCCCAACTACTCGGTAGATGAATAACGAGATGATAACGAGATGTGCCATGGCGGTGCTATTGCCGGGCACATCTCTTTTACGTCAGTATGCAAACAAAGCGCCAGTGACGCTTTGTTTGTATTTGTGCGCGAAACTCTTGAGTTCTGCCGGAAGGGTATGGTATACTTGCGTTGAAACAGAGATATGTTCGGCAGTTAAGAGCGCGTTGTAATATTATAAGGAGGGTGCGCCAGTTCGGCGCTTGAAATATAGGCAGGTGAAAGTCCTGCCCCGGTAAAGTTTAGCGAACAGCCG
>CANQBN010000077.1 GCA_947588855.1 uncultured Lachnospiraceae bacterium
TTTCCTTTATTTTGGGCCGTCCTTATGCCGGCCCGGTCTGCATTACGGGTCCATTATACTTCCTATAACGGGAATTATAAAAATGGGCGGAGAAAGCGGAAAAGTGCAGGAAATACAACAAAAAACCGCTGCCATACAGCAGCGGCGCATATCTGAAAACGGGTTATTTGATTCCTTTCAGTTTGCCCTCGGTGTTTACATAATAATTATCAATCCATGTATCTTTGACCAGAACTCCATCCTCATCGAAATAGTACCAGGAACCCTTGGACTTATACCAGCCGGTTCTCAGCTTACCGTTATCTTCCAGATAATAGGTCTTCTCGCCGTCTTCTATCCAACCGGTGACGGTCTCGCCGTCATCGTTTACGTAGCTCCAGGTTTCATCATCGCCTCGCGTCCAGGTCCCGGCGTAAACCGGCATGGCGGACATGAGAATCATGAGGAAGGAAAAAATCAATGCTGTAATCCGCGCGCGTCTCATACTGTTACAGCCCCCTTCTTTCTCGTTTTATTGGCTACATTATAGCATAGTGAATGATGGTTGACTAGAGGAAAAACATATATAAATCTTACGATTTTCAGACAAGAATCTTACTAAAAACTTTTCGACATTTTTTTGAAAAAATGGTTTTAAAGGATATCCAGAAATAGTGTTTTAGAAAGAAATGGGAACTATATTTTGTAGAAAAGACGGTTTTTATAGGAGAGAATATTTTTTGAAAAGGAAAGTTTGTCGAATTGTGCGTTAAAATGCTCTTTCCAAACCTCGAAAAATAAGTTATATTGGAACTACTCAAAAAGGGGGAATTTCATTATGAATGAAACAGAGAAAATAGCGGTCCTTGAGGAGGAAAATCGAAAATTAAAGGCGGACAATGATAAGCTGGTGGAAATTATGGCACAGCTGCGAGTAACATTGAACCGCCTGATTTTTCGCTATATTTCTGACACAAAGGAAAGCGAAGCCTAGCTTGGTCAGCAAAGAGTGAGTGTGGATGGGAGTTAAGGAGTCTTCAGCTGCTCTAACTCCCGTTCCAATTCACGGATTTGATGCAGCTGATCCCAGATGGTTTTGTGCATCCAGTCAACGGTATTATTGAGCTCCTTATTTTCTTTTTCCAGTCTGCTGCATTCCATGGACAGTCGTCCGATCAATTCACGATGATTGTAAATTTTATCAGGAGCGCAGATCCGCTCCACAAGAGTAGGCGCTGCCTCAACGATTTTGTGAGTGATAAGTTTGTCACGGGCGTCATGATCCAGATCCATGAAATCCTGGTAACGCATGTCCAAAAGACTCATTTGAATCTGGCATTTGTGGCAGACTGCGTTCTTGGGAAGCTGAAAGTAGGCGTAGTGACCGCAGACAGGACAGTAGTAAACAGATAATTCTCTCATAGTGTAAATCCTCCATTGTGTTTTATAGTTTACTCCATATATAAAACGCAAAAAGCCTGTTTTTACAACATAATTTATGAAAAAACTGCCAAAATATTCCTATTCTGGCAGTTTTTGAACGGATGAAGATTTTTTGCTGTGGAGGTATTACTGCTGGACAATACCGTTAGTGTCTACGGTCCAGATGATATCATTGGAATCTCTTACATCGCGGTATCCATCGCCGAGCTCAGGCCGTGAAGCGGATTTGGAGGAAGCGGCGGCTTTCTGGATGGTGCCGGAAGCATTGACAAGGTATTTCTGACCTTCGAAGGTTACAGGAGCGTAGTGGAGATCGGGCTCTGCTTCCAGACGCAGGCCGTGATCGTAGATAACGCTGCTGCGGATGCCGTGGAAGCCCTGGCCCTTCTGGGATCCTTCTGTCTGGAAAAACCAGCTCTGATTCATGCCGGATTCCTCATCGAAGATGGTCAGTCTGCCTGTTCTCATGGAACCGTTGGTATCGAAATAGTAGTTTGCGGTTGAACCGTCAGCCAGCGTGACTTTCTGAAGGCCAGTCTGCATTTCTCCTTTCGTATTGAAGGCATATCGGTCGGAGCCGATATTGAAAACCTGGATGCCGTTTTCCGCGTAATACGGTACGCCGCTCTTAAAATAGAATCTGTAGATTTCATCTTCGGTGCTGAGGCCCGGAATTCCGGTAATATTCATCCAGCCTGCCGCGCGTTTTCCGCTTTCGTCATAATACTGGTAGCCTGCGGCAGTGCCTTTCTTGGCAGCTTCAGCGGCGTCGACTTCGGAAGTCTCAGCGGCGTCGTTTTCAGAAACCTCGGAAGAGGAAACTTCCTCGGTGTCAGTATCCTGGGAGGGAGTTTCTTTAGCAGGCTGCGGCAGCTTGTACCAGCCGGTTACCATCTTGCCGTCTTCGAATGTATAGTAAGCGTCATTGATTCGTTTATCTACCTGATTTTCAATTCGCTTACCGTCGCTTCCAAAGTAGGACCATGCGGAAGCCTCATCCATGTCGCTGCTGTCGGCGTCGAGCTGTACCCATCCCTTTCTCATGGCGCCGTTTGTGAGGTCCCCGAAGTAATAGTAGGAACCGTCAATGTTGCGAAGGCCGGTAGCCATTCTGCCTTCCTCATCGAAATAGTAAGTCTTGCCGTCGATACTTTTAAATTTGGAGACGACCATTTTTCCGTTGCTTCCGTAATAGAACCAGTAAAATTCGGAATCCGTCTCTTCGTCCCAGTAATCTTCATTTGCAATGGCTACCCACTGGTCAGCCACGCGCTTTCCATCGGAATCCACATAGTATTCATCGACCTGCGCGTTCAGGGTGAGGTCGCCGTTTTCGTCTAAATAAAACCAGTACTCGTTGTTTTTCTTCCAGGAATCGGTCAGTACGTACCCGTCGGCATCATAGTATCTCCAGGTACCGTCTTCCTGTACCCAGCCTGCGCTCTGAGCCAGAACCGGAGCAGTCATAAAAGGCATCATAGCGGTCATAAATGCCGCGGTGGAAACAACAGCCGTCCATTTGATGGATTTTTTCATAAAAATAATCTCTCCTTTATTCGTTGGCCGTAAATCCGTTTTTGCATTACGGTCAGATTATATACCCAAAGGGCGGCCCCTGAAAAGTGAAGGTTGATGGTAAATGTGGAAGGAAAAGACTTTTAACTCCCGATGATTTATGATATGATGTAATTGTTTAAAAAATGGAGATATTACGATTCAGGATGAAGAGAGGGGACCGGCTTCATGAGAGTGAAAGTTTCTGACTATATTGCGAAACAGCTGGTGAATCACGGGATTACGCAGGTGTTTACGGTAACCGGGGGAGGCGCCATGCATTTAAATGATGCGCTGGGCCATCAGGCGGGCCTGCATTGTCTGTATCAGCATCATGAGCAGGCCTGCGCCATAGCTGCGGAAAGTTATGCCAGGATTCATAATACGATTGCCGCTCTCTGTGTGACGACAGGCCCGGGCGGTACCAATGCGATTACCGGAGTGGTAGGCGGATGGCTGGATTCAATTCCCATGCTGGTTCTGTCCGGTCAGGTGCGTTATGATACGACGGCCCGCTGGTCCGGCGTGGGAATCCGCGCCATGGGCGATCAGGAGTTTGATATTACCAGGGCGATCGACTGTATGACTAAGTACAGTGAGATGGTGATCGAGCCCGAGAAGATTCGCTATTGTCTGGAGAAGGCCATTTATCTGGCGTATTCCGGGCGGCCCGGCCCCACTTGGCTTGATATTCCGCTGAATGTTCAGGCGGCTTATGTGGAAGAGGAAAAACTGCGGGGATTTGATCCGGAGGCTTATGAGGCGGAGAATGGCGGCCAGGGTCTTCCCCCGAAGGTGACTGAGGAAACGGCAAGACGGATTATAGAGAAGATTCATTCCGCCAGCCGGCCTGTTCTCAATGCCGGGAACGGAATCCGGATCGCGGGAGCGTATCCTGTATTCGAGCGTGTGGTGAGGCTTTTGGGAATTCCTGTCGTCACCGGATGGAACAGCCAGGACTGCATGTGTGATGACGACCCGTTATATGTAGGCCGGGCTGGCAACATGGGAGACCGTCCAGGCAATTTTGCTGTTCAGAACAGTGATCTGGTGTTTTCTGTGGGCAGCCGGCTGAGTATCCGCCAGGTAGGGTTTAACTATAAGACCTGGGCCAGAGCCGCGTATACCATAGTTAATGATGTTGATATAGAGGAATTAAAAAAACCCAGTGTTCATGTAGATATGGCGGTTCATGCGGACGCGAAGGATCTTCTTGAGGTTATGGAGAAGGTTCTGGCGCAGGAGAAGACGCCGGTCTTCCAGGGAGGAAAGGGTCTGCCGGGTATGAACTGGCTTGAGACATGCCGTATGTGGAAGGAGCGGTATCCGGTGATTCTGCCCAGGCATCTGGAACAGGATGACAGCAGGGAAGCCAATGTGTACGCACTGGTGAAGGAACTGAGCAGCCGTCTGCCGGAAAGACAGATTACGGTGGTGGGCAATGGTTCCGCCTGCGTGGCCGGCGGCCATGCCTATATCATCAAAAAGGACCAGCGTTTTATTACGAATTCGGCGATCGCTTCCATGGGTTACGATCTGCCGGCGGCAATCGGCGCCTGCGTGGCGGCCTATGACGGGCGGTTCCGCAAGGCAGATGAGCCGGAGGATATTATCCTTCTGACCGGGGACGGAAGCATCCAGATGAATCTGCAGGAACTGCAGACCATCATTCATCATCAGATGCCCATCAAGATTTTTCTGATCAACAACGGCGGCTACCATTCCATCCGCCAGAGCCAGAAGAATTTCTTCCCGGGACCGTTGGTGGGAATTGGCGTAGACAGCGGCGATCTGAGCTTCCCCAGCATGGAGAAGCTGGCCTGGGCTTACGGTTATCCTTATGTCTGCGCGAGACATAATAGTCAGCTGGGAGAGGCAATTGAGAAGACTCTGGCCATGAAAGGGCCGGTTATCTGTGAGGTGTTTGTCACTATTGACCAGAATTTTGAACCGAAATCTTCCGGCAAACGTCTTCCGGACGGAACCATGGTATCGCCGCCTCTTGAAGATCTTTCTCCGTTCCTGCCGGATGACGAGATGGATGCCATGATGATTATTCCGAGGATTAAGGAGTAGGAGTTTATGAATCTGATTGTGACGGGAGCTACCAGTTTCCTTGGGACGGCCCTGGTCAGACGATTACTTAGGCAGGGTCATCAGATTTACGCGGTGGTCCGGCCGAACTCACCGAACAGAACACGTTTTGAACATGAGATCGCGGCGGTTTTGCCGGGGAGCGGAGGCAAGGCGGCTCTGCATATTCTGGAGCTGGATATGGAACGGTCTGACCGGCTTCCTCAGATGATATCCGCTTCCTGCCAGGTGTTCATTCATCTGGGATGGGACGGCGCCGGCAGCGACAACCGGAAAAATGCCCGGGTTCAGAGAAAGAATGTGCAGGACTCCATGAAGGCGTTGGAGGCCGCCAGGAAGCTGGGCTGCAGAAAATTTCTGTTCAGCGGTTCCCAGGCGGAGTACGGGCTGTGTCAGAGCGTTATGACAGAAGAGACGGAGTGTGTCCCGGTGTCTGAATATGGCAAGGCAAAGCTGGAGTTTTACCGGCAGGCCATCCGTCAGGTGGCAGTCTGGAATGAACAGGCGGCTGCCGGGGCTTCGGACTGCCAGCCGGAGAAGCCGGGGAATCGCTTCCTCATGGAATATATCCATACGAGAATATTCAGCATCTACGGTCCTGGCGATCATCCCGGTTCGTTGGTCAGTACCTGCCTGCAGACATTCCGCGAGGGCGGCAGGATGGAGCTGGGCGATTGTGACCAGATGTGGAATTATCTGTATATTGACGATCTGACAGAAGGACTCGCGGCTCTGGCGCTCAGCGGGAAACCTGTGGGGTATACGGGAATTACCGACGGCGTCCGCCAGCCGGAGAGCGGCATTTACAATCTGGCAGGATCAGAGACGGCTACCAGACCTCTGAAAGATTACGTAGAAGATATTCGCCGTCTCTGCGGCGGCCGGGGCATCTGCCTCTATGGTCAGCTGCCGCCCAATGCCGAAGGACAGGCCCAGCTGATACCGGATATCGGAAAAATCAGGCTGGCCGTGGGATGGGAACCGAACATTTCTTTTGAAAAAGGAATCAAACATATGATTGAAACGGGCAGAAGAGATTATTGTATCATATGCGGACACAGACTGCCGGATAAGCCTCTTATGGTGCTGGACGGCATGCCGGCTTCCGCCCAGGATATTCCGGGGGCGGAACAGGTGGATCAGGACCGGGGAATTCGGCTGCGGTTGTGTCAGTGCGGCAGCTGCGGGCTGGTGCAGTTTGACTGCGGACCGGTCGGTTATTATCGGGATGTGATCCGTTCCGGGGGATATTCCACGACCATGGCGGAGCTTCGGACCAGTCAGTACCGGCATCTGATCGAGACGTACCATCTGGAAGGCAGGAAGTTTCTGGAGGTCGGCTGCGGAAGAGGCGAATTTTTAAAATTCCTGACAGGATTTCCGGTTAAGGCTTATGGGATCGAACATTGCGAAGATCTCGTGGAGACTGCCAGAAGAGAGGGACTGCAGGTTTTTAAAGGCTTTACAGAAAAAGAGGACACGATTCTTGGAACAGAGGGACCTTATGATGTGTTTCTGTCCTTTAATTTCCTGGAACATCAGCCTGAGCCGGGCGTTATGCTTGACTGTATCCGGAATAATCTCAGCGATGGAGGAATAGGGCTGATCACGGTACCCAGCCTGGAATATATTCTTCAGTATGATGGGTACTATGAGCTGATTCGCGACCATATTGCGTATTATACGTTTGATACGCTCCGGTATCTGCTGGAGCGTCACGGATTCCAGGTGTTGGAAGAGGATATGGTCAACCGCGATACGTTGTCGGTGATCGTGAAGAAGAGGGAACCCATAGACATATCCGGCCTTTCTGACAGCTATGGAAGAATCCGGAAGCAGATAGAGGAACTGATGGCGGACATAGAGCGCCGGAATAAGAAACTGGCTGTCTGGGGCGCCAGCCACCAGGGATTTACTCTGGCGGCGACTACCTGTCTGGGTAAATGCGCGGCATATATGATTGATTCGGCGCCTTTTAAACAGGGACGCTTTGCTCCGGCCTCTCATCTGCCCATTGTGGCGCCGGAACATTTCTTTCAGGAGCCTGCGGATGCGATCCTGATCGTAGCGCCGGGCTACACGGAGGAGATAGCCGGAGTTATCCGGCAGCGTTTCGGAGGGAAAGTGGAGATTATGACGCTGCGGACGGATTGTGTGGAAAAGCTGTAAGCAGCTGTGATCGACAGATAATCGGAGGAGTCCATGATTAATTTGGCGGGAAAGAGAGTGGTGCTGACCGGAGCTACGGGATTTATCGGAAGGAACGTGGCCGGCCGGCTGCTTGAGGAGGGCGCGGAGGTTTACGCCCTGGTCAGACCGGAGTCGCGGCAGAAAGCTCTGCTGCCTGTTCATGAGAATTTTCATGTGCTGCCTGGGACCCTGGATACGGTATCGGACAGTCTGAGGATGTTGGACGAGGCAGATGGATTTCTGCATTTTGCCTGGGGCGGCGTCAACCGTGAGGAGATAGATTCGCCTGCCGTGCAGTCGGCCAACGTAACGGGTTCCCTGCAGTGTCTTAAGGAGGCCCGCCGCCTGAACTGCGGGATTTTCATGGATGCGGGCTCCAGGGTGGAGTACGGAATTACGTCGGACGGCGTTATGGAAGAGTCCATGGAGTGCCATCCGGTGAATGCTTACGGGAAAGCGAAACTGGAATTTTACCGGAAAGCGGCTGAACTTTGCGGTAATTGGGGAATGACCTATTACCATCTGCGGTTTTTCAGCGTCTACGGTTCGGGAGATCATCCCTGGTCGATCATTTCTACGCTGACCAGAGAGCTGCCTGAGGGGAATACGGTTTCTCTCAGCGCATGCCGGCACCGCTGGAATTTTATGGATATATCGGATGCGTCCAGGGCGGTGATCGAGTTGTACCGTCACAGCGGCGGCAGGGCCGGACAGGTCCGTGCAGTGAACGTGGCGAGTACGGATACCCGCGTGTTAAAGGAATTTGTGGAGGAAATCCATGAACTGTGCGGAGGAAAGGGAAGTCTGGAGTACGGAACTTTTGTTCAGGCAAAGGAAGGAGCGTTGTCTATCTGTCCAAAGACGGAAGTCTTACGGCAGCTGACAGACGGAACCTGGACAGAGACGACGACATTTTCTCAGGGCATTCAGAGAATGCTGGAGGATGGAGGCAGAGATGAAGAAGATTAGTGTACTGATACCATGTTACAATGAGGAAGAAAATGTAGGGCCTATCTCGCAGGCAGTGATAGAGGTTTTGGAAAAGCAGCTGCCTCAGTATGACTATGAGCTGGTGTTCATTGATAATGATTCCAGAGATAACACCCGGCCCATTCTTCGGAAACTGTGCGCTGAAAATCCGAAGATCAAGGCGATTTTTAACGCCAGAAATTTCGGGCAGTTTAACTCTCCATATTATGGCATGCTTCAGGTAACCGGCGATTGTGTTATCGAAATGGTAGCGGATTTCCAGGATCCGGTGGATATGATACCTAAGTATGTGCAGGCCTGGGAGGAAGGCTACAAGATCGTAATCGGAATCAAGACCAGCAGCCAGGAGAATAAAGTAATGTACTGGCTGAGAAGCTGCTACTACAGGATAATCAAGCGTCTGTCGGACGTGGAGCAGATCGAGCATTTTACCGGTTCAGGACTGTATGACAGGGAATTCATTGAAGTTCTTCGAAAGCTGGACGATCCGACTCCGTTTCTTCGCGGAATTGTGGCGGAGCTTGGTTTTCGCAGGAAGGAGATTCCCTATGAGCAGCCCAAACGCCGGGCCGGAAAGACAAGCAATAATTTCTACAGGCTGTATGATGCCGCCATGCTGAGCGTTACGTCTTATACGAAGGTGGGGCTGCGTCTGGCGACTTTTATTGGAGCGGTCAGCTGTGTGGTCAGTATGATTGTCGCTGTCGTTTATCTGGTCATGAAGCTGATCTGGTGGGACCGTTTCCCGGCAGGTATGGCGCCTATGCTGATCGGAATGCTGTTTTTGGGCTCTGTGCAGATCTTCTTTATTGGCATGATAGGCGAGTATGTGCTGTCAATTAATCAAAGGGTTATGAAACGGCCCCTGGTGGTAGAGGAGGAACGGATTAATTTCCCTGAAGAGAAGAAAAAGAGGAAAGATAAGAAAAAAGAAAAGAAGGATTAAAAGTTGGCAGAGAAGGAACCGATATACGATGAAATATAAGATTGATGTGGTCAGGATTCGGGAGAACTCCATTCAGCTGAACGGCTGGGTGATTGGAAAGACGCCGGAGTCCAGAGCGGCTTTTAAGGTGCTCGATCAGGAGAAAAAGCCGGTGAAATTCCGGTATGTGCCGACCCGGCGCGATGATGTAAGTCAGATTTATTATAAAAAGACCTACGACAGGGATTTTGGTTTTGATATTCAATTCCCCTATGAGAGAGGCAGAAGTTACTGGCTGCTTATCCGCTGCGACAAGAAGATCTCCAGAATTAAGTTCAATGAGGAACTGATCGCAAAGCGGTCCAGCGTGGCGCACAAGCGCCTGGAGAAAATTCGTGATCTGATGAATATGGAGACGGTCCATGTAGCTGTGGAGTTTGGAAAGAAGCATGGTCTGAAGGCTCTTCTCTTGAAATCCAGGCATAAGCTTCAGGGCCTGGACAACGATTATGAATACGCGGAGTGGTACAATCTGACAAAACCCACAGAGGAGGAGCTGGCGCGTCAGCGGAGGGAGCAGGTTCCGGGCGGTCCCAGGTTCTCCATTGTCATGCCTGTTTATAAGGCTCCGGCCGGATATCTGAAGGTGATGCTGGACTCCATTGTGGCTCAAACCTATACAAACTGGGAACTGTGTATCGCCGACGGCAGCCCTAAAGGGGAGGATTCCGCCGCGTTGGTGAAGAAATATATGGAGAAGGATCCCCGGATCCATTACCGAAGGCTGGAAAAGAATGAAGGAATTTCAGAAAATACCAATGCGGCTATTGCGGACGCGGCAGGCGATTATATCGTTCTGGCGGATCAGGACGATGCCATGCCGGAACATGCCCTGTATGAGTGCGCCAGGGCGATTGCCGATGACCCGGAGATTGATGTGCTTTATTCCGATGAAGATAAGATGGACATGGACGGGGGAGCCCTGTTTGATCCTCATTTTAAACCGGATTTCAATCCGGATCTTCTGTGCAGCGTCAATTATATCTGCCATCAGTTTGTGGTAAAAAGAGAACTGCTTGAGAAGACCGGCGGTTTTCGGAAGGAATATGACGGAGCGCAGGATTATGATCTGATTTTCCGGTGCACCGAGGCGGCGAAAAAGATTCATCACATTCCCAAAGTACTGTATCACTGGAGGTGCCATCAGAATTCCACCGCCAGCAACCCGCAGAGCAAGCTGTACGCTTTTGAGGCCGGTTCAAGGGCTATTATGGCTCACTATGACCGTGCGGGGATTCGGGCTGAGAAGGTGGAGAAAGGCGTGGATTACGGAATATACCACACTGCATTCGCGATCGAGGGGAATCCGCTGGTGTCGGTCGTCATTCCCAATAAGGATCACTCGGCGGATCTGGATCTGTGCGTCCGTTCCATTTTGACGAAGTGTACCTACAAGAATCTGGAATTTGTAGTGGTGGAGAATAACAGTACCCGGCCGGAGACCTTTGCCTATTATGAGAAGATACAGAAGGAGTTTCCACAGGTCCATGTAGTCAGATGGGAGAAGGAATTTAATTATTCTGCTATCAATAATTTCGGTGTGAAAAATGCCGATGGGGAATATCTTCTGTTTCTGAATAACGATATTGAGCCGATCGCGGAGAATTTTATCGAGGAAATGCTGGGATTCTGCCAGCGCGAGGATGTAGGCGCTGTAGGCGCCAGACTTCTTTATCAGGATGACACGATTCAGCATGCGGGAGTGGTAGTAGGGTTCGGCGGGATTGCCGGACACACGTTCATCGGGCTTCACCAGGCGGAAAACAGTTATTTCCACCGTGCCATGTGTGCGCAGGATTACAGCGCCGTGACGGCAGCCTGTATGATGAGCAAAAAATCGGTATTTGAGGCGGCGGGCGGTTTCTCGGAGGAGCTCGCCGTAGCGTTTAATGATATTGATTACTGCATGAAAGTGCGCGCCCTGGACAAGCTGGTTGTGTATGCTCCTTACGCCCTTCTTTATCATTATGAATCCAAATCCAGAGGACTGGAGGATACGCCGGAGAAGGTAGCCAGGTTTAACCGGGAAGTGGCGAAGTTTGCGAAAAAATGGCCGGAGATTCTCCGGGACGGCGATCCCTATTATAATCCCAATCTGACTCTGCGGAAATCTAATTTTGCGCTGAGAGATCTGCTGAAGGAAAAAATAGGCGAGCCTTATCCCATGCCTGAAGAGATCAAACGGCTGATGGAGGAATAGTTATGTCAGACAAACAGGTAACGGTTATTATTCCCAACTATAATGGTCTTGCTTTTCTGGGACCGTGCATGCTGGCGCTGGAACAGCAGCTGTGTCAGGACTTTCAGATACTGGTGGTGGATAACGGTTCCACTGACGGAAGCGTGGAATGGCTGAAGAGCAGGAAAATTCCGTCTATATTTCTTGATAAGAATATCGGGTTTGCCGGCGCGGTGAATATCGGGATCCGCAAGGCGGATACGCCCTATGTACTGCTTCTGAATAACGATACAGAAGCGTCGCCGCTGTTCGTAGGAGAGCTTCTTAAGGCCATCAGCCGTTCTGAGAAGATTTTTGCCGTCAGCAGTAAAATGATTCAGATGTATCACAGAGATCTGATGGATGACGCAGGCGATATGTACAGCGTCCTGGGCTGGGCCTACCAGCGGGGCGTAGGGAGGAGCAGCCGAAAGTACAATCGTCCTGTGGAAGTGTTTTCTGCCTGCGCCGGAGCGGCTGTCTACCGGCGGAAGGTATTTGATGAGATCGGATTGTTTGATGAGACACATTTTGCGTATCTGGAGGATATCGATGTGTGTTATCGGGCAAAGATCTACGGATATCATAACCGATATTGTCCGACGGCCATCGTGTATCATGTGGGAAGTGGTACCAGCGGTTCCAAATATAATCCGTTTAAGGTCCGTCTGGCAGCCCGCAACAATGTGTATCTGAACTACAAGAATATGCCGCTGCTTCAGCTTATGGCAAACGGCCCTTTTATTCTGGCGGGCATTGCGGTTAAATACTGCTTTTTCAGGAAACGAGGATTCGGAAAAGCGTATCTCTCGGGACTCAAAGAAGGATTTAAAACTCTTTACAAATGCAGAAAAGTGCCGTATAATCCAGAACATCTGAGTGATTATTTTTCCATACAGTGGGAACTTACGGCGGGGACGGTCATTTACGTTTATGAATTTCTGGCAAGGCAGATGAAAAAGAGAAAGAGCTGATACCGTGGCGAGTGGGATCGAAATGGTAAAATGTTACCAATATTTAAGAAATTTTTAATACCATAAGAGTTGATTTAATGTATAATGAATGTTGCGTTACACCAAATTAATTTAAAGGTGAACTCTTATGATAAAAAATAATCAGCCAATGCTGAACCGGCTGCACATTGCGCTGGATGTGCTGGTGATGGCGGTTTCCTACGCGCTGGCCTGGCTGGGTTTGTACGTGGGCAATCTGCTGTTCACGCCGGACAGAGGACTGCTGCCGCCGCGATATTATTTTGCGCTGCTGGTAGTCATTGTTCCGCTGTATCTTGTTCTGTATACGGTATTCCATCTGTATGAACCGAAGAGGATACAGCAGAGACGATATGAATTTGCCAATATACTGAAGGCCAATCTGATTGGCCTTCTGATTATTACCATGGTGCTGTTTCTTCTGAATAACAACCTGTATTATCAGGAATATTCCAGAAGAATGGTTTACTATTTCTTCGTTGTCAACGTGGTGCTGGAGACGGCAGAACGCAACGGGATCCGCCTGATTCTCCGCACGATGCGGACGAAGGGATACAATCAGAAGCACGTTCTTCTGCTGGGCTACAGCCGTACGGCAGAGGGATTTATCGACAGGGTACAGCTTAATCCGGAGTGGGGATATCATATCTGGGGTATTCTGGACGACAATCGCGAAGCCGGTACGGAATACAAGGGAGTGCGGGTTATTGGTGATACCAGTCAGCTGGAATCCATTCTGGAGCTGAACACGCTGGATGAGATCGCCATTACGCTCAGCCTGGCGGAATACGCGAAGCTGGAGGCTGTTGTGGCGGCCTGTGAGAAATCCGGCGTCCATACAAAATTCATCCCTGATTATAACAATGTTCTGCCGACCAGACCTTATACGGAAGATCTGCAGGGGCTGCCGGTTATCAATATCCGCCATGTCCC
>CANQBN010000078.1 GCA_947588855.1 uncultured Lachnospiraceae bacterium
CTATCGGCGAGGACGGAACTCCCACTCTGGCCGGCTTCGATATGGCTCTGGCACAGTATATTGCCGATTATCTTGGTCTGGAGCTGAACGTGATTCCCGTAGACTTTGACGGCGTTCTCAGCGAGCTGCAGACCAAGTCCGTGGACCTGGGCATGGCAGGCCTGTCGCCGGATCCTGCCCGTGAAGGCATCATGGACTTCTCCGACCTGTATTACAAGGGCGGCCAGTCTCTGGTTACCACCAAGGCCAATAAAGATGTCTACAACAGCTTTGAAGCCATCAATAAGCCTGAAGTTACCGTAGGCGCTCAGACCGGTTCCATTCAGCTGGATCTGGCTAATGAGAATTCTCCCGAGGCCGATATCATTTCTCTGCCGAAGGTTACCGACCTAATCTCCGAGCTTCTGGCCGGAACCATGGATGCTGCTTATATTGAGACCGATGTAGCTATCAGCTATCAGAGAAATTATCCGGATCTGGAGATCGTGATGGACGTTCCTTACGACCAGGAAGGCTCTGCCGTAGGCGTGAGCAAGGGCAACGAGGCCCTGATGGCAGGTGTCAACGCGGCGATCGCTCAGGCTCTGGAGGACGGTTCCATGGAGACCTTCGTAGCCGAGGCCAATGAACTGGCAGCAGGAACCAAATACGAAGGACTGCTGGACGAAGAGGGTAAGGTTCAGGAGTAAACTTACATAAGTAAAGGAGTAGCTTAATGGGTTCTTTCATCCAGTTATCGAATTTTCCGAAGATAGCCCCCTACGCCCAGCTTTTCTGGGAGGGCCTGCTGGTCACGGTTCTGCTGTCCCTGTTTACCGTGGCGATCGGTTTCTGTATCGCCCTGGTGCTGGCGCTTATGAGATTGTCCAGCTTTATGCCGTTTAAGTTTTTAAACCAGGACGCCAACGGGAACATGAAGGAGGGCGGCGGTGTGATCGGCTTCATCAGCCGTTTCAATCCGCTGAGCTTTATCGCTACGGCTTACGTTGAGGTGCTGCGTTCCACGCCTGTGCTGGTTCAGATTTTTATTATCTACTACGGCGTGTTCAGCGTGGTGAATCTGCCTGCGTTCAGCCTGTTCGGATTCATCAAATTCAACCGGTTCTTCCCAGGCGTTGTGGCTCTGGGCATGAACTCAGGAGCGTATCTGTGCGAGATCATCCGGGCCGGCATTCAGTCCATTGACGGAGGCCAGACGGAGGCTGCCCGTTCCCTGGGACTGTCCCAGGTGCAGAATATGCGCTATATCATTCTGCCCCAGGCCCTGAAGAATATTCTCCCGGCCATTGCCAATGAGTTCGTTGTGATTATCAAAGAATCTGCGATTACCTATACCATCGGCGTGCAGGATCTGATGTCGGCGGTAAACGCGGTCAGAGGAGCTACGTTCATCATCGTAGAACCTTTGCTGGTGGCAACTGCCATTTACTTCTGCCTGTGTTTCCCCACATCCAAGGCGATTGCCTACTTCGAGAGGAGGATGAGCCATGGCGACAAACGGTAGTCTGATTCGGGTGAAAGACCTTAAGAAGCATTATAATGGCGGCGCGATCAAGGCGCTGGACGGAATAACGGTGGATATCAATAAAGGCGACGTGATGGTGGTCATCGGACCCTCCGGTTCCGGTAAATCCACATTTCTGCGGAGCCTGAATCTGTTGGAATCCCCCACAAGCGGCTCTATCATCTTTGACGGCGTCGATATCACCAAGAGGAAGTACAAGGATGAAAACGGGAAGACGGTGAGAGTCGATATTGACGATCTCCGCCAGAAGATGGGCATGGTGTTCCAGCATTTTAACCTGTTTCCCCATATGACCATTCTGGAAAATATGACCCTTGCGCCCATGAAGGTGAAGGGTGTCAGCCGCTCTGACGCAGAGCAGAAGGCGCTGACTTTGTTGGATCGTGTCGGACTGAAGGACAGGGCGGGAGCTTATCCCATCCAGCTGTCCGGCGGTCAGAAGCAGCGTGTGGCTATTGTCCGTGCTCTGGCTATGGAGCCTCAGGTGATGCTCTTCGATGAGCCCACTTCCGCTCTGGACCCGGAGATGGTAGGGGAGGTTCTGGATGTTATGAAGGAGCTTGCCCGTGATGGCATGACTATGGTGTGTGTGACCCATGAGATGGGCTTTGCCCGGGAGGTGGGCAACCGTGTGCTGTTCATGGCGGACGGCCAGCTTCTGGAGCAGGGTACTCCGGAAGAGATTTTCACCAACCCGAAGAATCCGCGGCTTCAGGATTTCCTGGGAAAGGTGCTGTAATAACAGGCGTAAAGGAATGTTTGCGGCGGGCCGTGTGCCCGCCGTGTTTTTCGATTTTACTGATGCTGCCGTTAGAAGCGCCGGCGTCAGGAGATAAGGAGGCCGGTAATGGAAGATAAACAATCATTGGCTAAACGCAGGCCTGAGCTGGATGTGGCGAAAGGATTTGTCATTTTTCTGACGGTGTTTGGCCATGTGCTGAACCATGGCGTGGAGTCTGATTGGATTTTTACATTCCATATGCCGGCGTTTTTCTTTCTGTCTGGAATGACATTTAAACCTGAAAAATACACCGGTTTTTGGCAGCTGGCTAAAGATAAATGGAAAAAACGGATCTGTCCGTATCTGATTATTCTGCTGATCGGATTCGCGATTTGTATGATACGGCCTTTGTATCGCCATGAAGCGCTCGCCACCGGGTGGAAGCATCTGCTTTCGTGGGCGTTCTATTACGGACAGCCCAAGGAACTCTATGTAGGCCAGATCTGGTTTCTGATCGCGCTCTTCTGGGCGGAATTGGCGGCTTATATCTGGATAAAATTTTTTCAGAAGAAAAATCCTGTGCTCTGCGCTTACGCCGCGATGCTGTTGGCAATCGTCTCGGTAAATATCCAGCGTATCAATCCGTATTTGCCGGCAGGAGACAGACTTCCCTTTAAGCTGGATACGGCTGTCGCTGCCTGCGTGTTCCTTCTGGCAGGGTATTACGCGGCAAGAACGCAGTTTTTCGAGAAGCTCAGGCCGGCGGCCTGGGGACTGATTCCTCTGACTATTTATCTCAGCTATTATTTCGGCCCGGTTCTCTGCGGATACACAAATATGTGCGATTGTATTTATACTCCGGCGCCGTATTACTATATGTCGGCGTTTCTGGGAATCACGCCGGTCATTCTGACGGCCATGGTTCTTAAAAACTGGAAATTCTGGCAGTTCTGCGGGAGGTACTGTCTGTATCTTTTCGCGGGCCAGACCTTTGCCATTTACTGGGTGCTTGAGCTGATTTCTCTGAAAACCGGGATAACCTATATTCCAAGAGAGAATATGCCGGGTGAAAAGTTCAGTCTGGCGGTCAGTATAGCCGCTTTCGCGCTCATGCTTGTTCTGCTCTGGCCTTACGCCAGATGGAAGGAAAAGAGAGCCGCGGCCAAAGCCGGAGATGAAAAAGAAAGGAAATGAGATATGACGCTGTTTACTGTATTTTTCCAGATGCTGGCGCTTCTGATCATGATTGGCGCGGGATACTATATGTCTAAAAAAGGAATGCTGGATGAGCATACCAACAGCCATATGTCCACTATGCTGGTCAATGTGTTTAATCCCATGCTGATCGTCTCCAGCGCTGTAGGCGCTGTGGGACAGGTGTCGAAGGATGCTCTGGTTCTGGGCGGTATCATTGCTGTAGGAATGTTCGCTCTTTTCATTGTGATCGGAATGGTGGTGACGCCGTGGTTCGACAGGGATCCGGAGCAGAGGAAGCTGTTCCAGTCCATGTTTGTATTTTCTAATGTGGGATTTATCGGGATTCCTGTGGTGTCCAGCATTCTGGGACCGGAATATGTGGTCTATGTGACGGAATTCATGCTGGTGTATTCGATCGTTTTTTATACTTACGGCGTAGCCCTGCTGAGCGGAAGCTTTTCTCTGGACTCTTTGAAGTCCATGGTGAATCCCGGAACGGTTTTCAGTCTTATCGCCCTTTTCATTGTAGTGTTTGACGTGGAACTGCCGGGATTTCTCAAGACGTCGGTGACTTATCTGGGCAATGTGACTTCACCCATGGCGCTGGTAGCGGTAGGATTTTCTCTGGCTCATTCTGATATCAGAAAAATCTTTCTGCAGCCCAGACTTTATGTGTTCTCCGCAGTGAAGCTTCTGATTCTTCCGCTGATCATGCTGCCGGTTCTGCGCCTGCTTGTGGGAGGAACGGACCTGCTCCCCTTATGTATGGTCATGTTTGGGATGCCGGCCGGCAATCTTCCGTTGATTTTTGCTACGGAGAGGGGTATGAACTGTGCAGTCAGCAGCGCGATTATTATCATGACGACGGTGCTTTGCGTATTCACCATACCGATTCTGATGGCGGTGATATAAGGAAGAGAAAAGAAAATCAGGCAGACGATTGAAAACCGATGCGGAAGCATTTATAATTGGTAGAAAAAGATTTATTAAAGAGAAGGTGGCGGATATGACCGGGGAAAAGCAGGCCGCTATTGCGGCCATTGAAGCAAAAGCGGATATGATACGCGGCGTGGCGGATCAGATCTGGGAGTATGCGGAGCTGTCTCTTCAGGAAAGAAGATCAGCAGAGCTGTACTGCAGAGTACTTGAGAAGGAAGGATTCACGGTGGAGAGGGGAATCTGCAATATCGAGACCGCGTTCTCGGCCAGTTTTGGAAAAGGCCGGCCTGTGATCGGTATTCTGGCGGAGTACGACGCTTTGTCAGGCCTTTCCCAGAAGGGCGGAAGTCTTGAGAGAGAAGAGATTGTCTCCGGAGGAAGCGGACATGGCTGTGGTCATAATCTGCTTGGCGCGGGAGCATTGGCCGCAGCTATAGGTGTGAAGGCCTATCTGGAGGAGACCGGGCATCCGGGTACGGTCGTGCTGTACGGCTGTCCCGGCGAGGAAGGCGGAGCAGCCAAAGCGTTTATGGCCCGGGATGGCCTGTGGAGGTCGCTGGATGCGGCTCTTACCTGGCATCCGGAGGATGTGAATGAGGTAGCTACCGGTTCATCCAATTCCTGCATTCAGACCCAGTATAAATTCTTCGGAGTGGCCTCCCATGCGGCGGGTGCGCCGGAGAAGGGCAGGAGCGCTCTGGACGCGGTGGAGCTTATGAATATCGGAGTTCAGTTTCTGCGTGAGCATATGAGCGACAGGGCGCGGATCCATTACGCTATAACCGACGGCGGAGGAGTCAGCCCCAATGTAGTGCAGCCCAAGGCCAGCGTTCTCTATATGGTCCGTTCCAATCATGTGGCGGAGGCGGTGGAACTGCAGAAGCGGGTGGACCGGATTGCCCAGGGAGCGGCGCTCATGACGGATACGACATTTGAGAAGAAATTTATCGACGGTCTGGCGGATACGGTCAGCAATTTTGCCATAGAGAAGGTTCTTTATGAGAATTTCAGAGAGCTTGGGGTACCCCAGTATACGGATGAGGAGAATGCGTTCGCTGATGAGCTGGCGAAGACTTATCCCGGCAGTGACGCTGTGCCCGGAGTGGCGGCGGAAAATGATGAGAAGTTAAAAGAACAGGTGAAGGCTATGCGTGCGGAAACCGGACATGCCATGAACGCGTTTCTGGCGCCGCTCTACGCGGGGGACGCCTTCAAAGCCGGTTCCACCGATGTGGGAGATGTCAGCTGGCTGACGCCTACGGCGCAGATTCACGTGGCCTCCTGGCCCAATGGGTGTCCCGGTCACAGCTGGCAGAATGTGTCCTGCGACAGGACGGAGATTGGCCATAAGGCGGCGATTCATGCAGGGAAAGTACTTGCGGCAGGCGCTGTCGATCTGATCGCGAAGCCGGAGATTCTGGCGGAGGCCAGAGCGGAATTTGAACGGCGGACAGCAGAGGGCTATACCTGTCCTATACCGATGGACGCGGTTCCGGTGGTGCCTGATCTGTCATGAGGAATTGTATGGCAGTAATGAAGTTACGAGAAGATATTCGCTGCGGTGGATTTGGAGGAAATTAATATATGGGAGACAGAGAACGACTGGGGACGGCCCCCTTGGGACGTCTGATGTTTGAGCTGGCGGTGCCTACGGTGCTGGCCCAGCTGATCAATATGCTTTACAATATGGTAGACCGGATCTATGTGGGCCGGATCCCGGGGACCGGTTCTCTGGCGCTGGCCGGACTCGGGGTCAGCTTTCCGATTATTATGCTGGTGTCGGCATTCTCCGGACTGGTAGGCATGGGCGGAGCGCCTCAGGCGGCTATCCGTATGGGCAGAAAGGAATACGATGAGGCGGAACGGATCCTGGGCAGCGGTGTAGTATTTCTGGTGCTGCTGGCCGTGACGCTGAGCGTGATCTTTCAGATCTGGAAGACGCCGATTCTTATGATGTTCGGTGCCAGCGAGGCTACGGTTCCCTATGCTAACCAGTATCTCGGCATCTATCTGTACGGAACCATTTCCGTCCAGCTGGCCCTGGGACTGAATCAGTTTATCACCTGCCAGGGATTTGCCAAAACCGGAATGGTTACGGTTGTGATCGGAGCTATTTTAAATATTATCCTGGATCCGATCATGATTTACGGACTGGGTATGGGCGTGGCGGGGGCTGCCCTGGCCACCATTATCAGTCAGACTGTGTCGGCTATCTGGGTGGTCTGGTTTCTTTGCAGCAAGAAGAGCACCATACGGATACGGCGGAAGAATCTGAAGCTGGATATGGAGATGTTAAAACCGGTAATCCTGCTGGGAGTTTCTCCCTTTATCATGCAGTCTACGGAATGTCTGGTGCAGCTGACCTTCAATACCGGCATGCAGACCTACGGAAACGATTACTACGTGGGAGCCATGACTATTCTGTACAGTCTGTCCCAGCTTCTGTTTATGCCGGTGCAGGGCATCGCTCAGGGCGGTACGCCTATTATCAGCTACAATTACGGAGCCGGCAACAAGAAGAGAGTGAAAAAAGCTTTTTATATGCTTTTGCGTACGACGTTTCTGTTTACGGCTGTATGCGCAGGTATGTTTGTTCTGTTCCCAAGACCTTTTGTATCTTTGTTCAGTTCCGACCCGGAGATTCTTGAGATTGCCGCTTACGGACTCAGGATCTACAGCTTTGGATTTATTATCTTCGGCGCTCAGACGGCCTGTCAGCAGACGTTTCTGGCCTTGGGCGAGGCGAAGATTTCCATGTTTATCGCCTGCTTGAGAAAGATTATTCTTCTGGTGCCTCTGGCCATCATCCTGCCAAAGCTTGGCATGGGCACCGATGGACTGTTCTATGCGGAGCCCATTTCCGACATCATATCGGTGTGCGCCACTGTGACGCTGTTCTTCCTGAACTTCAACAAGATTCTGGCCCGGGTGAAGACAGCGCCGGGGCAGGAGTGAGAAGATTGCCGTTCAGAAGCAGCCATGATACAGCCCGGATCCGTTTCTGTCTCCGGAAAAAATTTTAAAATGTACTTGCATTTTTCTATATAAGGCGTATAATAAACATATGAACATTTATTCATATATAAATTTATGAATAGACAGACATGTGGAACCGAACGTGTCGATGTCAATAACAGGAGGGAGCGCCTTATGAAGAAGAAATACAAAGTGGAAGTGGACTGCGCAAACTGTGCCGCGAAGATGGAGACGGCGATCAACAAGATTGACGGCGTGAAGGCCGCTACTATCAGCTTTATGACCCAGAGAATGATCGTTGAGGCAGATGACAACAGGTTTGACGAAATCATGCAGGAGGTAGTGAGAACCTGCAAGAAAGTGGAACCGGACTGTGTAATCGCTATCTGATACAGACGTCAGTATGCAAAAAACGCGCCAGTGACGCGTTTTTTGTATTCTCAAAGTCTATTTTTTCTTCTTATGATTGATGGGATGTTCTTCCCGGATCTGATCAATGAGAAATTCCATGGTCTGCTTCTTCAGATACACATCGAATCCCAGCTCGCAGATGAAAGCGAACAGCTGCAGGTACTGTTGATCTTCCGGTTCCTGGTCCGCAAACATCTCCTGGACATTGCGGTATTTGCGGATTAGATCCTCCTTCAGCCGTTTCATCTGCTCTTTTTCCAGAGAAAAGATCTGTTCATAGATATCCTGCAGCGACAGCCCGGAGGAGTCCATAAAGTGTTCCTCGGTGATTGGAGCAAAAAGCGTCTCGATGTCGTTGAAGGAAATCATATTTTTGAAATAGTAAATGTAGATCAGCAGAAGGATATGCTCTTTGGAATATTTCTTCTTTACCGGCGGCGGGAGAAGATTATTCTTGGCATAGTTGTTGATCATGGTCTTGGTCAGGACCTTATCCTCCGCGTAGCGTTTGGATTTCTCCAGATGCTCGTCCATGAAGGTGGTCACCTGATCCATATACAGGTCGATATCCGGAATCTGTTCCGGTTTTACATAATCCAGGCTGTCCAGCCGGGCAAAAATCTCCCTCAGACGTTCGTGATTATCTTTCATATGGCCTCCTGTGGCTGAGATAAATGAAAATGATATGGCATGAAATCAAATGTGAAAATTAAAAGCGAAAATAATTATAAGCAGCGTATAAATCGCCCTATGTCACATTATATAGTATTCAAAACCAGATGGCAAGAGGAAAAGCGATTCTTATGGTTTGAGTTTTGAAAAGATTTATGATATAATCTCACAGGAGATTATATCCGCGCCGGTTCGTGCCCGACCGGATGACATATAATTCTATGAAGAATGAGAGATATATTTATGAGCAGTTATGATTTATTGAATCCCATGCAGAAGGAGGCAGTCTTTGCCGCGGAAGGACCGCTTCTGGTGCTGGCGGGAGCCGGTTCCGGAAAGACCAGGGTTCTGACCCACCGGATCGCGTATCTGATCGAGGAGAAGAAAGTGAACCCATGGAACATCCTGGCCATCACGTTTACCAACAAGGCGGCTCAGGAGATGCGTCAGAGAGTGGATGATCTGGTACATTTCGGGGCGGACAGCATCTGGGTCAGCACATTTCACTCGGCCTGTGTGCGGATTCTCCGAAGGCATATTGAATTTTTGGGATACAGCACTCATTTTACCATCTATGATACAGACGATCAGAAGACGCTGCTGAAGCAGATTTACAAGACTATGGGCGTCGATCACCGGATGTATAAGGAAAGGGCCGTGCTGGCTCAGATTTCCTCGGCCAAGGACAAGCTGATCACACCGGATGAGGTGATCGCCCAGGCCGGAAGCGACTATTACAGAAGAAGAGTAGGAGAGATTTACGAGGAGTATCAGAAGACTCTTAAAAAGAATGATGCCCTGGATTTTGACGATCTGATCAATAAGACGGTGGAGCTGTTCCAGACGGAACCCCAGGTGCTGGACTATTATCAGGAGCGGTTTCGTTACATACTGGTGGACGAATATCAGGACACTAACCGGGCTCAGTTTGAACTGGTGCGTCTTCTGGCTTCCAAGTACAGAAATATCTGTGTGGTAGGCGATGACGATCAGTCCATTTATAAGTTCCGGGGAGCGGACATCGGCAATATCCTGAACTTCGAGGATGCATTCCCGGGAGCAAAGGTCGTGAAGCTGGAGCAGAATTACCGCTCCACCCAAAATATTCTGGACGCCGCCAATGAAGTGATCAAAAATAACTGGGGCCGGAAGGACAAACGGCTGTGGACGGCCAACGGCGCCGGGCAGAAGCTGGTGTTTAAACAGTTTGACCAGGCCTATGAGGAGGCGGAGTTCATCATCCAGGATATTTTGGCGAAAGGGTATCCTTATCAGGACTGCGCCGTGCTGTATCGGACCAACGCCCAGTCCAGGCTCCTGGAGGAGAAATGTATCGCCTGCAATGTGCCTTACCGGCTGATTGGCGGTGTGAATTTCTATCAGAGAAAAGAGATCAAGGATGTGCTGGCTTATCTGAAGACCATCGCCAACGGAAACGATGACCTGGCGGCGGCCCGGATTGTCAATGTTCCCAAGAGGGGAATCGGCGCCGCGTCTGTCGGTAAGGTGACGGTGTTCGCTTCGGTGAATGGCTACAGCCTTTATGACGCCATGCTGCGCGCCCGGGTGATTCCCGGTCTGGGGAAGGCAGCCGAGAAGTTCGGTAAGTTCACGGATTTGATTGAGGAGTTCCGGAGAAGGGTCGCGGAAGGACAGAATGAGGAGGCCGAATCGTCTGAAGAGGTCGGAAAGCCTGCATACAGTATCCGGCAGCTGATTGAGGATATCCTTGAGGAGACCGGATACCGGGAAGAACTGGAGGCCGAGGAGGATGTGGAGGCGGAAAGCCGCCTGCAGAATATCGAGGAACTGGTCAACAAGGCGGTCAGTTATGCGGAGAATGCGGAAGCGCCTACGTTGGATGGATTTCTGGAGGAGGTGGCTCTGGTGGCGGACATCGACCAGCTGGACCAGAGTGAAAACCGGGTGACGCTGATGACTCTCCACGGTGCCAAGGGGCTGGAGTTTGAAAATGTGTATCTGGCCGGCATGGAGGACGGACTTTTCCCCAGCTATATGTCTATTAGTTCCGATGAGCCGGGAGATCTGGAAGAAGAGCGGAGGCTCTGTTATGTGGGGATCACCAGGGCTAAGAAGAATCTGACGTTTACCGGAGCCCGTATACGTATGGTCAACGGAGAGACCCGCTACAGCAAGAACAGCCGGTTCCTGGAAGAGATTCCGGAGGAGCTTCTGGTTTCTGGAACACTGGAGCCGAGGCTGCCTTCGAGACAGGAACCCGGTTACCCGGAGGACAGGAAAGGTTCTTCTGTATGGGATATACCGGAAGATGCCGGTCTTCCCTTTAACCAACCTTCCGATCAGAAGCCAAGGGGGCTGGGTTTGTCGCCGCGAACCGCCAAAAGAAACCGACCGGCCGGGACCAGCCGGTTCGCGCCGGATTCCAGGCCGAATTTTGGCAAGGCCTTTGAAGTGAATAAGAGTGACGCGGCGGTATTTCATGTAGGCGACCGTGTCAACCATATCAAGTTCGGCGAGGGGACTGTCACGGACGTGAAGGAACGACCCAGGGATTACGAGGTGACAGTGGATTTTGATTCTGTGGGAACCAGACGAATTCTGGCGTCTTTTTTAAAGTCGAAATCCCAATAGGTTTCCCGGACCCAAACTGTTACAAGATTTTAAATAAAAATTGTATTTCTGCGCAAAATAGGATAGACAATATTTAAGAATTGATGGTATAATAATTAAGGCAATGGAAGGATTCATTCAGGGAAAACAAAAAGGAGGGTGCTTGTGATGAATAAATTAGACATGATGAGCAAAGAAGCCATGAGTCGTGTGGAGGATATGATTAACTCCAGCAAACTGAACGAGTGGCTGAGCAAGAGAGAGGATATGGACAAGAAGCTGAATACGGTTCTGTTGATTCTGGCTGTGATCGGCGCTGTTGCTGCCGTTGCCGGTATCGCATATGCAGTGTACCGTTATCTGACTCCGGATTATCTGGACGATTTCGAAGATGATTTTGATGATGATTTCGACGACGACTTCTTCGAAGAAGAGGAGACTCCGGAACCGGCTGCGGAATAAGAATGTATCAGAGGGCGTGCCTCAGAGACTGAGGCACGCTTTTTATTACGTCAGTATACAAACAAAGCGCCAGTGACGCTTTATTTGTATTCGTAGGAACAGATTTTTGCTGAGTCGGGAAAATGCAGAACATTTTGAAGGTATCGGCAAGATAAGGATGAAGCATAACGCTGAGATGCTTTTTTGCCGGTGAGAGCGCTGACAGGAGCGCCGGAAAGTGTGCTGGCGGGATATGAACATATACATGGATAGGAATGACAGGATATGAAAAAGGGTGAGAGATATATCGGACAAGTGAAGAGAACGGCATTTCCCAACAAAGGGATTGTGGAGATAGATGGCGAGACGGCAGTGGTGAAGAACGGGCTGCCCGGCCAGACCGTGGAGTTTGTGGTCAGCAAGAAGAGGAACGGCCGCTGTGAAGGGCGGCTTCTCCGCGTAGTAGAGAAATCATGTCTGGAAACGGCCGAGGACTGCTGTCCGCACTTCGGTATCTGCGGCGGCTGCGTGTATCAGAGCATTCCGTATGAGGAACAGCTGAAAATCAAGGAGCAGCAGGTGAGAGAACTTCTCCAGCCGGTCATCGACGGTCAGGGCGCCGGCATGGCAGAGACAGACATGTTCAGCCGTATTTTCGAGGGCGTGAAGCCGAGCCCGCTGCCCATGCAGTATCGGAATAAGATGGAATTTTCCTTTGGGGACGAAGTGAAGGGAGGCCCTTTGACCCTGGGACTTCACAAAAGAGGCAGCTTCCACGACGTGGTCAATGTGGATCACTGCAGGATTGTCCATCCGGATTTCACGGAGATTCTTGCGGTCACCAGGGAGTATTTTGCAGCGGAGGGAATTGGTTTCTACCGGAAGCTGCAGCATACGGGCTATCTTCGCCATCTTCTGGTGCGCCGTGCGGTGAAGACCGGAGAAATCCTGGTGGCGCTGGTGACGTCGGGGCAGTTGGGAGAGCAGTTGGGCATCCTGCCGGACAGAGAAGAGGAAGGCCGGCTTCTGGCCGGCTGGCGCGACCGGCTGCTGAGCCTGTCCCTGAAAGGCAGCTTTGCCGGAATTCTTCATATCCGCAACGACAGTCCGGCGGATGTGATTCAGAGTGATGAGACGGTGATTCTCTATGGACAGGATTATTTTTATGAAGAACTTCTGGGGTTGAAATTTAAAATATCGCCGTTTTCATTCTTCCAGACCAATTCCCTGGGAGCGGAGGTGCTCTATGAGACCGCCAGAGAGTATGTGGGGGATACGAAGGGAAAAGTGGTATTTGACTTATACAGCGGCACGGGGACTATCGCCCAGATGCTGGCTCCGGTGGCGGAGAAGGTGATCGGAGTGGAGATCATAGGCGAAGCGGTGGAAGCTGCCAGAGAGAACGCCGCCCGGAACGGCCTGACTAACTGTGAGTTCATCGCCGGAGATGTGATGAAAGTGCTGAGAGAGTGGAGTCGGGCGGGAGATAGAGAAATGGTGCAGCCGGAGAAAGCGGCGCAGGTCGGAACAGAAGCCGGGCCGGCGAAGGGAACCGATCCGGTGAATCCGGAGACAGATACAGGCGCCGGCATGCCGGCGCCGGATATCATCATTCTGGACCCGCCTCGGGACGGCATTCATCCGAAAGCGCTGGAGCAGATCGGCAGCGAGATCCGGGCGGAGCGGATGGTCTACGTCAGCTGCAAGCCCACCAGCCTGGCAAGAGATTTGGAGAAGCTGATGGAGTACGGATATCGGGCGGAGCGGGTGTGCTGCGTGGATATGTTCCCCGGGACGGGGAATATAGAGACGGTTGTTCAACTTTCCAAGGGAGAAATCCAGTCAAAGAAAATCAGGGTTGACTTCTCTCTGGAGGATATGGA
>CANQBN010000079.1 GCA_947588855.1 uncultured Lachnospiraceae bacterium
ATGGTACGGGCGTTAAGGAAGCATGGAATCATTTATACTTCGTTTAAATATGGTACGTATGCCGGAATGCGAAACGGCAGATACTTCACGGATTTCACGGAAGAATCCTTTGAAAGATTTCTTTCGGATATACCAAATCTTCGGATGCGGCAGATGTGGGTCACGAGCGATGTGCGGCCGGGGAGAGCGGATGAAAAATGGTTGAATTTGATATTGGAGAAGACAGAGGAAGAGTGATGGGAGATATAAAGATATCGGAAATGTGAAACGATAACATTCAAAATATTACTCTTTATTCGTTGTTGGACTATGCTATCATTGTGTGTTGTGATTTGAAAATCGCGGCACTGGAAGTATATTTGAATTAGTAATTTAGAGTGTTCTTTTTATTTTGAGCAATATGTTTTTCATATGGGCTGTTTGTTTTTATGAGAAAAAGGCTTGGTACAATAATAAAAATGCAATAGTTTATTTCTATAAGGAGTGTAGAAAATGGATCAGAAACTTTTCACAGAATTGCGTACGCTTTATTCATCAAACTGGGGACATTGCAATGTTATCCGTATGCGTATCCGCATGCGCGATTTGGTTGAGGCGGACTCCATGCGATATGCGGTGGATCTAACGATGAGCCGGTATCCGTATTTCTGCGTGGAACTGAAGAAAGACGGAGAGTACTATCTGGCGCAGAACGAACGCCCGATAGTAGTTACCCATTCTTTATCCGGAGTAAAACTGAATACGGCCGACTCCAATTATCATCTCGTTTCCTTTTCCTATTTTGACAATTGGATCATTATGGATATTTCCCATGCGATCACAGACGGAACGGGAGCTTATGAGGTAATCCGCACCTTCCTGTACTACTATGTGTCCGAGAGATACGGCGTGAAATTGGCGGAAGAAGGCATCCGGCTTGCTGGTGATGTGGTTGCGGAAGAAGAATGGAGAGATCCCGTGCTTCAGGTGACGGATCTGCCTGCTTCCGCGGGGCAGCAGATGTCAAAAGCTGTGAATCTTGTAAAAGCAGCGGGACTGGAAGAAGACCATCAGCCGACCGTTTACAGCATTGCCATCTCAGAGAACGAGTTTATGCGGTTCAATGTGGAAAATGACGGCAGCCCGGCAACCATGGTTGCTCTCTTTCTGAGCCGGGCGATTCATCGCCTGTTCCCGGAGAATCCGGATGCGATTCGCATCACCACAGCGGTCAATCAGCGGCCTGCCCTGAAAGCGCCCCTTGCGCACCAGAACCTTGTGGGAGGCGCGTTTCTGGAATACAAGGAGAAGATGTGGGCATGGCCTTTGGACCGGCAGGCGACCGCTTACCGGGGGATGATCTTTGCCCAGACACTGGAGGAGACAGTGCTGGCGGGCCTGGCAAGCCAGAATGGAATCACTCAGATGATTCTGTCCAGACCGTCGGATCAGGAGCGGATTGCTGCCGCGGAAATGATCGATGAAATGACAAATAACCTCATTACGGCCACAGTGAGTTATGTAGGAAAAGCGAATTATCGGGAAGCGGAAAAATATATCCGTGATTTCAGGTTATGGACGTGCTGCACAGGCGAATCGGTTCTGATTGAGATATCTGCGGTAAACGGCAAATTTACCCTCGATTTTACTCAGCCCTTCGCCGATCCGCTGTTTGTCAATGCGTTTCTGAAGGAATTGGATGAGAACGGTATCACTTACGATCTCCAGGATGTGATGAGGCTTGAAATCCCGGACGTAAAGCTGCCATGGAAAGAATAAGAGAGGCCGCTCATTGCCCAAAGTAACTGCCAGTACAGGAATAATCGGAATACATATCCCGTATAAATGAAATAATACCGAGAACCGGATTCAGGTGTAAGATGCTGAATTATCTGTGGGCGTTCATGGTTGTGGGAGGAATTCTCTGGGCTGCCTTCCATGGAAATATGGCGGCAACGGCACAGGGGACTTTTGAATCTGCCAGAGAAACCATTGAACTTTGCATGACTATGTTGGGCGTTATGTCCCTCTGGACCGGAATCCTGAAGATAGGTGAGCGGTCCGGCCTTATTGAGTACTTGTCGTCGAAGATGGTTCCCGTGCTGCGGTTCCTTTTTCCGGGGATTCCCCGGGATCATCCGGCAGGCCGTTTTATGGCGGTGAATATGATCGCCAATATTCTGGGCCTGGGCGGAGCGGCGACGCCAGCCGGTCTGAAAGCGATGGAAGAGCTGAAAAAGCTGAAGGAAGAAAAGCATCTGGGGGCAGAAATTGCCAGCCGGGAAATGTGTACGTTTCTGATTATCAATATTTCCTCTCTTCAGTTGATTCCGATTAATATGATCGCGTATCGGGCACAATATGGCAGCAGACTGCCCGCGGTCATTGTGGGCCCGTCCATTGCGGCCACAGCCGTGAGTACAGCTGTGGCAGTAATATTTTGTAAGCTGATGGATCGGGGAGGCGCTGACAAACTGTGAGGTTAATTCTGTTTCTTTCTGATTGTATGGTGCCTTTTGTGATTTTTTTTGTTGTAGTTTTTGGTCTGTTGATGAAGAGGCCTGTTTATGATGACTTCGTGGAAGGCGCTAAAGAGGGAGCGAGAACGGCGGCCGGAATCATGCCTACGCTGATGGGACTCATGTTGGGAGTCGGTATTCTCCGGTCGTCTGGATTCCTTGAGTATCTTGAGAATATGTTGAGCGGGTTGACGAGCGCTGTGGGAATACCTTCCCAGCTTCTTCCGGCGGCACTGGTAAAGTTGTTTTCTTCCAGTGCGGCTGTGAGTCTTGCGCTGGATATTTTCAGAGAGTACGGACCGGATTCCGGATTGGGACTGGCGGTTTCCATTATGCTCAGCTGTACGGAGACCGTGTTCTATACCATGAGTATTTATTTTATGAAAGCAGGAGTGAAAAAGACCCGTTATACGCTGCCGGGAGCCCTGCTGGCGACTGCGGCAGGCATCATCGTCAGTATTTTTTTAGCAAATTGTATGTGATTGTTAAGAAAACTATAAGGATAAAAATGGTTGCCATAAAAAATGAAATCATGTATAATCTATAAGTACGTTTCAGATATGCAATAAGGAGGTTTCTGGTAATGAAAAAAATAATGCTGTTATTATCTGTTTCTCTCATGGCGGGGATGTTGTCGGCCTGTTCTCCCACTGTCGTGGATGATGCGAGCAGGCCGAAAGTGCAGATTGATCCTGAGACAGAGGCGCCGACTGCTGCGGGAGAGCGGAGGCCGGATCCTACGACGCCGGCGATAGAGATGATGTTTGTTTTTCGGGGCAATGAAGATGCCACAAAGCTGGAAAGAGTGCAGACATATGCGTCGGAGATGAATGAACAGGTGCTTTTGGACAAGCTGATCGGATTCGGCGTGCTGGAAGAAGGAACTGAGATTCTTTCATTTAATGTTGAGGGAGATATTCCGCGGGGCCCCGGCGCTCTGGATGGAGCCGTAGACGGAGAGAGAATTGGCACATTGGATCTGTCCCAGGTTCCATCATCCGGAACTGCCGGCGAGACATTGATGCTGGAAGCTATAGGCAATACGTTTATTGAGAATTTCGAGCTGGACAAGCTGAAACTGCTGGTTAACGGCGCCAATTACGAGAGCGAGCACATTGTTCAGGGAGACGACGAGTATCTGGAATATGTGTCAGAGTATGTGAATGTGTCTGACAACAGTGACGAGGAACTATAAGTGAATAAAAATTCAGAGAGAATATGAGAGAGAAAGGAGCTGCAGCCATTGGCAACGGCTCCTTTTTCTCTGTTATTACGCTGATTGGCAGGCTGTCAGCCATGAATGAAACTCTTCGTTGATGACAGTGAAGGGCGCGGGACCGACATCCAGTAAAAATTTATGAAACTCTTTCAGATTGAAACGGTTTCCCAGAGTTTCCTGCGCCTGGTTTTTCATTTTAATGATTTCCAGATATCCTACATAATAGTTCAGGTAGTTGACCGGAGAATACAACATGGTGTTATAGATGGCACTGAGCAGGTCATCGCTTTCTTCCTGGCTGAAGTCGAAATACGGTTCAAGAAATTCTTTCACCTGCTGTCGGGTCCAGCCAAAATAATTGATATTGATATCGATCAGGGCGTGGAGCCCCAGACTGGCGGAGGCGTTATGGGCCAGCAGCTGCCCTAATTCCGGGGACAACTCGCAGCCGGCCGTGTAGGCGTAGTATTCCACATAAGTGGCCCATCCTTCGCTGTAGCTGGTAAAAGACAGGATTTTACGCAGGTTGTTGGTGCATTGTGAGAGAAAATATACATTCTGATACATATGCCCGGGGATGCCTTCGTGGGCCAGCGTGGTATACAGGGGCTGTGAGTCTGACGTGCTGGCAGGATTTATGTAGATGATGCATTCATCATAATCGTCAATGGGCGGAACAAGGAAAAATGCCGGACCCAGGGCGGAAGACAGCTCTTCGGGGACATATTTTGTGGTATAACGACATTCTGGTATCTCGGGAAAATCCCTGCCGATCAGATTTTTCAGGTTTTCCAGAATCTCGCCGGGCTCCATCGGAGAAAATGGCTGTTCCGTCAGTTGTTCCGCCGTGTCCGGAAATTCCTTAAGAATTTGGGACATGGCAAGCAGATCATCGTTAATCTGTTCGGCAATGGCGTCCCGCAGCTCTTCCATCGTTTCATATGTGGTGCCGATGGAAGAGCGAACCAGATATTCATAGTAGTCTTTTCCATCCGGGTAATAACAGAGTCCCTGCTCGTTGGTGCAGGTGCCCTTCAGTTCATTCAGCCCATTGGTTAAATGCTCATAGGCAGGTATGAAACTTTCTGATACGATGGATTGATTCCTGGCCTTATAATTCTCTTTCTCCTGATCGGACAGGCCGTCCATGGAATCGATGCGCTGATTGAAGGAAGAGGTCATAAAATTATGGTCGGCCGGAAGCAGATACCCGGAACATTCTTCAGTGATTTGTTCAGCGCAGTCGTCGGACATGAAGAGCCCGGCATTGGATTTCTCTTTTTCGAAATCCAGGATCTGCTGGTAGAATTCATCGATATTGCTTAAAAGGATCAAATAATCATCGATATCCTGACGGTCGTGAAAAGTGAATTCGCCGAGGAGAATGGGCAGCTGCGCCTGAATACCGGTGGCAGGAGCCAGGGGCTGTGAATATAATTCCAGACCATCTCCTGCCTCTTCTGCTTTAAATGCAGCCATAAGAATTCGGTACGTCAGCTGCTGGTTTTTGTCCAGAAGTTCCGGATTAAGCGATTCAAAGGAAGTTTGGAAGGCTTTTTGTTTCTGGCGGGCACGCAGGATGTCTTCCAGATTAAAGCTGCCAAATGTTTTTTCGTAGTTTGTAATGCCGTATGCTTCAGGATCAAGAAGCGTGTAATGGAGATTGAGGAATGAATCAGAAAGCTGGTCGATCATGAATTGCCGGCACAGTTCTTCAAACTTTTTCCGGGTCTGCAGATCATCTTTGTGATAAATCTCGTAATCTTCCTGTGGGGTGGAGGCATCAGACGTTAATTCGGCTGATGACTGTGTTTTTGCGGGAAGTGAGCAGCCGGTCACCGTCTGCAGAATAAGCAGCAGGACGAGAGACAGCGCAAGCATTCTGGAAAGTAAAATTGCTGTTTGCCAACCGGGGCTTTTTTTATTCATATTCATTGCTCAATTCCTCCGTTCTTATACTATAAATTATATTTTCATTTTTTACAACTGAGAACCGGCCTGTAATATAATAAATTCGTTCTGCGCAGACTGTCCGTGTCCGGATAATTTCAAGATTATTATTGACGAAAAAGGCTTGAAAAGGTACACTTATATAAATAGTTAGAATAGCCAAGACAGGAGGAATGCAACAATGTGCAGGGATTGCAAGAAGCCTTACTATATTACAACAGCCATTGCCTATACTTCCGGCAAGCCGCATATCGGCAATACTTACGAGATCGTGCTGGCAGACAGCATTGCGCGATATAAGAGAGCCCAGGGATATGATGTATTTTTCCAGACCGGAACGGATGAACATGGTCAGAAGATTGAGCAGAAAGCCCAGGATGCGGGAGTAACACCGAAGGAATTTGTGGATGGAGTGGCCGGCCAGATCAAGACGATCTGGGATTTGATGAATACTTCTTATGATAAATTCATTCGCACGACTGACAAGGATCATGAAACTCAGGTACAGAAAATTTTCAAAAAGCTTTATGACCAGGGTGATATCTATAAGGGATATTATGAAGGCCTTTACTGTACGCCCTGCGAGTCTTTCTGGACAGAATCCCAGCTGGTAGACGGCAAATGTCCTGACTGCGGCCGGGAAGTAAAGCCCGCCAGGGAGGAAGCCTATTTCTTTAAGATGAGCAAATATGCGGACAGGCTGATTGAGCATATCAACAGCCATCCGGAGTTTATTCAGCCTGTATCCCGCAAGAATGAGATGATGAATAATTTCCTGCTGCCGGGACTTCAGGATCTGTGCGTGTCCAGAACCTCTTTTACATGGGGGATACCGGTGACTTTTGATCCCAAGCATGTGACCTATGTATGGCTGGATGCTTTGACCAACTATATTACGGGAATCGGTTATGACTGCGATGGCGACAGCACGGAGCGGTTTAAAAAGTATTGGCCGGCAGATCTGCATCTGATTGGAAAGGATATTATTCGCTTCCATACCATATACTGGCCGATTTTCCTGATGGCGCTGAATGTACCCCTTCCTAAACAGGTATTTGGACATCCCTGGCTGCTGCAGGGCGACGGGAAGATGAGCAAGTCCAAAGGAAATGTGCTTTATGCAGATACCCTGGTGGATTTCTTCGGCGTGGACGCAGTGCGGTATTTTGTGCTTCATGAGATGCCCTTCGATAATGACGGCGTTATCTCCTGGGAACTGATGGTAGAGCGCGTCAACTCTGATCTGGCGAATATCCTGGGCAACCTGGTAAACCGGACGATTTCCATGAGTAACAAGTATTTCGGCGGCGTGGTAAGAAGAACCGGCGCGGCAGAAGACGTAGATGCGGATCTGAAGGCTACGGTTCTGGAGGCTGTTAAAAAAGTGGACGAGAAGATGGAACAGCTTCGTGTGGCCGACGCCATTACGGAGATTTTCGGTATCTTCCGCCGCAGCAACAAATATATCGACGAGACGACTCCCTGGGCTTTGGCCAAGGATGAGGCGAAGAAGGACAGGCTGGCAGAAGTGCTTTATAATCTGACTGAAGCGATTACCATCGGCGCTTCCCTTGTGGAGCCGTTTATGCCGGAGACTTCCCAGAAGATTCTGGCTCAGCTGTGTACAGAGAAGAGAGATCTGGCGGCCATGAATGAATTTGGCCTGTATCCGGACGGCGGCCGGGTGACGGAGAAGCCGGAGATTCTGTTTGCGCGGCTTGATCTGAAAGAAGTGCTTAAGAAGGTGGAGGCCATGTACGGAACTTCCGAGGCGGAGAACGCGGCAGAAAGCGCCGGTGAGGCTGCCTCTGAAAGCAAGGATGGGGCAGCTGGAGAGGCAGATTCCGCAGCGGCGGCAGGAAAACCTGATTCCGCAGCAGCGGCAGAAAAATCTGATTCTGCGGCCGGGCAGGCCTCTGGGACGAGTGCGCTGGAGATAGAAATGAAGCCGGAGATTACCTACGACGATTTTGCCAAGCTGCAGTTTGCGGTAGGCGAGATTATTGCCTGTGAGGAAGTGAAGAAATCCAAGAAACTTCTTTGCAGCCAGGTGAAGATCGGAAACGAAGTCCGCCAGATCTTAAGCGGCATTAAATCGAATTATTCGCCGGAGCAGATGGTTGGCAAGAAGGTCATGGTTCTGATGAATCTGGCTCCCAGGAAGATGGCCGGCCTGGAGTCCCAGGGTATGCTTCTGTGCGCAGAGGATGCGGAAGGCAATCTGGCTCTTATGACGCCTGAAAAAGACATGCCGTCGGGAGCGGAGATCTGCTGATCGGATAAGCATGTATTGATAGAGGAATTTTGAATATGGAAATGCAAAGTGTACAGCCGGTTCGGCCCAGATATCAGATTTTAAGCGCCAGTGCCCTGAAGATGATTGCTTTGATCACCATGCTGATTGATCATATCGGCGCGGCGGTGATTGAAGTAGGAATTATTGAAGGTTACAATGCCGGAATTCTTAATATATCTTATGAAACGGTCTGGGCATGGTGGTATTTTGATGTCGCTTTGCGGATGATTGGCCGGCTTGCTTTCCCCATCTACTGTTTTCTTCTGGTGGAAGGCTTTTTACACACCAGCAATGTGAAAAAGTATGGGACCAGGCTGCTGGTATTCGGACTGATTTCAGAAATACCTTTTGATCTGGCGTTTGGTCAGTCCTGGTGCGACGCAGGTGCCCAGAATGTATTTTTTACGCTGTTTATCGGGCTGATTGCCCTGTGGCTTTGGCGTCGGTATGAGGGATGCTTCTGGAAACAGGCCTTGGCATTTCTGGCCTGCTGCTTTGCGGCCTGGGTACTCAAGACAGACTATGACGCTTATGGGGTATTCCTGATTGTGCTGCTGTATGTGATTCGAAGCCTGCCTACAGGTCCCAGGATAGCTGTGGGAGTCTTGGGTATGACCTATGAAGCATCGATTGCATATGAGTATCTGACGGAGATGTTAGCGATGATTCCCATCGCCATGTACAATGGAGAAAAGGGCCGGCGGTGGAATAAATATCTGTTTTACGCTTTTTATCCGGCACATATTCTTGTATTGTATCTTATCCGCATAGCGCTGTTTGGATAAGGAGATTAACTGTATGAAAACGCCTGAGAGACGTTACCGAGCGAATTCGGCTGAAGTCTGCTTGGGCGTTTTTTGTAATTGTGAGCCGGCAGAGATAGCGCCGGCTAAAAGCTTTGTGCAGAAGGAACTGGTTTACACAAGGTCAAAAATGGGCTATAATTCATGAAAGTGAAGTATTTATACGGCCGGAGGAGAACAACATGATATTTGAAACTCACGCTCATTATGATGACGAGGCCTTTGATGCGGACAGGGAAGAGCTTCTGGAGAGTCTGCCGGCAGCAGGAATCGGTACGGTAGTGAATATCGGCGCGAACATTGAGTCTACAAAATCCACCCTGGCTCTGGCAGAACGGTATCCGTTTATCTATGCTGCCGTAGGAGTTCATCCCAGCGATTCGGCAGAGCTGAATGAGGAGCGGATGAACTGGCTTGAAGAACAGTGCGTCCGGCCGAAGGTACTGGCAGTAGGCGAGATCGGCCTGGATTATTACTGGGATGAGCCGGAGCGGGAGATTCAGAAGCATTGGTTTCGAAGACAGCTTCAGTTGGCGCGGAAAGTGAACCTGCCTGTTGTGGTTCACAGCCGCGATGCCGCTAAGGATACGCTGGATATTATAAAAGAAGAAAAGGCTGCCGACCTGGGCGGCGTGATTCACTGCTTTTCCTATGGCGTAGAGATGGCCAGAGAATACCTGAACCTGGGGTTTTATCTGGGGATTGGGGGCGTGCTGACGTTCAAAAATTCCCGGAAACTGAAGGAAGTGGTAGAGTATATGCCTGTGGACAGGCTTGTGCTTGAGACGGACAGCCCTTATCTGGCTCCGGTGCCTTTCCGCGGCAAACGGAATTCTTCCCTGAATCTGCCTTACGTGGTGAAGGCTGTCAGCGAGATTAAAGGAATCGCGGAGGAAGAGGTGATTCGGATTACTGAAGAAAATGCCAGGCGGATGTACCAGCTGTGACAGGGACAGAATCAGGACGGACGTCGGCGTGTTAACGGGCTGATTGTGAGCGGGCAGCATAGCGGTAACAGCAGAGGCGGAAAAGTAACGCAGATTTGCAGGAAAGAAGGAATGACATGCCCACACTGGGAACTCCTAAGAATACCATAGAAATCTTACAGAAATATAATTTTACGTTTCAGAAAAAATACGGCCAGAATTTTCTGATAGATACCCATGTCCTGGATAAGATTATCCGCGCGGCAGGAATAACGAAGAATGACTGTGTTCTGGAGATTGGTCCCGGAATCGGAACTATGACCCAGTATCTGGCGGAGAGCGCCGGGCATGTGACAGCCGTGGAAATTGACGCCAAGCTGATACCGATTCTGAAAGAAACGCTGGCTGATTATGACAATGTGACTGTTCTCCATGAGGATATTCTGAAGACGAATATCCGCGCGCTGGCAGAGACATATAACGGCGGGCGGCCCATGAAAGTGGTTGCCAATCTTCCCTATTACATCACTACGCCGATTATCATGAATCTGCTGGAAGGCGGAGCGCCGGTGGACAATATCACTGTCATGGTTCAGAAGGAAGTAGCGGATCGGATGCAGACCGGGCCGGGAAGCAAGGATTATGGGGCGCTGTCTTTGGCAGTGCAGTATTACGCGGAGCCGTATATCGTGGCCAATGTGCCGCCCAACTGCTTTATGCCGCGGCCTAACGTGGGTTCGGCGGTGATCCGTCTGACCAGGCGGCAGATGCCGCCGGTACGCGTGTCGGATCCGAAGCTGATGTTTCAGCTGATTCGGGCATCCTTTAACCAACGGAGAAAGACGCTGCAGAACAGCCTGAGCAACGCCGCGGAGCTTCCTTTTTCCAGGGAAGAGATTTCATCGGCGATAGAGAACCTGGGACTGACGGCGACTGTACGCGGAGAGGAGCTGACGTTGAAGCAGTTTGCCGCCTTGGCAGAGAAACTGGAAGAGCTTCATAAGGGCAGATAACAGCGGAAAGAACCACTGGAATGCAGACAATAAAAATCAGGAGGATACAGACTATGCTGGGAATTATCGGCGCCATGAGCCAGGAAGTGGCAGCGCTTAAAGAGGCTATGAGCGGGGTGGAGATTCGTTCGATAGCCGGAATGGATTTTTACAGAGGGAAAATATACGGAAAAGACGTGGTGGTGGTCCGTTCGGGAATCGGAAAGGTGAACGCGGCAATCTGTTGTCAGATATTGGCAGACTGCTATCGGGTCAATGAAGTCATCAATACCGGTATTGCCGGCTCGCTGCGGGCGGAGATCAATATCGGCGATATTGTCTTGTCCAGGGATGCGCTGCAGCATGATATGGACGCTACCGGGTTCGGGTATCCGGTAGGGGTGATCCCCCAGACGGATGTGTCTGTGTTTCCGGGAGACGAGGCCATGATTCAGGCAGCGAAAGACAGCTGTGAACGGGTGAATCCGGAGATCGGTGTCCATATTGGACGGATCGTCAGTGGAGATCAGTTTATTTCCGACAAGACCAAGAAAGCCTGGCTTCTTGAGACATTTCAGGGACACTGCACCGAGATGGAGGGTGCCGCTGTCGCTCAGGCAGCTTATCTGAACGGCGTGCCGTTTTTGATTATCCGCGCCATTTCCGACAAGGCAGATGACAGCGCGGAGATGGACTATGAAGAGTTTGAGGATAGGGCCATCAAGCACAGCGTAAATCTTCTGCTGGATATGATAAAGACATTATAATACGGACAGGGGCTGTTCATTTTTTCTCTTAACTTGAGAATCGTTTCCTGCCGGAATTTGACGAACGATTCTAGGCGTTCTCAACTTCCCAAATTGAAAAACTCCCATTATAATAAAACTCGTTGAAGGGACATGCAGTCATGCGGCCGTAAGCGCGCGTCAGGCGGCATGAAAGGACATGGCCGAAGATTATTTTTTAGTAAAGAAAGGGGAGTTTTTGCAATGATGCTGGAAGTTCTGGAGTCCGGAAAAGCATTGTATGCACTGGCGGCCGTATGTGTTCTTGGTCTGCTCAGCAGATTGACGGCCCGCAGTCTCTACCGAAGATTAATGAAAGAAACAGATAATATGACGCTGACGAAAAACCGTTTTTTGCGGGAGTTTAAGCAAAAGACGGAAAATACATACCGTCTGAATCAGGGGATTAATAACACTCAGGTTTACCTGGAAAAACAGCTTGCCTCATATCGTTTTTTAGGCTTAAGTCTCAGCGGCTGGGGCAATCTGTCAAGTCAGATGACGGTTCTGTGTTTTTTGCTGGGCGGCCTGGCGGCCTTTGGTGCTTACTGGTACCGCTGTGACAATTATTATATTGTGCTTTATGGAACGATTGGAATTCTGACCGGTCTTCTGACGCTTTTTCTGGACTGCGGCGTGAACCTGCAGGAGAAAAGGACGCAGCTTCTGGCGGCTATGCAGGATTATCTGGAGAATTCCATGTTTAATCGCCTGGCCAGAGAGACGGCGGCGGCAGAAGAAGGTCCCAGGGCCGTTTCCCGGGAAAATGTATCCGCTGAAAACAGAAAAGACGCAGTTAAGAGGAGCGGAATCCGGAGTATTGCCAGAAATGACCGCGCGGAGCCGGTGGAGGCGGAACGAAACCAGGAGGATTCGGACGGCGTTCCTGCTTCCGGACACTCTGTCAGGAAGAATGGCCGATGGACCAAAAAAGGACAGCAGAAAGAACCGGTTTTGCTGTCGGCGTCCGAGAAAGACAGCGGCGATCAGGAGTCGTTGAAAAAAGGACTCGAACAGATCGCGGCTAGCCGGGAAAAGGGCAGATCCGACGGAGACTGGCTCAAGGAGCTGTCGCCGGATGAACTGGAACTGGTAGGTCAGATATTGAAACAATATCTGGCATAGGGCGCATGGTGAACCGCCAAATTTTTACATATAATTATCGCAAAACAGATTTGTTTGTGGTATACTGTGATTAGCCGGTGAACGAAATTATGTAAATTTTCGAAGAGCCGAATACTGTTAACAATATGATAAAGGAGTGTGCAGGATTATGGGAAGAGACGTAACGTTTGATTATTCGAAAACGGCCGGATTTATTTCAGCGGAAGAGATTCAGAATATCAAAGCTTCCGTGATGTGCGCGAAGGATGTTTTGGTATCCAAGTCCGGGGCCGGCAACGACTATGTAGGCTGGATCGATCTTCCGGTAGATTATGATAAGGAAGAGTTTGCCCGTATTAAGAAAGCGGCTGCCAAGATTCAGAGCGATTCCGATGTGCTTCTGGTCATCGGTATCGGCGGTTCCTACCTGGGGGCACGGGCGGCAATCGAATTTCTGACTCACAGCTTTTATAACGTGCTGGACAAGGCGGACCGGAAGACTCCGGAGATTTATTTTGTAGGCAACAGCATCAGCAGCAAGTATATTAAAGATCTGCAGGATGTGTTGAAGGGAAAGGACTTCTCCATCAATATTATCTCCAAATCCGGCACCACCACCGAGCCGGCCATTGCGTTCCGTGTGTTCAAGGAGATGCTGATTGAAAAATACGGCAGGGAAGAGGCCAACAAGAGAATCTATGCCACCACCGACAAGGCGAGAGGCGCCCTGAAGAGCCTGGCGAACCAGGAGGGCTACGAGAGCTTCGTAGTTCCGGATGATG
>CANQBN010000080.1 GCA_947588855.1 uncultured Lachnospiraceae bacterium
GCCCTGATTCAATGAAATACTTTCTTCGATCTGCTTTCCTACCTTCTTCAGTGGGTTCAGAGAAGTCATAGGATCCTGCATGACCATGGAAATCTTCTTGCCGCGGATGGTCATCCACTCTTTCTCCGTGGAATACTTGGCCAGATCCTTGCCGTCATATTCGATGGTTCCGCCGATGATCTTTCCGTTGGCATCCAACATGCCCAGGAAGGATTTGGTAAATACGGATTTGCCGGAACCGGACTCGCCTACGATTGCCAGGGTTTCACCTTCGTACAGATCCAGGGAGCATTTCCGGATGGCCGTCAGCATCCTGCCCCGTAAGCTAAACTGGATTTCCACGTCTTTAGCAGATAAGATAGGTTCTTTTGCCATGTTTCGTGTCCTCCAATCCTTATACGTGGTTTCTAGGATCCGCCGCGTCAGAGAACGCGTTGCCTACCAGATAGAAGGTAACGGTAATCATAGACACGATCACTGCCGGGAACAGCAACAGGTACGGATAATTCAGGAAATAGTTCCGGGCGTTTCTAAGAAGAATGCCCAGGGACGGGGTATTGATGTCCAGGCCCAGCCCCAGATAGGACAAGGTGGACTCCAGCGCGATGGTCTGCGGAATGGACAGGGCCAGACGCAGAATCACAACGCTGATCAAATACGGGAAAATGTTCTTGACCAGCACTCTCCACACCGGAGTACCCAGGCAGCGGGACGCCAGGTTATACTCACGGTCCCGGTACATTAACACCAGGTTCCTGACGTTTCGGGCCATGGTAAGCCAGCCGATGCAGATCATGGAAACAGCCATATTTCGGAAGCTCTGGCCGACCACAAGTGCGATCAATGTCATGTAAATAATCATGGGGATATTGTTGATTACATTGTAAACCTCAGTCAGGATACGGTCCAGGCTGCGGACATAACCCCATATACATCCGATGGTAACGCCCAGGATACACTCTCCGGCCGCCACAATCAGGGCCAGCTTAATGGACACCTGAGCGGCATACCATACCTGGCACCAGTAGTCACGGCCCAGGTTGTCGGTTCCAAACCAAAACTCGCCGTTGGGAGTCGTAAAGGCCAGGGAGCTTTCAGATACCAAATGCTGATAATCATACTTTCCGATCATCAGAGCGACAAAGGAAAAAATCACCAGTCCAAAGAAAACGCACGTCATGGCAACAGCTGATTTTTTCTTCAGGAAATTCTGAAAAACAGATTTCCAGTAGGAGTAATCGGAATACCCGATCCGCTCCGCCGCCTCGGCGGAGTACTCCACCACGCGAAACAGTTCGTCCTGTGATTTGCTCATTATCTGGTACCTCCTTTGTCCACAAGTTTGATCCTCGGGTCAAGGATCATCATAGCCACATCACCCAGAAATACGCCGATGATACCCAGGGACGCATAGAGGATAACCAGGGTCTGTACCACATTTAAGTCATACCGGGTGATGGCGTCGGTCAGCAGGGGACCCATGCCGGGAACCGAGAAGAACCGCTCCGCCAGAAGAGAACCGGATATGGTCAGAAGCAAAGAGGTAGGAATGTACTGAATCAGCGGCACAAAGGCGTTCTTCAGCACATGCTTCACCATAATATCCTTGGTGGCCATGCCCTTGATTCTGGCCAGCTTAATGTAATCCTTATTCAGCTCGTCCACCATGTAACGCCTGGTCCACAGGGCATAATAAGCCACGGAGGACAGCGAAATACATATAATGGGAAGGATGCTGGACTCTCCAACATTTCTGGTGGAGTACAGGGACGGCAGGCCGAACACCTTGGAGCCCACTACCAGCACCAGAGAATAGGACACCAGGGACGGCACCGCGTTCACCAGGATAGTGTAACCGGCCCCCACATGATCCAGCAGGTGATCCTTATTTCTTGTCTGAAGGATACCCAAGGCCACGCCCAGTACCAGGGAGAAAGCCATGGAAATCAGGCCCATCCGCATAGATACCGTAAATTTGGATCCGATCACGGCAACAACTGGCTGACCGTTTTGAATTCTCCGGGAGGTACCGAAATCCAGCCGGATAATCTGCCCATAAAAACGGAGCAGCTGTTCCCCGATGGGATCCAGCATGCCGGCCGCCATCAACTGATCGTTCTTCTGCTCCTCCGTCAGCTTCATCACCTGATCCTCTGTAAAGTAGTAATCGGTGGGAAGCATCCGCATCAGCAGAAAAACGATCGTTGCGATGACCAGCACAGTAATCAGCGACTGAAGAAGCCGCTTTACTGTATATTTTGCCATGAATTACTCTCCGGCAGCCGCCTTGAATGCGTCATACTGTTCTGTAGTATAGGCGTCTACAGAAGTCTCCCAGTTCTTATATGTATAGTTCTGGGCACCGTACATAGCGTACATCTTGGTATAGTCGTTGATCTTGGTCAGCTCCCAGCTTACATCGTAGTAGCAGGGGATAACCAGGGCATGCTGCAGCATGAAGACCTCAGCGTCCACATAGGCGTCATAGCGGGCGTCCATATCGTCACAGATCTCTCCGGCCTTCTCCGCCATCTCGGAGAACTCCTTGTAGGTAGCAATCAGATCCTCATCGGTGGCATCGTTGATGTTGGAGTAGTTCTTAGCGTAGTAAGCGCCGTCATAGCCGTAGCGCTCCTGATCTACGAAGTTAGCGGGATCACCGTAGTCAGCGCCCCAGCCGTTGATCTGGAAGGACTGCTTGCGGGGAACGATAACCTCCTGAGACAGGCTGGATACGTAAGTTCCGATATTCAGGGTTACAAAATCATCTCCCAGACTCTCAGAGAAGATCTGCTTCAGCACATTGTAGGTATCCAGAGCCGTCTGGCTGTTGGCCGCGATATAAGCGTCGGCTTCCACCGGGAAGGTAACGCCCTCGGCTGCCAGCTCTTCCATAGCCTGCGCTTTGTATTTCTCAAACAGTTCTTTATTCAGTCTTCTGGGAGTCGCGCCGTCGGACTCAGGAACGCCCAGCTTCTCCACAACCTTGTCCGCATAGTCGGTTCCGTCGGAGAAGTACAGCAGTCCCTTCATGGTGTAAGCCAGATTCTCGCAGTGAAGCGGGTAAATGAAGTTGTATCTTGCCCAGTAGTCTGTCAGATCCAGACCATAGTACCAGGCCAGACGGAAGGCCTCGTTGGCAACCGCTTTGTTCCAGTTGTCATCGGGAGTGCCGTCCTCATTGTTCTTGCTGTAATTCAGATGCAGCTGATAGGAATACTTTCTGGGACGCATCTCAGCCAGGTTGTTGTGATACTGATGACCCTCGTTGTCATAGATAGCTCTCAGCGTTGACTCATCCAGGGACACATGGTCGATCTCGCCGTTCTCAAACAGCTGATAAGCCTGAGTGGCGTCGGTAATACGGATGGTAACGGAATCAAACCGCAGGGCATCCTTGTCCCAGTACTCCGGATTGGGAACCAGTGTCTTGGAGTTGCTGTTGATGTACTCTTTCTCAATGTAAGCGCCGTTGCACCACATCTGCTCGTTGGTCATACCAACCATGTTCTCCACACCCAGGGTATCGACAAGAGCCTGAGACAGGGGATACAGACAGGCGGAAGTGCAGACCGTATCAAAATACGGAGCGTTCTGGGTACAGTGATAGATCAGCGTATAATCATCGGGAGCCTCAATGCCTACCATCTCAAGGAACTTGGTATTATCCATAGACATAGCCTCTTCCGGGCTCAGCTCCTTGGTATACTGAAGATAATCATCCGCGCCGGCGATCAGAGCGCTGGGCATGGACGTATTGTTGGAACCGTTCTTATGGAAGTTCATAACCCACTCAAGACCGGTGATCCAGTCCTGGGCGGTACAATCGGCCATAACATTGCCGTTATAGTCCACCCACTTCACATCGTCACGAAGCTTGAAGGTCCAGGTCAGACCGCCGTCCTCGGTGCCCCATTCAGTGGCTACCGCCGGTACCAGCTGGCCCTTGTTGTTCACTTCCAGAAGGGGTGAATAGACATTACACAGAACGTTCAGATCCGCGGATTTCTCCGTGTTCTGCATCAGGAAACCTTCCTGCTCGTTGTTCTGAGACTCATACGTAACCAGATCCGTAATGGCGTGGGACGCCTCTCCCACACCGCTGGAGGAAGCGTTATCGCCGGAACCTGCGTTTTCACTTCCGCTTGCGGCGCCTCCGGATGCCCCCCCGTTACCGCCGCTGCTGCTGGAACCGCCGCCGCAGGCACTCAGTACCATGGCAGCCGCCAGCGCAAGAGCTGCCACTTTTGCTGCTTTCTTTCTCATAAAACTCTCTCCTCTCTCTATGGTATTTGCAATGAAAAGAAAAAAGGCAAAGAATGTTTTTTGTGTACAAGGCTTCTTTGCCACACAAAATATTTTAACATTTTAACGCGTTATCTGTCAAGCATATTCCATGTACTAAAAAGGATACTTGCAGACAAATGTCCGTTTGAAACGGACATCCGAAGGCAGGTATCCTTTTCATTTACTGCATTTTATCCATTGTTTCCCTGTCATTTACTGCCGATTTACTGCTGCTTTGCCGCTTCCGAGTACTGGGTCGTTACCAGTTCCTCATAGGGAACCCGCTCCGGGAGCTCTCCGGCCTCTTCCAGGATGTTCTGAAGCAGGTCAAAACTGGACTGTTCAAAGACAGTATCGCCTTTCCAGGTGTCCTGGGCCTTGTACCGGTCCACAATGATGGTGATATTCTCCACAGGCGTCTCCTCAAACTGAGGATGGATGGTCTCGGCAATCTCCTCCGCCGTATGAGAATTCACATAATCCAGGCCTTTCTGAATGGCATTGGTAAAATGCTGGATCAGTTCCGGATTCTTTTCAATATAGGTTTTCTTTGCACTGTAGGCCGTGTAAGGCACATATCCGGAATCCGTTCCCAGAGAAGCGACCACATAACCGTCGCCCTCCAGCTCCAGACCGGTGGCAAAGGGTTCGAATTCTACGGTATAATCAGCATCGCTGTTGGTGAATGCGGCGGCTGTCAGGCCGAAATTGATGCTCTGGTCGATGGACAGATCCGCCTTGGGATCGATGCCGTTCTTCTTTAAGATAAACTCAAAGACCATTTCCGGCATACCTCCGGCACGGCCGCCCAGAACCTTCTTCCCGATCAGCTTATCCCAGGAGAACCTGTCGTCCGGCTCCCGGCCTACCAGAAAATTGCCGGCCCGCTGGGTCAGCTGGGCGAAATTGACGGCGTAATCCTCCGCCCCGTTGGCGTAAGTGTAGATACTGGCCTCAGAACCCATAAACCCGATATCCGCCTCGCCGGATACCAGGGCCGTCATGACCTTGTCGGCTCCGCCTCCGTTGACCAGCGTCAAATCGATTCCCTCTTCCTTAAAATATCCCAGCTCGATGGCCGCATATTGAGGGGCATAGAAAATGGAATGAGCCACCTCATTCAGAGTAACCGGCGTCAGCTTGTTCTGAGGCGCGGCAGACTGACAGGCCGTAAGGGCGCCTGCTGTCAGCACCGCCGCCGCTGCTGCCGCCGCGAACCGTCCGAAACGCCCGAAACGCGTATTGATTTTTCTCATAGAATCCTCCTCAAATTAAGAAGCGCTAATACTACATAATATTGGAGAATATGGAATGTGTGCGCATCAGACCTCCGAATTCCCATCCGGCGTGACCAGTCTTGTCTCGTCATCAGATAATTTCGTCCCATCAGCAGCCGGATTCGTCTCATCCGCAATCAGGCTTTGACCTTCTGTCTCTCCGTTTTCTTTCGTGAACCGACTCCATGCGCCTGCCAGTTTCTTCAGATAATCCAGATACCCTGCCTCCAGGATAGTTTCATCCGCCAGTATGGGAATCTCTCCCAGCTTTGTCTCCCCAAGCCAATATTCCAGCGTTCCCACAGGCTGACCTTCTTTCACAGGCGCCGCTGCGGATTCCGGCAGAACAGGTCGTTTCTCCACCGCTGAAAAATCTTCTCCCTTCAGTCCCAGGCAGGAAAAAATCCCGCCGTACCGCAGAGGCACCCGGTCCTCCACGCCTCCGCTCACAGACAGTTCCGGCAGAATCGGCTGCTGCGTATCCTCATACAGTCTGCAGTTGGCATATCCGTAATTAAGCAACGTCGCCGCGTCCTCAAATCTTGCCTTGTAATCCGGCGCCGCCATGATGGACGCGATAAGCCTAACGCCGTCCTTCTCGGCTGTAGCCGACAAACAGTATTTTGCAAGAGAGGTGGAACCGGTTTTCAGCCCGGTTACCGTAAAATTAGTGGCCATTTTCAGGAGCCTGTTGGTATTGGACAAACCGAACTCCTTGGTCCCCTGATTGGTCACATGGGTAATGGTATCCATCCAGATCGTAGAATAATTGTGAATCTGAGGATAATGATTGATCAGCTCCCGGGACATAATGGCGATGTCCCTTGCCGTAGTAAGATGCGCGGGGGATTCCGTCAGTCCGCAGCAGTCCTCAAAATGAGTTCCCGTCATACCCAGGCCTTCCGCCCTCTCATTCATCATATCTACAAACGTCCCCTCGTCCCCCGCTATGTACTCGGCCATGGCCACGCTGGCGTCATTGCCGGAAGCGACAACGATGCATTTGATCAGCGTCTCCACTGTCTGTGTCTCTCCTTCCTCCAGAAACACCTGAGAACCGCCCATAGACTTGGCGTAGGCGCTGGTCACCACCTGATCCGTCATCTGAATCTTACCGCTCTCCAGAGCATCGAAAATCAGAATCAGCGTCATGATTTTGGTGATGCTGGCGGGGCTCCTCTGTTCATCGGCATTCTTCTCATAGATAATCTGACCTGTGGACGCCTCCATAAGCACTGCCGAAGGAGACGAGATGTCCGGACCCGCAGGCGGCTGAGCCGCTGCCGGAACCCACGTCCCCCACACCATCGACAGCGCCGCCGCCCACATCGCTGCCATTTTTGCAATCTGTTTCATTGTATCCTCCAAAATGAATTCTCTTATTAAATGTATGGGCCATGTATTTCTTTCTATTACAATAACTTTTACTTTAAATAATCCGGGCATCGAACCACTGACACAGGACAGACAGCACGAATTCTCCTGAAATATTTCGACAGGGATTTACAATTTTCAACCGATTATGGTATACTGAAAGGCAGAAATTGAGTATGAGAGGTTTTATTATGAATAATAAAAACTACAGGGGAAATGCTCGAAAAAAACGTCTCGCGAGAATTAAGAGAAAGCGTCTGCTGCGGCAGCTGCCGTTCTATATCATCGGCATGCTCATCATAGGCCTGTTGGGGGGACTGACCTATCTGGGCGGTGAAAAGCTGGCGACATCTATGGGACTATCCGGTCAGAAAGAACCTTCTGAAGCAGAAGGAGAGAACGCTTCTCTCCCCGATGAAATCACTCCGGAAGAAACTCCGCCGGAAGAAACGGCGTCTCTGACATACACGGTTTCCGATACGGTATCCGCCGTAGATACTCTGCTAAGCGAGGCAGACCGTATTGCAGCCGGCTACGATTACGACAGCGCCATTCAGCTGCTCCAAGACTCTGAATTTGCCGACAGCGGACAGGTCACAGAGGCCATCGCGGAATACGAGGCCATCAAGGCGACTCTTCAGCCTGCTGATTACCATACGATCACCCATGTTTTTTTTCACTCCCTGGTCATGGACGAAGCCAAGGCCTTTGATGGAGACGATGATGAGGCCGGTTACAATCAGGTCATGACCACCAAAGATGAATTTTTGAAAATCCTGGATTCCATGCATGAAAAAGGCTTTGTTCTGGTCCGTCTTCACGATATCGCCCTTATGACCCAGGGGGACGATGGACAAATGCATATGACGCCTCAGCAGATTCTTCTTCCGGAAGGGAAAAAAGCCTGCGTCATGTCCCAGGATGATGTGTGTTATTATCCCTATATGACCGGGGACGGATTTGCCACCCGTATGGTCATAGGCGATGATGGAAAACCTGCCTGTGAGATGACCATGGCCGACGGAAGCGTCTCCGTAGGAGCTTACGACCTGGTTCCGCTTCTGGAGGAATACATTCAGGCTCATCCGGATTTTTCCTACAAAGGCGCAAGAGCTGTCATCGCTTTCACCGGATATGAAGGAATCTTAGGCTACCGGACCGCTTCCTCCTACAGTGATTCTCCTACCTATGAGCAGGACCGGCAGACAGCCGCTGCTGTGGCTCAGTGTCTGAGGGACAATGGCTGGGAACTGGCTTCCCACAGCTGGGGACACCGGGACATGGGGACCATTGATTATGACAAATTCAAGACAGACTGTGATAAATGGGAGAACGAGGTGGAGACTCTGATCGGCGATACGGATATTATCCTGTTTCCATTCGGAGCCGATATCAGCGACTGGCACCCTTACACCCATGAAAATGAACGTTTCAATTACCTGAAATCCCTGGGCTTTGATTATTACTGCAACGTGGATTCCAGTCAGTACTGGGTCCAGCTGGGTGATGACTATATAAGACAGGGCCGCCGGAATCTGGACGGCTATCGGATGTGGAAAGATATTGAAGCCGGAGAAGGTTCTCCCGACAGGAAGCTGGACGATCTGTTCCGGGCGGAAGATGTATTTTCTCCCAACCGGCCCACTCCGGTAGAGTGGAGCTGATATCAGAATAATCCCCGCGCCGCAAGTTCCTGGCAGACTCTTGCTGTCGGCAGCCCCACCACATTGTTATAATCTCCGCGGATTCCTTTTACATAGGCGGCAAAACTGCCCTGTATCCCGTAGGCTCCGGCCTTGTCCATCGGTTCCCCGGTCGCAATATAGCGTTCGATCTGTTCGACTGTCATGGGATAAACCTCAACCTCTGTCTGTTCCACAAAAGTTACGGTCTCTTCAGCAGCTGCAAAATACAAAGTGACGCCGGTATAGACGTGATGGGTTCTTCCCTGAATCAGTTCTAACATGCGGACCGCATCTGCATGGGATTTGGGCTTTCCCAGAATCTCGCCGTCTACGGCGACCACCGTATCCGCCCCGATGACGACCGCGTCCGCTGCCGTTCCCTTGCTCTTCTGAGAAAGCAGTTCTTCCGCCGCTTCCTCGCTCTTCTGAGAAAGCAGTTCCTCCGCCGCTTCTTTGCTCTTTTGGGGAAACAGCCGTACCGCCACTTCCCTGGCCTTCCGGTAAGACAGCGCCTTCACCATCTCCTCCGGCGGCAGCTGTCCTATCGTCTCATCGGCCCTGCTCGGCATGATCTCCGGCCACAATCCCACCTGTTTCAAAAGCTCCCGACGTCTGGGAGACGCGGAAGCTAAAATAATCCGTGTATTCATAGAAATCTTCAAATCCTTTTCCGCGGTTTTCCTAGAACTGTACAATATCCCGGATGGGATTAGCCGGCTCTATCATATCCGCATACAGCACCGGACCTACGCCCTCATAATCCTGCCATTCTTCATATTCGATTCTGGCGCGTACCCTCACCCACTGGCGGGTCTCCAGATTTCTGGCTTCCCTGGCCTTGCAGATGTACCCAAGAAACGTCATGTCCGCCTCACAGCAGGTCATGGCCATACGACCCGGCACGAAATAATTCCGGGGGAAATTGTCGGATTTCAGCACCATTCCGGTAAACTCCACCGTCCTGCCGCGGTAGCGGTCCGGCTTGTCCATGCAGTCAATGTACCAGATTCCGTAATCCTTCGGCGCGATCTCGATTACATCCGCCGACATATCATAAGGAAGATCCGCCTCCGATATCTGAGTGATCTCTCCGTCCTCTCCCTCGAACACAATCTCCGCCTGATTGTTCATGGCCAGAAGGGTCCGGCGGTACCCTTCCAGATCCTCAATCCCGTCGCAGCGGTTGCAGATGATCAGCTCCGAATTGCGGACCATGGCTCCCAGAAGAGGTTTCATGTTCTTCACATACAGATCAAAAGTGGAACCGTCAATGATAGTCACCTGCTGGTATACGGTCCAGTCTTTCGGAAGCTTTAAATCATCCTGATTCCACATACCGTTCCACTCCAGAAGAACTCTCTCCGGATTGTACCGAATCTCCAGTTCCTCCAGCTTGGCAGGCGTCAGCTCTTCCAGACTGTCTATGGTGACAAGATCGGTCCTGGTCCTTTTAAGAAGCTTCGGATCATATTCCATATCACCTTCCTCGCAGACGATCAGAAGGGTCCTCCCATCAGCCTGAAAATAATCCTGGTCCATGGTAAACTGGAGGAACTGGGTCTTGCCCGCCTCCAGAAAACCATTGATCACAAACAGCGGCATAACATTATCGTCAATCATTGGTCCCATATCCGTCAACTCCTGCCAAATGCCTTGCTCAGTTCTTCCTCTTTCAGTTCCGCGCCGATGACGCACACCTTGCCGGTATAGTCCGGCGTTCCGATACGAACTTCAATCTCATCAGGCACAATATCAAAATAATACCATTGTCCTTCTGTCTCGCTGGGAATCATTCCCTTCGCCCGAATTACATCGCCGTAGGCGTTGCCGTCTGCCAATTCATCCAGAATCTTGTCCAGAGCTTCCCTATTCATAGCGCCTACATTCTCCAGGCCCCAGCTCTCAAACACTTCATCGGCGTCATGGTCATGATCGCAGCCGCACTCCCCATCATGATGATGGTGGTGATGGTGGTGCTCATGATCATGGCCGCAGCCGCATTCCTCATCGTGATCATGATGGTGATGATGCTCATGCTCGTCCTCATCCTCGTGGTGGTGATGATGATGTTCATGTTCGTCCCCATCTTCGTGATGATGGTGATGCTCGTGTTCATGCTCACACCCGCACTCCTCGTCATGATCATGGTGATGATGGCGGTGCTCATGCGCTTCCTTCATCAGATCTTCCGCCATGGTGTCCGGTTTCTCAATAATTTCCAGGAGCTGAGCTCCGGTCAGCTGAGCGCAGGGCGTCGTCACAATAGATGCCGTCTGATTATGCTGACGGATCATCTCCACAGCCTGCTGCACCTTCTCCCCGTTCAGGATATCTGTGCGGCTGAGAACGATGGTTCCCGCGTTCTCAATCTGATTGTTAAAGAACTCTCCGAAGTTCTTCATATACATCTTACATTTGGAAGCATCCACGATGGTGACGGCGCTGTTAAGCGTTACCTCCACCTCGGCCGCCACGTCGATTACCGCCTTCATCACGTCAGACAGCTTACCTACGCCGGAGGGCTCGATGATAACCCGGTCCGGCTTGTACTTCGTCAGCACTTCCTCCAGAGATTTTCCAAAATCACCTACCAGAGAACAGCAGATACATCCGGAATTCATCTCCCGGATCTCGATTCCGGCATCCTTCAGGAAACCGCCGTCGATACCGATCTGACCAAACTCATTCTCGATCAGAACCACCTGCTCGTCGGCAATGGCCTCCTCCAGAAGTTTCTTAATAAATGTAGTTTTTCCGGCTCCCAGGAATCCGGAGACGATATCAATCTTAGTCATTACAATCAACCTTCTTTTCCATTTTTTCCTAACATATTATTCTGTCACAAAACATGTATAAAGTCAAGACCGGCCAGACTTCCGAACATTACTTTTTTCGGGAAGCCCTCCCCTACAGCAGCGGCGCGATGGTCTTCATCACAAATCCTGTCAGTTTCACGCCCAGGCGCTCATTTTTTACCGTTTCCTCTGTAACCTTCCGGCACTTTCCGAGAGTGTACTCAAAGTCTCTTTCAATGTCCGAAATGCAGGATGTCTCATACATATAAGCCGCGCACTCGAAATGATGATAGAGACTCCGGTAATCCAGATTGATGGTGCCCACCACAGCCCGGCAGTCATCGCTGACAAACACCTTGGCGTGAACAAATCCCGGCGTATATTCATATATCTTCACACCGGATTCCAGCAGGGACTTATAATGACTCTTTGCCAGAGCATAGGGCATCGGTTTATCGGGAATACCGGGAAGAATCAGCTTCACGTCAACACCTTTCTCCGCCGCAAATTTCAGAGCCGTTTCCATCTCCCCGTCCAGAATCAGATAAGGAGACATAATATGGACGTAGCTTCTCGCCCGGTTCAGGATATCCATGTAGACCCGCTCGCCTACCTTGTTCCGGTCCAGAGGACAGTCGCCGTAAGGAATCACAAAACCGGAAGCGGTTCTGCTGCTTTCACCTTCGGCGGACACACTCAGATATCTGTCGAACACAGGCTCCCGTTCCGATATATTCCACATCTGAAGGAACATAAGGGCAAAGCTCTTAGCCGCTTCCCCTTTCAGCATAACCGCCGTATCCTTCCAATGGCCGAACCGCTCCACATGATTAATGTATTCATCCGCCAGATTTACGCCTCCCGTAAAAGCCGTATATCCATCGATCACCAGTATTTTCCGGTGATCCCTGTAATTATAGTGGGTGGAAAGGAACGGGGAAACCGGCGCAAACATCTTGCACTGGATACCCAGCTTCCGCATTTTCTCCGGATAATTGTAGGGCAGAGTAGAGAATTCGCAGGTGCCGTCATACATAACTTTTACATCCACGCCTTCCCGGACTTTCTGCGCCAGGATCCCCAGAATCCTGCCCCACATAAGCCCTTCTTCCACAATGAAATACTCCATAAAAATATAGTGTTTCGCCGCCTGAAGTTGCTTCAGCATCTCCTCAAATTTAGCTTCTCCCAGCGGAAAATAAGTTACATCCGTATTCTCAAATACCGGGAAGCATCCGCCCCGGCGGATATAATGAGCCAGCGGCACTTCGTCCGGATTCTGTGCCTCCAGCCGTGCCAGCACTTCCTCGTCCTGAACCAGCAGTCCTTTTGTTTCATCCATCAGCTGCTCCAGTCTCTTTCTCACAGCGCGGTGTCCCGCCTCACTCTGGGTATACCAGTAAAGCAGCGCTCCGAATACAGGCATCAGCATGATCAAGATCAGCCAGGTAATTTTTGCCGTCGGGTCAATCCCGCTGTTGATCAAATACAGCACCATAAAAACCGTAAACACGACGGTGCTGCCCAGGATATGGGGCACAAAACCGGCAAACCAGTGAAAGATACTGAACAGAAAGAACACCTGCAGAATCAGAAGCACCATCATAATACCTACACGGCTGAAAACCGCATAGAAAAATCCTTTCTGCCCTTTCTTGAGCAGCCTCATTCCGCTGTCTGATAAATTCATTTAAGTCCCTCCTCTGTCAGCCGGGTAGTGTCAAAATGCTACCTGATTTTTATTGTGAATCTTTAATAAAAACACTGATTTTAAGGGAAATCCGCAATTA
>CANQBN010000081.1 GCA_947588855.1 uncultured Lachnospiraceae bacterium
CCCGGTCGCTTCATAGTCTGCGCCGAACCATCCCTTTTCGGCGGCATCGGAAAGCCACTGGATCATATCTGTGACCTCCGGAATATCAGAGTAAGAAATCTCATTGCGGTTCAGCTTTTCCAGAAGCTGCGGATCATCTGCGAAAACCGGATCCAGACCAAACTGGAACATCCACGTACAGCCGTCCCCGGGCCAGCAGATCGGCGTATAGCCAATCTCGGTAAGCACCTGACACAGAACATCAAACTCCCCCTGTGTCGCCGCCGCCCTCAGTCCCAGGCTGTCCAGCAGCGTCTTATTGTAATAGCAGCCGGACACGGAATTTTCCCAAAATGGAAGGCCCAGAAGATTTCCGTCCTTGTCACGGCAATAGGCGTCGGCGCTGTCCGTCAGATCGGAAACCCAGCTTTCATCATTGAGATAATAAAAATTATTGGCCACGTCAAAGCGTCCCAGATCCGCATTATGAAAATGCAGGAACACATCCGGGACATCGCCGTTCGCAAACTTTTCCGCCGCGGACGTCTCAAACTCATTATCCTCGTAGGCAATAATATCCAATTTATTGCCGGTGGCATTTCTGTACTGTTCAAAAATGCTGGTCATATAACTTCGTTCCAGATCGCTTTTCTTACCCATGATAGTCAGGGTAATGCCTTCCGGCTGATCTGCCGTCCCAGATGTCCCTCCGCATGATGTCAGGCAAACTGTCACAGCAAGCATCAGCAATGCGGAAAAAATCTTTTTCCTCATCGCTTTTCTCCTCCTATCCTTCGCTGCATTATCTATCTTTTTTCTGTCTTAAAAGCCGGCCGACCAGTTCCCTCACCGCATCCATATTGATCGGCTTCGCAAGATGTCCGTCCATACCGGCCTCCATAGCATCCCGCACATCTTCCGCAAACGTATTGGCCGTCATAGCCACAATCGGTATGGTCCTGGCTTCCGGATGGCTGCCGGCGCGGATCCTTCTGGTAGCCTCATAACCATTCATCACAGGCATCTGCACATCCATCAGAATCATATCATAGTAACCGGGCGCCGACTTTTCAAACATCTCCACAACCTCCTGGCCGTTCACCGCCAGCTCATACCGGGCGTCCTCCATGGAAAGCATCTCCGCAAGGATCTCGGCATTCAGCTCATTGTCCTCCGCGACCAGGAACAGACGTCCTTCCATCTCCGATGGTTCCTCGCTGCTGACATGCTCCTCCTTATGCACAGCCGTATCCTCAAACAGAGGCTCAATTGCCTGCCAGAATGTGGAGACGAAGAACGGCTTCGGCATAAATGCGCTGATTCCCGCCTGGCGGGCCTCCTCCTCAATATCGCTCCAATCGTAAGAGGTCAGCACAAGAATCGGCACATTCTCTCCAATCTCTTTCCGAATCCGGCGGGCTGTCTCGACGCCGTCCATTCCCGGCATCTTCCAGTCCAACAGAATCACATGGAAATCTTCTCCCCGCTGATGCGCTTCAACCGCCTCCTGCACAGCGGCTTCTCCTTCCGTCACACAGGAAACCGCCACACCGGTATCCTGCATCAGCTCCTGGATATCCTGGCAGATATGCTCCTCATCATCCGCAACCAGCATACGGGTGATCTTCTGGCGGAACAGAACCGTTGAATCCTCCTGCTCCGGAAGCACGAAGGACAATTCCACCGTAAAGGTACTTCCCTGGCCGGGCCGGCTTTCCACCCGGATAATGCCTCCCATCAGATCTACCAGATTCTTGGTAATCGCCATACCCAGACCTGTTCCCTGAATCTTATTGGTGACGGAGCTGATCTCCCGGCTGAATGGAGCAAAAATGTTCTCCTGGAACTCCTCGCTCATCCCGATGCCGTTATCCTTCACCACAAACTGCAGCTTGACGTACTGAGGCGCCGTCTGAGGAAGCTCACGCACCAGAAAATCAATCTTTCCGCCGTCCGGCGTGTATTTGACCGCGTTGGAAAGAAGATTGATCAGGATCTGGTTCAGGCGAAGCTTATCTCCCACCAGCTGTTCCGGCGGCGTCCCCTGGACATGAATCTCAAAACTGTGCTTCTTTGCTTTCGCCTGGGGCATCAGTATGGCGTTCAGCTCTTCCAGAAGCTCCGGAAGGCTGAAACAGTCTACATTCAGGGATGTCTTTCCGCTCTCGATCTTGCTCATATCCAGCACATCATTAATCAGACTCAGAAGATGCTGGCTGGACGCCTTGATCTTGCGGGTATACTCCCTTACCTTATCCGGCTGATCCGAATCTTTTTCCAGCAGCACGGAAAATCCCACAATCGCATTCATCGGAGTGCGGATATCATGGGACATATTGGAAAGGAAATTGCTCTTGGCCTCATTGGCGCTTCTGGCCGTTGTCAGCGCCTCCTGCAGCTTCTGATTCATCTGCTGCTCCAGAGTACGGTCAGACAGTACGATAATGAATTTTCTTACATCCTGAATACTCATGTGATATACCGTCATCCTGTACCAGCGGCGTTCGCCGGTATCCTGATGCATATATTCACACTCCCAGTATCTGTTCCCGTGAAGAGGAATCGCGTCCAGCTCCTTCTTGGGAATCACAACGTCATAGTCGACCGCACATTTCTCCATCACCCGGATATTTCGGCGGGCTTCCTCCAGCGGAATGCCCAGAAGCCTTTCTATGTTGGGGCTGATATAGTCAACCTGCTGATCCTCCGTATTCAGCATGATAAAAATATCATCAACACTGTTGGACAATACGTCAAACATAAGCTCCCGATACTGGAGCTCCATCCTGTTTTTCCGAGACTGATTATGACTCTGCAGTACGATCAGCGCGACGACCGCCGCGCCTATCAGCAGAAAGATGATTATCAGAACATTCATCGTGATCTTCTGAACAGACAAAAAGCCGGCGCTGACTACGCTCTGAGGCGCCGCGCTGAGCAGAATATAATCCTGATAACCGATAGGCTCATATAAAATGTAGTGACTGACTTCTCCAATCCTGCATCTCAGAAGGCCTGACACTCCGCCTGCCCAGTCGCTCTGAATCTGCGCAAGCTGTTCCTCATCCAGATCAGAAACCGCCCGCAGGTAGACCAGGTAATTCTCAAACACATTGCCTCCGGTCTGAGTGGAAAGCAGAACCCTTCCGTCATTATGAACCACAAAACACTTGGCTTTTCCGGAAAACGCGTCTACATTCAAAGAACTGGCCATATCCGCATTCGTATAGCTGACGGCAATGGCGTCAAAACCAAATCCTTTGTATTCTCCGTGACGCACGGGAACGGCAAATACCGTTACCTCCTGACCGTCAGACAATGTCTCCCCGGCCATAACCGGCTTCTGTTCCTTCATAAGGTCATCCCAGAAGCCTCCCAGCTCCATGCTTCCCTGCCCGCCGTCCAGCGACATACAGGTTTCATCGTCCGCAAGAAAATAGAACTCCGAAAATCCCCAGTAGTCCTGCTCCCTGGAGATATACCCGGCAAACGAGTCGTCTTCCGTCTCCTCCGCCAGTGTGAAATAGTCTCCCCAGCCGTCCAAAAGCCCCCAGTTTCTCTCAATAAAAGCACCGAAAGCGCGGTTCACCTGGCCATAAATCTCTTCCAGATGAGCCGTGCTGTCCTCATAAATCCGCAGCGAAATGAACCTGAAATAAACAATCCCTATTAAAATAGCAATAATTCCGACAATGCCCATTATAAATGCCGGCAGTAATCTTCCAGACCATTTCTTCATCAGAGTGCAAAAGCTCCTTAAATCATCTATATTTTTTCTTGCCTGTAACGCTCCTATGATATTCTACCATGTAAAGCCTTGAAAATCAATTCACGGTTCCTTTTTATTTATCGTTCTCCCCGGCGGTCCGCCATCAGACGCTTGAAGGTCTCATGGAGTGCCGCAATATCGATAGGCTTGGAAATATGCTCGTTCATACCGCTGTCGATGGCCTTCTGCACATCCTCCGTAAACGCATTGGCCGTCATGGCCGCAATAGGCACGGTAAGGGCATCCGGACGGCCGCTGGCCCGGATTGCCATGGCAGCCTCATATCCATTCATCCGGGGCATCTGAATATCCAGCAGTACCATATCATACCAGCCCGGTTCCGAATTCACGAACAGTTCAACCGCTTCGCGCCCATCGTGGGCAAGGTCACAGTCGATTCCTTCCAGATGCAGCACCTCACCCAGGATCTCAGCGTTGATCTCATTGTCCTCCGCCGCAAGGATCCGTTTGCCGGCAAGGACCCTTTCTGTTTCCTGCACCGTCACTTCAGGCTCCTCATCCACTGTCTGTTCCGGGAGAACGAATTCCATATCCACCGTAAACGTGCTGCCTTCGCCCTTTTTGCTCTTCACGGAGATGGTGCCGCCCATCAGATTCACCAGATTCCTGGTGATTGCCATGCCCAGTCCCGTCCCCTGCACTTTATTCGTCAGAGAGCTGATCTCCCTGGTAAACGGCTCGAAGATCGTCTTCTGAAATTCCTCGCTCATTCCGATACCGTCGTCAGAGACGATAAACTGCAGATGAGCGTAACCCGGCGATCTCTGCCCGCAGTCTATCACATCCATCACGATTGTCCCGCCTTCCGGCGTATACTTGACTGCATTGGTCAGCAGATTGATCAGCACCTGGGTAAGACGCAGCCGGTCGGCCGAGATCCAGTCCGGCACCCTGCCGCTCACCCGTATATCAAAATTCTGTTCCTTCTCCCGGGCCTGGGGCAGCATAATAGACGAAATCTCCTCCAGAAGACTTTCCATCTGCAGCCGGCCCACATTCAATGCCATATTGCCGCTCTCGATGCGGCTCATATCAAGAACATCGTTAATCAGCCCCAGCAGATGGCGGCTTGACGATGTGATTCTCTGAGCATACTGGCGCACCTTATCAGGATGTTCCGCCTCATTTTCCAGCAGAGCCGAAAAACCGATAATCGCATTCATCGGAGTGCGGATATCATGGGACATATTGGCAAGAAACATATTTTTCGCCTCATTGGCCTGCCTCGCCTGAATCAGGGCATCCTTAAGAATCGCGTTCTGCTTCTCCTCGCTGCGGATGATATGCTCGATGCTGCGGACTCCCATGACCACAGAAACTGGAACTCCGTCCCTGCGCTCATCGACGGTGAACGCGACCACACACCATTCCTCCCCGCCCTCCGGCATATTACGGATATATCGGTACTCCACCACATTATCGTCCATCAGAGCTTTCTGAATCTGCTCCGGCTGAAGGCGTTCCCGTATATTGCCCTGCAGACGGCTGTCCGTCTCCTCATACACGACCCGTTTCTCAAGGAGCTCCTTATAATCGCCCCTTGCCGCCGCGTTATGATTATCCGGATAGATCATGCGGTAATAGTTATTGACCAGATCCAGCATATACACTTCACGGTAAGAGTGGGCGGTACTCTGAAGAGCCGTGCGCAGAAGCTCCTGATCCCGCATCTCGTTGATAAACTCTTTCTCCCGCTTCGTGTGATCGTTCATCTTGTCCGTCACATCGCTGATGAATACATAGAACACGCCGCCGTACTCATCACTTCTGACATAATGGCCGAAATCCTCCACCCAGCGCACCTCGCCATCCCTGCAGATGATCCGATATTCCACATAATCAAGGTTCCGCTGGCTTCTCATGATCTGATCCTCGATACTCTGCTCTATTTCATCAAGATCACCCGGATGAACCATGCCGCGGAAGGAATTGCCCGTCAGCTCCCGAAACTGCTCCATGGTCTCGCATTTGTACAGATAAAGCACTTCATTGTTGGCATAGATGATCTCCTCATCTCCATCCGCATGGTAAATGAAAAAACCGCCGGGAATTCCCGACATAACTTCGTCTATTCCAAATCTATTTATCCGTTCCATAAGACTCTTCCTTTCAACTCTCGCATAGTTATCCGGCACAAGCATGCTGTCTGCCGGTCTGCTCTCATGCAGGATAACTATGTCAAACCAAGTGCTTTTGCTTTTATCCGCAAACCCGTCCAAAATCTTATATATTACTATACCATAGGAAACAGCGAATTTCCATAGCGGCGCTGAGATTTCGGAGCCAAAAACTGAATCCGGAGCAAAAAAGAACTATGCCGGCATAAACAAAAAGGGGCTGTTCAGAAAGCTGCAGTGAATATTCAAAATTTCACTGTAATATTTCTGAACTGCTCCCTTTTAATTTATAAATAGAAATGTTGCTGATGGCATTTTTACGCAGAAGCGCATCAATCCGTCAGCCAGGTATCCACTTCATCAAACAGGTCTTCCGCTTTCGCGATAAGCTGTGGGTTTCCCACGCTGACACGCGCGCCGTCAGACACGAATTTGTCAAAAATATCCGCATAGGCAGCGATGTCCTCCGGCGTCATCTGCTTCAGTTCTTTCATCTCAGTAAGGCTGCGCTCGAAGCTGTTCTTGTTTGTCAGTATATCATCAATGGCGGTCGCCGCGCCCGTAAAGGGTCCCATAGGATAGGCGAGATCGCTGTAGGCATTCGTGATATAACCGTCCAGCTCTTCCTGGGTAATATTCAGATTGCGGATAGAATCAGCCAGCGACGGCAGCACCTCGGTAAAGGTCTCCCGCAGACGCGGATCGCGATAGGCGCCTAAAATTGCCATCTCACGGTTTACGCTGAACATGGGCGTGTAGACGCTGTAAGTGTCGCGCATTACGGGCGTCAGCACCTTGCTTCTCACCACGGAAACGAAAGCGTCTATTTTGCCGCTGTACTCTATGCCCAACTCCTTAAAGGGTACGGAAACGACGTTGTACATGGCGCTGCTTCCGTAGGTGGCAGCGAAATTCCTGGGCTGGCTCAGGATCTTGCTGTAGTCCGCCGCTTCCGGCTGCGTATCGCTGAACAGCCCGCGAAGGTTCTGCGCCTGCTCCGTAACGGCGGAAATGTTATCCTTACTGCCGGCCACAGTCAAAATCATGCCGTTTTTACTGCACAGGAGAGCTGTCATTTCCTTCATGCCTTCCGCAAACTGAGCAAGTTCCTCATCGCTCATTTCCGAAACGCGCTTCATTTCCTGAATCAACCCTTCGTAACTTACGTACGAGTCATAGGCAAACGGCTCGGAAAAAGCGGCATAAGCAAGAAATAACGCATAGTTATAGGGATCCAGATTGTTTTCCTTTTCAGCAGCCATAGAGGAGCATAGTTCCCTGATTTCCGCAGGATCAAATTTGGTGCGCAGCAGCTGCTCTTCTACCAGGCCGAAAGCCTCTTCCAGATCCTCCGGGAAACAGCGGAATGAGATCCTTGCGCAGGGCGCGTAACTCCAGTCCTCCTGCCGGATGGCTGCCAGATATGTTCTTATATTGCCTACAGTGGAGGCTGTCTTGCTTCCTATCGCCGTCGCGTCATAATTCTCGGTAGACAGCTTTCCCAGCAGGGCCATGGCCACCGCTGAATCATCCAGCTGATCTGCCGGGATACCGGAAGCGTCCAGATAGATTTCAATCTGCGTCAGGTCGCTGTCCACTTCGGAGGACACCACACGCAATCCATCCAGATTTTCCTCTTTGGCTGTATACTCGACAACCTCTTCCGGAAGCGAAGCCACATCCACAGCCTGTAACGGCACAACAGACAAAGTGGCTTCATTCTCCGCGCTCCAGCGCTCCAGCTCATCATGTTGGGCGACCAACTCCGCGATTTCTTCTTCACTCATGGCAGCCTTCATATCAGCCAGTTTTTGAGCCAGTTCCTCGGACTGCTTTTCCTTAAGGCCGGGTTCGCTGGTGGAAACCAGCAGAGTGGAGGCGTCAGGATCCAGGAGATATTTTTTCAAAACAGAGTCGTAAACGCCTTCATCCAGATATTTCTGCAGGTTTTGATTAAAGGTGTCCTCGTTTAAAAACTCCAGCGGATCGCCCTTCATCCCCCAATAAACGACAATATTTTCGGCGGCCCCCTCGGCTGTTGTGTTATCCGCGAGCATCGCCTGATCCATTCGCTGGGAAAGTACGGACGCAGCCAAAAGTTCAGGATCCAGTCCCTGTTCGACAGTCGCTTTGATTCCTTCCTGAATCACAGAGCGTACTTCATCTTTCTGATCCGCGCCTGCGCCCAACACTTCAAACATCAGGCTTGGACTTGGACCCAATATATAAGGTACCTGCGATACAGACACTCCAGGCAGGCGCTGCTTCACCAGTTTGTCAAATGGCTGGCCATTCTCCATCATAGTTTTCGCCGCAAAGGACAGCTGATTGAACTCTACCGCATCCATGCCGGTCAGCGGAATCGTATAGAACATATAAGTCTCAACCGCGTCGTTTTCGCTCGCGGGGAAGGTAACGCTCTTTTCCACGTAACCGGAAATCGGCGTATAGCCGGAATCGGACAGATCGATCTCCTTGCGGTCAAATTCACTCAGATACTCTTCGTCGATCAGTTCCAGGAAAGGTTCCACATCCAGATCGCCATAGAGAACCATCAGCGAATTTGAGGGATGATAATAAGTATCATGGAAATCCGCAAGATCCTTAATCGTCATCGTCTCAATAACGCCGGGCACGCCGCCGGACTCATAGCCCATAACACTGCCCGGAAAGGTCAGGCGGAGGGCCTCATCCTCAGCGGAGATTTCCTGCGTCAGCATGCCGAGCATTTCGGAGTAGACCGTGCCCTGCAGCGTGATTTCCCCATCCGCGGAAGGCAGATCATAGCGATAAGCTTCACGCTGCATCAGCCGCTCATCATTTATCACCAATGGATGATAAACGCCGTCCATATAGAAGTCCACGAACCTCAGCAGCTGTTCCTCCGAAAGGGACGAACTGGGATAGCAGGTAAAAGTACCGTAGGTGAGCGCGTTGATAAACGTATTATAAGTACCATAAAACGCCGCCATAAACTGATTCGGATTGGGATATTTCTCACTTCCCGAGGTAGTAGCGTGTTCGAACACATGGGGAACGCCTTTATCGTCGGCTGCGTAAGTACGGAAAGCTACGATAAAAGAACGGTCTACAGAGTCATTGGCTACCCAGAGAAGGGTAGCTCCGGTCTTATCATGAGTAAACTCCACAACCTGGGAGTTCATGGACTCGTAGGGGTGGATCGCCGCCACTGTAAAACCGTGCATCTGATCACCCACGGCAGGCAGGCCGTTCGTGGCACCGGCGGATGGGGTATCCTGGCCGTCAGCAGACGAATCTTCCTGGGCAACAGCGGCTGACGTCTCCCGGGTATCAGTCTCCGAAGTATTCTGTCCATCGGCGGACGAGCCTTTGGAATCGGCCCCACAGCCTGTCACCATCAGCGCAAACGCCAGAAAAAGCCCGGCAAAGCGTTTCCAATTAAGTTGTCTTTTCATTCTGAAACCTCCTTCTGTCAATACAGACGATACCTTACGCAGGTATAATCTCTGACAAAATATTATACCATACGGCCCTAATTCCGCAAATGACATTTAAGTAACCAAAACGGATTTTTAAGTAATACACTCATTTATGATTGATTTTCATAATTCTTAACGCTATAATTATAGCCAACGCAGTTATTAATTACAAGTACACACGTTAGGGATATATACTATCTCGGAGAAAAGTATCATGAACAAAGAATGTATCGCAAACTGCAGATTGGAAGATACCGGCTTCAACTACACCATGTCCCTCATTCAGGGAAAATACAAGATGTTCATCCTTTACACGCTGATGGAATTTCAGATCGTGCGTTTCAATGAAATGCAGAAATATATCGGCGGCATCACTTACAAGACGCTCAGTTCCACCTTAAAGCAGCTGGAGGCTGACGGACTTGTGAACAGAAAAGAGTATCCACAGATCCCGCCTAAGGTAGAATACAGCCTGACCGAAAAGGGAAAGTCTCTCATCCCCATACTGGATCAGATGTGCGACTGGGGCGACAAAAATCGGGAGGAAATATAGAGGGAAAATACAGATGAAAAAAATTACAATGATTTTGCTGACCGCCGTTACAGCGCTGTCCCTTGCCGCCTGTGCCGGAGGCAGCGAACCGACGGAAAATGATGACACTTCCGAATCGCCACAAAGCGGTACGATCACGTCTCAAGAGACGGAATCAATATCCGCCCACTCTGCTTCTGAAGAAAGCACGGAAAATAAGGAGGACAATATGAATCACACTACAGCAGATATGGAAAACCTTTCGCCAACAAATCTGCAGATGAAAATCGGAGATACCGCCGTCTCGGTGGAATGGGAAGACAACGCATCCGTGGAAGCCCTTGCGGAACTTGTAAAAGAGGAACCCCTTGCCATTCCGATGTCCATGTACGGAGGCTTTGAGCAGGTCGGTCCCCTTGGAACAGACCTTACAAGAAATGACGTGCAGACCACGACTCAGGCCGGCGACATCGTACTGTACGCCGGCAATCAGATCGTGGTGTTCTATGGCTCCAACGACTGGGCATACACAAGGCTTGGGCACATCACAGACAAAACCGCAGATGAGATGGCAGAACTGCTGGGACACGGCGACGTTACCATCCGATTCGCGACGGAATAGACCAAATATATAATTAACGGAGAGCGGTTCATCAGCCCAAGATAGATATGTTTGGGATTGTATTCGTGATATCTCTCAAATTATATATGAAAGGGCTGCTGCAGATTGCGACAGCCCCTTCGGAAAAGATTGTTCCTTTTAGTGAAAATAAAAGAATTACATTATTCAATATTTCTTGCAGCGTGATATCCCTGATGAACTGCAGTATGCACATTATCTGCTTTATTTGCATCTCCAATAACATCCAACATTTCATAATCGAAATTATCTTTTAGACTTTCAACAAATGTTGTATTTGGTTTGAAACCAACAGCTAATACGACCTTATCACATGAAACTTCACATGTTTCTCCATTCATTTCATATACAACTTTTGTCTCTTCAATCTTAGTAACCTTAGCACTACATTTTACATCGACTTTTGCTTCTTCTACTAAGTATCTAAGATGCAAATCCATATTCTTTGAATGCATTGCACCCTTTAAGATATCATCCTGTAATTCTAAAATAGTTACATTATCAGCAGTTTCTGCGAACTGAACAGCAGCTTCACAGCCACCTGGTCCTGCACCAATGATAAGAACTTTTCTCTTACCAGATACTGGTGTAACAGGATAATCTTCTTCATAATAACAACGTGGGTTAACTGCACAACCAGTAATACGGCCACCTTTCTGTCCACCATTTAAGCATTCGTTACAACCAATACATGGTCTGATATCTTCTGCTCTATTATTTTTTAATTTTTTAGGATAATATGGATCTGCTTTAGACTGATGTCCAAGTAATACAACATCAACAGCTCCGCTTGCAACAGCTGCTTCAGCAACTTCTGGATTTTTCATATTTCCAGTTGCAAAAATTGGAACTTTTACGCCTGCTTCTTTCAAAGCCGCTGCCATATATGTATGATATCCTTCAGGACTATAAGTTGTGCTAATAGGAAGATACCATCTATCATATGAACCAAGGTCAACATGCAAAGCATTCACTCCCCATTTTTCCATTTCAAGACCCATACGTACACCTTCTTCTAATGTACGTCCACCTGGAATCTTATGTTCAGGAGTATACTTAATTGCAATTGGGAAATCAGGTCCAACAGCAGCACGTGCTGCTTCATAGGTTTCTTTTAAGAAACGCATTCTGTTCTCAAAGGATCCACCATACTCATCGGTTCTTGTATTCCACAATTCAGTTAAAAATTGATCCACTAAATATCCGCCATAGGCACCAATCAAAATCATATCAGCGCCACAAGCTTTTGCAAGTCCTGCTGATTTTCCCATAGCAGCAACCATTTCATAAATTTCTTCTTTTTCAAATGGAATACACTTTACACCTGGATTCCAAAACCAATCACATGCACTTGCTGACTTTGGTGGCTTTCCATCGACAAACCAACAGTTACGACCTACACCTTGGTTTAACATGATACAAATCTTTGCTCCTGCATTATGAACTCGGTCGATCATGACACTAATCGCAGGCGTATCATGAGGAGTCATGAATTTTGGACATTCCTGTGGTTCAAAACGATCGATTACACTGTATCCACCTGTTATAATTAATCCGAACCCACCTTTTGCACGCTCTTCATAATAAGGAATACAACGATCATCCTGAATATGATCTGCACCAAATTTTGTTCCCATTGGAGCCATACCTAAACGGTTTTTCAATTCAAGATTCCCAATTTTTACTCGTTCAAATAATTTCATTTTGTCCTTATTTTTTTTACGAACATAATCTTGTTACAATTAGATTTTAAATCAACTCTTTTTCTTTTGACAGATATAAAAAAATAAAAATGTCCAAATCTAGACATTTTTATTTTTTTGTCAACTTTTTTCTTTAATTTCATAATCAGATATTGTATACTTTAAAAAAAAGCAGGTAAAACATATGGCTATACAAACAAAGCAACTGATTGCTGAAGCATTTCTAAATTTATGTGAGAAAAAACCTATATCTAAAATTACTGTACAAAATATCATTGATGAATGTTCTGTAGGTCGACAAACATTCTATAACCATTTTCCATGCAAAGATGACTTAATTCTATGGATTTTTGAAACTAAAATCAGAACTGAAGTTTTAGATATTAAAAATTCACCAAACGAACCACTTATTAATGTTATATCCTCCTACTATTCTATCTATCTTCGTTACAGAAAATTAATTATCAATGTGAAATGGAAGACAGATAACAATGTTTTATATAAGCTTCAGTATATACATTGACATCTCAATATTATTACGAACATATTAGAAAATATTTCTCAGATATAGCGATTACGGATGATATTAAATATGCTATTGAATACACTGTACACGGACAAACCGGATTATTTTATAAGTGGGTTGAAGATGGTATGAAAATCCCACCACAAGAAATGGCTAAATATGCGGTAAACAATATTTCCCCTATATTGAAATCTTTCTTATCTATATAATTTTAATATGTTTACCATCACTCTATTATTTTGATGAGAGCTGTTGGTGACTTCGGATTTCCATCTCTGTATATAATATTCGCCTCCATCAATGGCTTTAGCACTTCTGCCAAAAACTGACTTCTGCTTTTATACTTTGTCCTTACCTGAAGATCCTTTACCAACTTAGGTCCCTCATTTTTTAATATCTCTACAATTAGTTCTCTGGGGTCCGTTAATAGCTCATCATCAATTTCTATCACAC
>CANQBN010000082.1 GCA_947588855.1 uncultured Lachnospiraceae bacterium
CCTGTTACAATGTTGCCTGCGGCATACTTCTCAGCAGCGTTAGCCCACGGATTCTGCTCCGGGAACTTCAGGCTTAAAGCGATCTTCTCGCCATTGATATCCTTGATCAATGTCGTCAGGGTCTCGCCTGCCTTGAAGACCTTCCTGGGATTCTCCACACGTCCCCAGGACATCTCGGAGATATGAAGCAGTCCGTCTGCACCGCCCAGATCGATAAACGCTCCGAAATCGGTCACGTTCTTGATCATGCCTTCTACCACATCACCGATCTTGATGCGGTCGAACAGGGCCTTCTGCATCTCAGCCTTTCTGGCCACCATAATGCGCTTGCGGTCGCCGATGATCCTTCTCCTTCTGGGATTGAACTCGGTGATCATAAACTCGATCTCCTGGCCGGCGTACTTGGACAAATCCCGCTCGTAAACGTCTGACACCAGGCTGGCGGGGATAAACACTCTTGTCTCCTCAACCACAACGCTCAAGCCGCCGTCCAGTACCTGGGCCACCTTGGCCGTAAGTATCTCCTCATTGTTAAACGCCTCTTCAAGCCGCTTGTTGCCTCTGTCGGCAGCCAGCCGCTTGTAGGACAGAGCCACCTGACCCTCTCCGTCGTTGACCTTGACCACCTTGGCCTCCAGTTCATCACCCGGATGAACTACTGTCCTCAGATCAAGATTGGGAGAGTTCGTGTACTCGTTTCTGGGAATGATGCCATCGGATTTGTATCCTATATTCAGAACGATCTCATCTTCCTTTACGTCGATGACCTTACCTGTGACTACTTCTCCTGTACGTATCGTCTTTAACGACTCCTCCAACATTTGTTCAAAACTTAGTTCTGACATTAGTGTGAACCTCCTCGATTATATTCTTTGGGGTGGAAGCCCCAGCTGTAATGCCTACGCTCCGTACAGAATTACCACTTTCGGGCTGTAAATCGTCCAGTGTCTGAATGAAATGAGTGTTACCGCATTGCATTTTACATATCTCATAAAGCTTGCGGGTATTGGAACTGCTCTTTCCGCCAATGACTATCATGGCGTCCACCTGCGAAGCAATACGTTCAGCTTCCTTCTGTCTTTCCTCTGTCGCACTACAAATCGAATTAAAAACAATTATATCATAACCCTTTTTTGAAAATTTTTCAACTAAATATTTAAATTTCTTGTAATTAAATGTCGTTTGGGCTACAAAACATATTTTTTCGTCCTTTTTTAATACAAATGAATCAATTTCTTCTTCGGTTTTTGCCGTTAACGTGCGGTTATCCGCCCATCCGCGTATGCCTTCCACCTCCGGATGGGTACTGTCTCCAATGATGATAATCCGCCTTCCGGCCCTGTTCTGCTCTTCCACAATATGATGTATTTTTTTAACAAAGGGACACGTGGCATCCACGATATGGACGCCCTGTTTTTCCAGTTCCTCATATACCTGCCGTCCCACTCCGTGGGAACGTATGATGACCGTTCCCTCATGGATATCCCTGATCTCTTCCCTGGAAATCACGCGGACGCCCTTCTGCTCAAGATCCTTCACCACTTCTTCATTGTGAATGATAGGACCCAGAGTATAAATCGGCCTGACGCCGCTTTCTATCTGCTGATACACCTGGTTTACCGCCCGCTCCACACCAAAACAGAAACCGGCGGTCTTTGCCACGATCACCTGGATTTTATCTTCCATATACCTCCACCCGCCTGATGCAAACCGTTCCGCTAATCAGTTTTAAGCCCTCGTTCCCGGGCAATCTCAATAATCCTCTCGATCACCTGAGCGATCGTCATCTCCGATGTGTCAAGATATACCGCGTCGTCAGCCTGCTTAAGAGGAGCAATCTCACGATGCATATCCCGGTAATCCCTCTCGATGATATCTTGCTCAATTTCCAGCAGATTACACGTCTGGCCCTTTTCTTCCAGCTCCCTTAACCGCCTCAGCGCCCGTACATGGCTGGACGCCGTCAGATATATCTTGGTCTGAGCGTTGGGGAGGACGCAGGTGCCGATGTCGCGGCCGTCCATAATCACATTCTCGCTTTGAGCCAGATTCTGCTGAAGATTCAGAAGTTTCCGGCGCACAGCGGCATACACGGAAGACGCCGAAGCCATATTTCCCACTTCTTCCGTGCGGATGATTCCCGACACGTCCTCACCGTTAAGAAATACGTGCTGTGTTCCGTCTTCGTACCGTATATCAATCTGAATGTCTCCGCATGCAGCGGAAATCGCAGCCTCATCATCCGGCGCGATGCCCTTTCTCAGGAAATAAACCGCCATAGCCCGGTACATAGCTCCGGTATCCACATAAACAAACCCCAGTCTGGCCGCCGCCGCCCTGGCAATCGTACTCTTTCCGGCGCCTGCCGGCCCATCAATGGCTATGTTATAAGTTACTGACATATCAACTCTCCCTGTGTTAAAATTTTTGTTGAATTTTATTAAATCTTCAGTTGGAGAACCAACATTTTTCAGCCGTGTTGTTAAACAGCATTTGGTCTAAACATAGGGGATACCGGAGCCTGCGGCCCAGCCTGTAGACCAGGCGATCTGCAGATTGAATCCTCCGGTCACCGCGTCCAGATCCAGCACCTCCCCGGCAAAATATAATCCTTTCACCTTTTTAGATTCCATGGTGGCGGGATTAACCTCCCCGACAGAGACGCCGCCCTGAGTAATGACCGCCTCATTATATCCCCGCAGTCCGGTCAGCGTTACCTTAAACCTTCTCGTCGCTTCGGCCAGGCGCAGCCGTTCTTCCCTGGTAATCTCACAGACCGGCTTGTCCGGTGAGATTCCGCTTCGCGCAATCATAACCGGAATCATTTTCGCGGGATAAAGCCGGCTCAGACTGTTTTTGAACTGTTTGTTGGAAAATTCCTTAAAATCGCGGAGCAGACGGGCGTCCAGCTGTTCCTGAGTAAGAGCGGGCTTCAAATCTATAGTCAATGACAGCGGCTGTTTCTGCAGTATCCCGGCCACAAAACTGCTGGCGCTCAAAATCACGGGGCCGCTGACCCCGAAATGGGTGAATAAAAGTTCTCCGAACTCCCGAAACAGTTCTTTCCTCCCATCGGTAATAACAGCCTCTATATTGCGCAGCGACAATCCCTGAAGTTCCTTCACATCTGCTTCCAGCGCGTTCATGGGGACAAGCGAGGGATGAAGAGACGTCACGGTATGCCCGCAGTCTTCTGCAAACTTATAGCCGTCTCCCGTGGAACCCGTAGTTCCATAGGAAAGGCCCCCCGTCGCCACAATCACCGCGTCGCCCGGCACAAAGGATACACGGCTGCCTCCACTGAATCCTGATTCCCTCCTCCCTGTTCCGAGAAGAATTCCACGGCAGCACCCGTCCTCGACCCGCAGTCCCGCCGCCGGCGTGTTCAAATAAATCTTCACTCCCAGATCCTTCATCTGCTTCACCAGGGCACGAATGACATCAGAGGACTTGTCGGACACCGGAAACACCCGATCTCCCCGCTCGATCTTCAGAGGGCAGCCGTTACGTTCCAGCAGATCCATCATATCCCTGTTGGTAAATCCGGAAAAGCTGCTATATAAAAACCGGGGATTGGTCACCACATTCTTCATCATCGAATCCATGTCGCACGCATTGGTCACATTACAGCGGCCCTTGCCGGTGATAAAGAGCTTCTTCCCCGGTTTCTCGTTCTTCTCATATAATCGAACTTCATGTCCGCATCCGGCGGCGGCGATGGCGGCAGCCATGCCGGCCGCGCCGCCGCCGATAATCAGCACAACACTCATATTACTTGACCAGATTCAGGTGAATGGCGAAACCTGCGATCTCCTTATCCAGATATACAAAAGTCGTCTTGCCGTCCACAACCTTTCTGGTCTCCTCAATGGGATGGGTTCCTTTCTCAGCCAGGTATTCCAAAGCCTTCTCGATGTCATTGACACCGAAAGCGATATGGCCTACCCTGCCTCTTCCTTTGCCCTTCATGATCTCCACAAAGGTTCCCGAGAAAACGGAGCTGTTGCCGTTCTTAATCGGAAGTCCCATAACATCGAGGAATTCCTGGGCCCAGCCCAGACCTTCCGCCTCATCCTTCGCATTGATTCCTACATGAAGAACCTGCATATTTAATTCCTTAATCGCATCCTGCATATAAATCTCCTCCTTTTCGTCATGACGCCCTTCGGCGCAGCTTATTTCTCTTTATCCTTCGCGGATACCTCGGCAATCTTCTTCTCCAGGGCATCCACCACAGTCCGCAGAACCTTTACGCGGGCGTACAGCTTGTCGTTGCCTTCCACAACAACCCAGGGCGCATAAGTGGTAGATGTGCGAACCAGCATCTCATCTACAGCTTCCTCGTACTGATCCCATTTCTCACGGTTTCTCCAGTCTTCATCTGTGATCTTCCACTGCTTGGCCGGATTCTCCATGCGCTCTTTGAAGCGGCGCTCCTGCTCGTCCTTGTCAATGTGGATCCAGAACTTGATCACAACGGCGCCGAAATTAGCCATATGGGATTCCATCTCGTTGATCTCCTGGTAGGCTCTCTTCCACTCCGCCTCCGTGCAGAAGCCCTCGATCCTCTCAACCATGACACGGCCGTACCAGGTCCGGTCAAAGATAGCGATATGACCGCCCTTAGGCATGTTGTTCCAGAAACGCCACAGATAATGATGGACCTTCTCCACATCGTTGGCAGCGGAGGTGGGATTCACCTGGTAGCCTCTGGGGTCGAGACGGCTGGTCAGACGCTTGATGGCTCCGCCCTTACCGCCGGCATCCCAGCCCTCAAAGCCAAGGACCACCGGAATTCTCAGGCGGTACAGCTCGCTGTGAAGGGTCTCCAGCTTCTTCTGAAGCTCATTCAGTTCTTTCTTATATTCAGCCTTGGTCAGAGACTTGCTCAGATCCACACCGGACAGCACTCCGCTCTGGAACCGCTCGGCAGGCCTGACAGGAGCCTTTACCTGCTGCTCCTGAGCTCCGGCTTTGCGGCGCTCCAGCTCATAGGCCAGACGCTCGGTAACCGTCGTGAGAATCTTCATGGCAGCGTAATCTTTATCCGTGGCCTCAATGATGGTCCAGGGAGCATACTCGGTCTCCGTATTCTCCAGCATTTCCTCATTGATCTTCAGATACTCGTCATATTCCTTGTTCCTCTTCCAGTCCTGTTTGCTGACGCGCCATGCAGTCTCTTTGGCGCTCTCCAGCTTCTTGAACCTCTTCTTCTGCTCCTTCTTGGAAATGTGGAGGAACAGCTTAATGATCACAGTGCCGTCGTCCGTCAGCTGCTTCTCAAAGGACAGAATATCCTGATAGGCTCCCGGAATATCCTTATCCTTGATCAGACCGTCAAAACGGTCCTCCGTCACGCTCTTATACCAGCTGCAGTCGAAGATCTGAATTCGTCCCTTGGCAGGTGTATGGGTCCAGAACTGCCACAAAAACGGACGCAGCTTGGCCTCCTCATTGGAAGAATTGGTGGCGTAAACGGAAAATCCTCTGGGATCCAGCGCCTGAATCAAACGGTTGATCTGAACGCCCTTCCCTGCGGCTCCAAAACCTTCAAACACGATCATAATGGGAATGCCTGCAGCCTTGCACTCCCGCTGGAGTCTGCCAAGACGTTCGCCCTCGGTTGCCATGACCTGCTTGTAGGTTTCCTTGTCCACCCTCTTCGTCATGTCGATCTTTTCCACCTTCTTCGACAAATCAATCTTCTCTAACATAATAACCTCCTTCTTACCTTGTATTTTTTTCGAAACAAGATAGTTTCATTATACGATTTTTCAGGGAATCTTGCAAGATTGTCTGACATAATTTTCATGATTTTATGAAATTTGTGAACTTTATACAAGAAAAATATGGTTGCAAATTTTTATTATTATGGTATACTAACTTATGCACGGCAAATGAAGGGTTGCATCAGTCTTCTGAAGGCCTGTCATTCTGGGGATATAGCTCAGCTGGGAGAGCGCTGCGTTCGCAACGCAGAGGTCGCGGGTTCGAATCCCGTTATCTCCATTTTATAAAAAATCCAAGAATAGCGGAAAACCTTGATTTTACTGGGTTTCCGCTATTCTGTTATTCTGGAGATAAGTCCAAAATTCTGGAAAAATTATAGTATTTTAGACAACTATGCAACATGAAATGCAACACGAAAAAGGCTACGGATGAGTATTCCGGACCACATTCGTCAAATCACGTATTTATTTTTTCGTTACCCCACTCCACTATCCGAAGGACGCCCTAATCGTCATCGATCATGCACTGTCTCTTACAGATTCCAGCGTCTGGACACAAGAATACCTTTCCTTCCTTTCGGGTCAGTTTGGTATCCAATTACTTTATTTTGAACCGATCAAGGCAATGATCATTTTGAGCATGTAGCTATATTCCCTCCGTATCGGGCAGGACGAACAACTCCCCCAGCCGGAAGTCCCATTCGGGCTGCTCATAGGTTGGGGAGCTGTAAAGCGTCATCTCTCCGATATATATGCCGTCTGCCGTGTCATAATAATCCACACGGATGTGAGGAAACCCTTTGGACAGTCTTTCAGCAACCTCAATCATTTCTTCCAGGTGCTCCGGACGAGGCACATCCCGGTTTTCATGGCCAGGAGTTGTGACAGGCAGTTTGTTCCAGCAGAGGTCATAAAAGGTATAAGCCAGGTTGTCTGCTTCCAATGGGAACCGATCCGCCGTAGCGAGGATATGATCAGCCTTCCCGCTAAAGCACATAACCTTGTAGTCATACAGTTGATTGCCTTTTCCCTCGAGCAGCTTTTCCGCAATAATGCGGGGAGTCACGCCGTAGTAGGCCCGGTTGCAACTGTTGATCATCGTATTCATCGGGTCCAGCCACCCACGTACTCTTTTGAAAAGTTCCATTTTGTCTACATTGTTTTTGTCTCGCACGAAAATAACATTCTTGCCTAGACTGGAACAATTGGATTTCAGACAGAAGCTATTCGGCAGACTGTCCCAGTCCCGCTCTAAATCTCGTACCCTTGTCCACATGCCGTAAAGGGACGCGGTCCAACCGAGACCAAGCTTTTCTTCTATGTAGTTTTTGAACAAGTATTTATCATAAATCCGGTTCATGTCCGGATGCTCATAAAAAAGCCTGTACCATTCCCTCTTTTCCGTAAATAAAACCGGGTGCGCAAGATCAAAGCTGTGACCATGCAGCAGTTCATAGTTTCTCATAGCCCTGGCAACGCGTTTGTCCATAGGCCATTGGCTGATCGGTTTCTGGAACCAACGGCGTACGCGCCGATTAATTTTTTGCAGAAGACCCATGGTCTTTGCCAATGCTGATTTTGGCAGGACAAATTTCTCGCCGAACTTTTTATCCCATTCAGCAGATTCAAACTGCGTTCCTGCATATAAAGTTAATTCTCCGATATACAGCCTGTCTTTTACTTCATAAAAATCGACTCTGATTTGCGGAAATCCCTTGGAAAGTTTTGCCGAAATTTCCAGCATCTGTTGTAAGCTCTGAGGCCGCTCATAGTCTCCACTCTGCCGTCCTCTTCTTATGACGGGAAGTTTGTTCCATGCAGTGTCATAAATAGCTTCCGAAGCATTCTTTCCTTTAATAAATCGATTCGAAACGCATACGATATATGATGGTGTTCCGTCAAAACAAAGAATCTTATAATCATCTGGCAGACCAACTTTTCCTACCAGGAGCTCCTCGGCAATAATTCGAGGCGTTATCTTTCTGTATGCCCAGTTATAGGTATTTTTTCCAGTATTTAACGGGTCTAACCATTTGGAAATCTCAGTAAAAATCGATTGCTTTTCCGCATGCTGTTTATCGTATATAAATCTGATGTTCTTTCCATAGCTGGAGCAATTGGATTTTAAGCAGAAAGCATCTGGCAGACTGTCCCAGTCCCGTTCCAGACCCGCCACGTCTGTCCACATGCCGTAAAGGGGCGCAGTCCAGCCCGGCCCTAGCTTTTCCTCGATATAATCTTTGAACAGGTATTTGTCATACATACGGGTCATATCGGGATGCCGATAGAACAGTTTGTACCAGACGATCTTTTCCGTGTACAGCTCCGGAGTCGAAATGTCAAAAGTATGTCCCTCTTTTGCCTGATACTGCTTCAACGCCTGCCTGACACGCAGGATCATGGGCCAGCGGGATATAGGCTTTTTTGATAGATATGACCGACCCTGTTTTTTTAAACGATCTAACCCTTTTCGAATCATTGTGCTTTTTCTTCAGGAAGGTTGAATTTTTTCCCCAGCTCCAAATCAAATTCCCGTTGGTTAAAATGATTACCGGAAAAGAGCGTCATCTCCCCCACTAGGACTCTTCCCTCCGACTCATAAAAATCTACTCGTATAAATGGAAACCCTGCAGCAAGCCGCGAGGCCAATTGAATCATCTCGTCCAAGTGGCGCGGCCTTGGCACATCAGTGCTAGGGTAGCCCTTTTTAGTCACCGGCAACCGACTCCAGGCCAGGTCGTAATAGCTGAACGAGCCGCCTTCTCCGCCGGAAAAACGGTCCGCCACGGCGCCAATTATATCCGGTTTCCCGTCAAAACAGTAAACTTTATAATCATTGAGCACACCATGCTCGCCAGAAAGCAATTTTTCCGCCATAATCCGCGGCATCACAGTACGATAAACGCGGAAGGTAGTGTTTATGCATGTGTTCATGGGATTTAGCCAACTGCATACTTGGCGAAAAAGTTTCTGTTTGTCCTCACTTTTCTTATCATGGATGAATAAAACGTTCCGCCCTGCAAAAGAACAATTAGATTTGAGGCAAAATGAATCCGGCAGGCTGTCCCAGTCTCGTCTAAAGCGGCGCATATCCGTCCACACGCCGTAAAGCGGCGCAGTATAGCCGGGTCCCAGTTTTTCCGCAATGTAATCCTTGAAAAGATACTTGTCGTGGATGCGAACCAGATCCGGATGCTCGTAAAACAATTTGTACCAGACCTGTTTTTCTGTAAACAGGGCAGGATGGTTCAAATCAAAAGTGCGACCTTCAAATCTTTCATAAGACTGCATGGCAAAGGCAGCACATTTTTCCAGAGATTGCTGACTATACGGCTTTTGGAACGGACGGGATGTAAGCCCTTTCACTTTCTCCACTCCCAGACGGAAGATGCTCTTCCCATCCGGGGGAACGCAGACCTCCCGCAGCGCCCCGAAACTCCGTCCTCTCTTCACGGTCACGCCGCACCCCAGCCGAAACACCCAGTAAAAAGGTCTGGCCCACCCGTGCCGGTAGACGAAGGGTGCGTTGATCCTGTACCACTCCCGATCCGGAAACAACCGCAGCAGCAGGTATTTCACCCTAGCTCGACCGCCTATGGGGCCTTTTCCCCCCTGCAGTCGCCGTAAATCGTTCTGCACACTGTGTTCCAGCATGCCGTACACCCCCGAGCTTTCCAGCCAGGCCATCGCCTCCCGTTCCTCCCCTGTCAGCGTTTGCGCAGGCACAGGTCCGAACAGCTTTTCCCCCAGCACACGGAACAGGGCCTCGAATCCCGTCAGTCCCAGCTTCTGCAATTCCTCCGCTATATACGTCCCGTCCATATCTGGCCTGGCACGCCGGTACAGATACACATCCAGCACCGTCCGCAGACCCATGCCACAACTGTCCCAGTGCTTGTAACCGTGAGCCAGGAAATAGACGTAAAAGTCCTCGTCTCGGAAATGGTAGCCGAAGCGGTTACCCTCATCCTTTATAAGCCGCTCCTTCACATTACCATAATAGCGTGCGGCAGCGGTCAGAAACGGCCTTTCTCCGTCCGTGAACAGCCGTCGGTGCAGTTCAAAATTATAGACCGGAGACTTATGATAGGTGTCGTGAGCTCTCTTGCCCACACTCTTGGCCTTATAGCCCCGGCTCTTCATGAAATCCCGGACCTTCCGCCAATGGGCAGCGTCGAAGAGGATATCGTTGTCAGCGAACTGCCTGGTACCGTACTGGGGATAGATGCCGTTCAGCACCATCCCTTTCAGGGGCAGGTACCAGATACCGCTTTTTTCAAAAAAGTCCAGGAGCGCCTCTCGCTCTGCATCCATAAGCAGGGTCTTGCGGATGGACTGACCCTTTTTCTCCTGAAAACGTCTAACCGTTGGGCTCGGACACCGGGCCATGAGTCCTGTGCTCTCCAGGGCAGAACAAACCGCCGCGGTCAGCCCATGCCTGTCCGCAGCAAGAAACAACGCCTCATAGTCCGGCTCTTCCTTGATCTCCATGGGAATGCCGTTCACCCATGCCGCAATCAGACGGCACAGCGCATCATATACCTTTTCCTCGACTTTGCCGCTCACGAGCCTGTCTCCATCTCCTTTTCACTCCAACCGGCATCGACGCGCACCACAAAAAAGCAGCCCGAGGCCAGAAAAGACCACACCACAGTCTCACATACAGTCGATACTGCTTGTCTGTTACGGATATCTCTCTTCCATCCCGGACAAATGCAGTCAGCACACCGATAATCTGTCCGTCCGTGATGCCGTATTCCCGCCGCCATTGATTGTCGCCGCAGAGCACATAGCTGTCCGCATGCACCTTGACGATCCGATGAAGCACATACTGCCCCGAATCGCGTCTATAGAGGGGAACGTCATATTTTTTCAGCCGTCCCACGTTCTTTTCGATGATAACCAGATCACGTCTCTGCCGCAGCATGGGAAGCATACTGGTTCCCACGCAGGTATAGACCAGTTTTCCGCCGCGGGTCAACGCGTCCTCAAATCGGACGGTCATTCCTCGATCGCACCGATGGAGCGAAGCTGCGCCAAAATATCAGCTACATCCTTTTCGATCGTCAGGCGGGGCGCATCGAAATGAGCAGCGACCTCATCTACGATCTGTTCAGATGTAGTGGACTTCTTCAACTGCTCAATGATGAACGCAGCGGTTTTGTTGCCGCGCACCATCCCTGAAAAACCCTTCGTGGCGACCATGATGTAATCATCACCGGAAGAATAGGTGATAAAAGTATCTTTAAGCTTCATATCCTCTCTCCTTTATTCATTCCCGTCCAAGCTATCCTCACGGCATCAGGAGACATATTACAGTATAGCCTGTATAGCAAAACACGATGGGCCAAAGCATCTACCATTTGTATCGTTTTTTTCAATTTATTCGGCTCCTGGGGGCGGTTGCTTTGCTGCAGCAGCATGGGCCATGCCTCCCGCACAGAGACAGGACAAATACAGTTTTGTTCTCCCCGTTCCAGAATGCAGACAGCTTTGAGCGGCGCGAAAATATTGCTGCTCAATCTGTGTTTTCCGTTCCAGGGTGTCCCATAGACCGTGACACCGTATTCGTCTATTTTCAAAAATGGCTTGTCGTCGTTTATCATAGCTGCCCGTGCACCAAAGGCCTCCCGCCACAGCCGCGTGTGGGTAGACTTCCCCATGCCGCTCCTGGCGGTGAATAAATATCCTGTACCGTCCACGGCGATGGCCGAACCATGGAAAAGCAGGATATTCTCATCCAGCAGGCAGTCGGCCAGCTTGCGGTATACTGCAAGCGTCTCCAAATAGGCGTCTGAGCAGCCAGATGGTTCCCGTCCCTCTATACGGCTCTCTGCATCGGATTTTTCCCGTTCATAGTCGATGTCGTCCCAGCTAGTCTGTACAGCGTATTCCGGACACCCATCGGAGTGGTACGGCGCACACAGCTTATGGACCTGCATGAAAATGGAATCGATCTCCACGCAGTGCCCTGCAAAACGGTAAATTCCTTTCATGCTGCCGCTCCTTATGCTCTTTCCGCATCTTCACATAGAGAACGGTCGAAGCCGTCCTCTATGCGTTCAAGATGACTCGGTTATTCAGCCTCACTACTGGTCGTGATAACATCTTCTGCCTTGAACTCAATAATCTTCAACTGGGGAGTCTCATACACTTCCTTCATTCTGTTGTCCTCCTTTCACCAGAGTCAGAATCATATATATGCAGCCCTTCCCGCGCTTGCGGAAACAGTCTCCTGCCATTGTCTCAACCCGCCAGGATGCCCCGGTCAAACTCCACCCTGTATACGCACCCGCCCTGGTGTCCGCCCAGGTAATATGCCATATACCATCGACCGTCCCGGTGGAAGATGTTCTCCGCCTCCCGGTCGCATCCCTTCACCGCAAACACGCCCCGATACTGTCCGGTCCAGTCATAGCAAACGATGGCGTTTTCCTCGCTGGTGGCAAAGTAGATATAGTCGTCGTCGCAGTCGATGCCCTGCTTCACGAACCGTGTATCCACTCCCTTTACATACCGCAGTAACTCGAACCGGCTGTCAAAGACGGCAAAATCATAGCCGCCCCGTATAGCCATCACATACTGGTCTCGGGCCGGATTGTAAGCGATGCCGTACACACTGTGGAAATATTCCCTCGTGTCAGTAATCTCCAACGTCTCCGGATCGATAAAACTCACATCGTTGGGCCGACCATAGCAGTGTACTGCCACCAACTTGCCTGTCCGGGGGTTATAGGTGATATCGTTGCCATGGTGCAGAGGAAGGGAGGCGCTCCTGGCCGTCACTTGCCAGATATCCATGTCTACCTTGCAGATCACGCACTCCGGCTGTTGACTGCGGCCGCTGCGAACCAATTTTTGGTTTTCCAGGATCAGATAGGCAAACCGACCATCCGTGCAGCCGCCCTGCAGGACGTCATAATCCCCCTCTGGAGGCAGTTCAAACCGCTTCGCCTCCGCCGTAACGCCTGAAAGTCGCGCCTCGGGCGCCCGGGAGAAGGCCCCCGGGATATTGAACAAAAGGTCTGGTCTGCACCATAGGGCCCCCGCCTTCTCCGGAGGCGGCGCAGTCACATCCCCGGGGACGAACCGGGACGGAGCCCGCAGATAGCGGCGAATCCAGCGGACCGACGTATGAAGCTGACTCTTGGTCTGCAAAAGAATCTGTTTCATCTCCATGTCCTCTTTGTCTGACCGATCGCAGCACGGTATGCTGCAACTGGTAAATTAAGTAGAGGATAGGAACCAAAATGCTATTGCATTTTAACAGAAAGTTTGCTATGATAATTTAGTGGTTTAGTGCAATTCAAAGGTCTCTTCTATGTAATTTCGACTGGGGACAAACCCCTACTTTTTTCCCCAAGTGAAGTGAAAAGTTAACTTCCACTTCTAAGGGGGCCAAGTAGAAATTAGTCTTTCTCCAACCTCCACTTGAAAT
>CANQBN010000083.1 GCA_947588855.1 uncultured Lachnospiraceae bacterium
GCTGGGATATCGGCATGGGCGTCAATTTTTCCGCGCTGTATGCTTATTATCTGGCCAGTCCGCTTAACTGGCTGCTGATCGTATGCCCGAAGGAGTATGTCATTGAGTTTATGAGCTATTCCATCGTGCTGAAGATTGGCCTGTCCGGGCTGAGCTTTGCCTGGTACCTCAGAAAGCACTTTAATCATAAGGATTTTGGAGCGGCGTTTTTCGGGATTTTCTATGCTTTGTCCGGTTACATGGCGGCGTACAGCTGGAATATCATGTGGCTGGACTGTATCCTGCTGTTTCCGTTGGTTATGCTGGGCCTGGAGAAGCTGGTTTATGAGCGCAGGGGACTTTTGTACAGTGTAACACTGGGGTTATGTATTCTGTCCAATTACTATATTTCGATCATGATATGTATATTTATGGTCCTTTATTTCGCAGCTCTTCTGATATTGGACTATAAGAGAGAGAAGACTCCCGGGCAGTATCTGATCAATGCAGCGCAGTTCGCGTTTTACTCTCTGGCGGCCGGAGGTCTGGCAGCGGCGGTGCTTCTGCCGGAGATCTACGCGCTGCAGATGACAGCGTCAGGAGATTTCAGTTTTCCCAAAACGGTCAGTTCCTATTTCTCGATTTTTGATATGATTGCCAGGCATATGGGCAATGTGGAGATAGAGATTGGCCTGGATCACTGGCCCAATATCTATTGCGGTGTCGCGGTGCTCATGTTTTTTCCGCTTTATCTTCTCTGTGAGAAGATTCCTGCGCGCCGGAAGGCCATCGGCTGCGGAATGCTTCTCATGTTTTACGCAAGCTTTTCCGTCAATGTGCTGAACTTTATCTGGCACGGCTTTCATTATCCCAACAGCCTTCCCTGCCGCCAGTCCTTTATCTACATCTGCCTGATACTGGCTATGTGCTATGAGGCTTATATCCATCTGGCGGAGATGGAATGGAAGAAAGTAGCCATGTCTCTGGCGGCGAGCGTAGGGTTTGTGATTCTGGCGGAAAAACTGATAGAGCAGAAGCATTTTTCTTTTTACGTATACTATATCGCTATCCTGTTCCTGGCAGTTTACGCAGGTTTGATCTATCTGTATACACAGCGCGGGAAGAGCTATTCAACGGTCATGATTCTTGCGTTGGCGGTGGTTTCCGTGGAAGCGGCGGTGAATACGACTGTTACCAGCGTGACGACCACCAGCAGGACCAGTTATATCCGCGACAATGGAGATGTAAGGAATCTGGCGGACAGCCTTCCGAAAGGAAAAGATTTCTATCGGATAGAAAAAATGACGAGAAAGACTAAGAATGACGGGGCGTGGATGAATTTTCCGTCAGTTTCCCTGTTCTCATCTACGGCCAACGCGGATCTGACGGCGTTTTTTAAGGATGTGGGCTGCGAAGGCAGTGTCAACGCCTACAGCATCACAGGCAGTACGCCGCTGGTGGATTCTCTGTTTTCCGTGAGATATGCCCTGTATTCGGAGGAACAGTGGGAGAGCGATATGCTCACGCTGCTTGGGCAGTCCGGAGAAACGTATCTGTATGAGAGATATTATACGCTGCCTCTCGGATTTATGCTGCCGTCTGATTTCGGGGAAATGTGGATGAGAGATCTGGGTAATCCGGCCTTGGTCCAGAACAATTTCTGCGATGTGATTGGCGCGGAACAGGTGCTGATCGATGTGGGAGGCGAGAATAACGGGGATTCCTTTACGTTTACTCCCCGGGAATCCGGAGAATATTATCTGTATATCGGCAACCGGCAGGTAGAAAAGGTGAATGTAAACATAGGGGAAGAGACGAAGGATTTTGACAATGTGAACCGCGGGTTCTTTTTGGAGATCGGCTGGTGCGACGCCGGAGTGCCTGTGGACGTCTACGGTCAGGAGGACGGCGTGCAGATAAATGCTATGGCATATCTGTTTAATAATGAAGGATTGAAATCTGTCTGCAGGATTCTGGAAGAGAGACCTCTGCAGATCGCCACATGGTCCGATGATCTCATTGAGGGCGTCGTAAATACAGATAAGTCCGGAACACTGTTTACCAGTATTCCCTATGATGAAGGCTGGACGGTAACTGTGGACGGTCAGATCGTGCAGCCGGTAAAAATGTTTGACGCTTTTATCGGAATCCCCATGGCGGAGGGACTTCATACCGTCAGCATGTCCTACATGCCCCGGGGGCTGCGTCTGGGAATCTATATCACGCTGGGCAGCATTGGACTCTTGCTGATGACGACTTTTATCGGCTGGCTCATGCACCGGAAGAGAGAGATGAACCAGTTTATGAAAGGAAATGATACCCGGGAAGACGATGAACAGAAGGACAGGAACGGGTCGGAACAGATTCTGAATGCCTGAGGACTGGAGGCCGGGCAGATGTATCCGGCCGTAAGAAAAGGAGAGAAATGCCATGAAATTATGGGGCGGAAGATTTACGAAGGAAGAAAACCAGCTGGTACATGAGTTTAATGAGTCGCTGTCTTTTGACCGGAGGCTGTACCGTCAGGATATTGAAGGCAGCATCGCCCATGTGACCATGCTGGCAAAGCAGGGAATCGTGACGGAGGAGGACCGGGATGCCATCATCGGCGGCCTTAAGGGAATCCTGGCCGACATTGAGAACGGAACTTTGAAGTTTACGAAGGAGCATGAGGATATCCATTCTTTCGTGGAGGCCAATCTGACGGAGCGGATCGGGGAGCCGGGAAAGCGTCTTCATACAGGACGCAGCCGCAATGACCAGGTGGCTTTGGACATGAAAATGTACTGCCGGGAGCAGGCGGAGGAGATCGCCGGACTGGTGAAGGAGCTGGAGCAGGTTCTGCTTACGACTATGGAGGAGAATCTGGAGACTTACATGCCGGGATTTACTCATATGCAGAAGGCCCAGCCTGTGACCCTGGCTCATCACGTGGGAGCCTATTTCGAGATGTTTGAGAGGGACAGGAGCCGTCTTCAGGATATTGTTAAGAGAATGAACTACTGTCCGTTGGGGGCCGGAGCTCTGGCCGGAACAACCTATCCACTTGACAGAGGTTACACTGCGGAACTTTTAGGTTTCAGCGGACCGACCCTCAACAGCATGGATTCCGTGGCGGACCGGGATTATGTGATCGAGCTTCTGAGCGCGCTGTCCACCATTGCCATGCATCTGAGCCGTTTCAGCGAGGAGATCATCATCTGGAACAGCAATGAATACCAGTTCGTGGAGATTGACGATGCCTACAGTACGGGCAGCAGCATTATGCCCCAGAAGAAGAATCCGGATATCGCCGAGCTGGTAAGAGGCAAGACCGGCCGGGTCTACGGGGCCCTGGTAGCCATTCTCACCACCATGAAGGGGATTCCCCTGGCCTACAATAAGGACATGCAGGAGGACAAGGAGCTGACCTTTGACGCCATCGATACGGTGAAAAACTGCCTGAAGCTGTTTGCGGGCATGATGTCCACCATGAGTTTCCGCAAAGACGTGATGGAGCAGAGCGCCAGGCATGGCTTTACCAACGCTACGGATGCGGCGGACTATCTGGTAAATCATGGCGTGCCCTTCCGGGACGCCCATGGAATCGTGGGGCAGCTGGTGCTTTACTGCATCGATAAGGGCATTGCCCTGGATGATATGACCCTTGCGGAGTTTCGGGCCATCAGTCCTGTCTTTCAGGAGGATGTCTATGAGGCCATCAGCATGAAGACCTGTGTGGAGAAGCGGATGACTCTGGGCGCGCCGGGACCGGAGGTGATGAGGAAGGTCATCGAGGAGTGCAGGCGGAGGCTGGACAGCTGAGCGGCCGCGAAAGCCTGGGGAAGACGGTTCGGCTGTTGAGTGTCCGGGAAGAAATTCTGACGGCTGAACTGCCGTGCCGTCGTTGCAAGCGTACATAATAAGCGTACATCATGGTTGGAAATACAGAAGGAGACTAGGAGAGATCATGGGCACTTTGATTAATGTGGCCGCCATCCTTGCAGGAGGCCTGGGCGGACTGCTGTTTGGAAATCGTCTGTCTGAGCGGTATCAGAACACTCTGATGATGGCCAACGGAATCTGCGTACTGTTCATCGGAATTGCAGGCGCCCTGGAGAAAATGTTTGCGGTAAATGGCGGAAAGCTGGAGTCAGGCGGCACCATGATGATGATCGGCAGTCTGGCGGTCGGGGCGCTTATAGGTGAGTGGCTGGATATCGACGATAGGATGGAGCAGTTTGGCGTCTGGCTGAAGCACAAGACCGGCAATGACGGGGACAACCGTTTTGTGGACGGCTTTGTGACCGCTTCCCTGACGGTATGCATCGGCGCTATGGCTGTGGTGGGCTCCATCCAGGACGGACTTACGGGAGATTATTCGGTCCTGGCGGCAAAGGCGGTTCTGGATCTGATCATCATTCTGGTGATGACGGCTTCCATGGGAAAGGGATGTATCTTCTCCGCCATTCCTGTAGGGCTGTTTCAGGGAAGCATCACCCTGCTTTCCGGATTGATTCAGCCGATTATGACGGAGCAGGCCCTCGATAACCTGTCCCTGGTAGGCTCCATTCTCATTTTCTGCGTGGGAGTGAATCTGGTCTGGGGAAAGATGGTGCGGGTGGCCAATCTTCTTCCGGCGATCGTCGTAGCGGTGGCCTGGGCGTTTCTGCCGTAAAGAGAAAGCCGGAGCGGCGCTGGGCGGTTCGTTAACGGAAGAAAGCCGGAGCGGCGCGAGGCGGTTCATTCGCGGAGGGAAACTGGAGCGGTGCTGGGCGGTTCATTCGCGGAGGGAAGCAGAAACGGCGTGCCGGCCGCTTCTGCCGCAGATGGATGCCGGCGAGAAAAAGAATTGCATGAAAAAGAGAACAAGACAGAGTTACATAGAATTAAGAAAAGGTGATTTTAGATGTTTGAGAGTTTGAAGAAATTATTTGGTCAGGTGGATATGACTGTGGGAAGGCCCTGGGAGAAAATCGTAGCCTTCACCATTCCTATGCTGATCGGCAATATCGCCCAGCAGCTGTACAACACGGTGGACAGCATCGTGGTAGGGCGGTACGTAGGCGACAATGCACTGGCGGCCGTGGGAAGCGCCAGTCCCATTTTCAATCTGTTGCTGGTGCTGTTTGTGGGTATCTCCATGGGCGCCAGCATCATGGTGTCTCAGTATTTCGGTTCCCGGGACCGGGAGAATTTGTCCCGGACTATCGGCAGTTCCATTACTCTGACTGGAGTTTCCTGTATTCTGCTGATCGTCATAGGAACGGCAGCAATCCGGCCGGTGCTGGAGCTTTTGGATACGCCGGCCAGCATTATCGACTGGTGTACCTGGTATCTTCTGATCCTTCTATGGGGCGGCGTCGGGCTGGCCTACTATAATATCCTGACAGGAATCCTTCGCGGACTGGGCGATTCCATCTCGGCGCTGATCTATCTTCTGGTGGCTACGGTGCTGAACATCGTGCTGGATCTGTGGTTTGTGGCCAGTCTGGGACTTGGCGTGCCCGGCGTGGCCCTGGCTACGGTCATTGCCCAGTTGGTGAGCGCCGTTATGTGTATGTTCAAGCTGCGGAAGATGACCGAGTATTTTGACCTGCGGCTTGAGTATCTGAAGCCAAGCAAAAACATGGTGACGGTGTTGGCTCTGGGGCTTCCCTCGGGAGCGACCCAGGCAATCTTCTCCCTGGCTATGGTTGTGGTTCAGTCTTTGACCAACAGCTTCGGCGAAATGGTCATCGCCGCCAACGTTATCATCATGAGGGTGGATGGTTTTGCCATGATGCCCAACTTCTCCTTCGGAACCGCCATGACTACCTATGCGGGACAGAATGTGGGAGCCGGGGATTTCGACCGGGTGAAAAAAGGCGCTTTTCAGGGGACGCTGATTGCGGCGGCAACCTCCGCGCTGATCACGGGAGCTATTGTGCTGTTTGGTCACAATCTGATGGCCATCTTTACCAAGACGGAGGATCTTGTCAATCTGAGCGCCAATATGATGAAGATTCTGGCAGTGGGATATATTGCCATGGCGGTTACCCAGAGTCTGTCCGGCGTCATGAGGGGAGCCGGGGACACGGTGACCCCTATGTGGATCTCTCTTCTGACTACGGTAGCCATCCGCGTGCCTTTGGCCTATGGAATCGCTTTCGCCACCAGAACGGCGGAGAAACCTCAGGGCGACTACCGGTGCCTGTGGGTGTCGCTTCTGATTTCCTGGCTGTTGGGCGCCGCTATGACCACATTCTTCTATAAACTTGGAAAATGGAAGAAGAAAGCCCTGAGATAACGGATTATTGATGTTTAGTTATATTTTTTATAGAGGAAGAGGTATTTGATTTCCGGGATATTCCGATGATATACTTACAGCAGAGTATTACCAATCGGAGGAAATCAAAATGAAAAAAGTCGCATACAGAAAAGAACAGGATTCCATAGGGACGAAGAATGTGCCGAAAGGCGTGTATTATGGGGTACAGTCTCTTCGGGCCGCTGAGAATTTTCATATCACCGGACTGAACATGCATCCGGAGATTATCAACAGCCTGGCGTATATAAAGAAAGCCGCGGCGATTACCAACTGCGAGGTAGGTCTTCTGGACAAGAAGATCGCTCAGGCCATCGTTCAGGCATGTGATGAGATTCTGGACGGCCATTTCCGGGATGATTTTATTGTGGACCCCATACAGGGAGGGGCCGGTACATCTCTGAACATGAATGCCAATGAGGTTATTGCCAACCGCGCCATCGAGATTCTGGGCGGAGAGAAGGGCGACTATTCCGTGGTGAACCCCAACGATCATGTAAACTGCGGCCAGTCCACCAATGACGTCATACCCACGGCAGGCAAGATGACGGCGCTTCGGCTTCTGAAGAATCTGAAAAAGGAGCTGTTGCGGCTTCACGAGGCCCTCTCCGACAAGGCGAAGGAATTTGACCATGTGATCAAGATGGGGCGTACCCAGATGCAGGATGCGGTTCCCATCCGGCTGGGGCAGGAGTTCCAGGCGTATTCTGTGGCCATCCGCCGGGATATTAACCGTATGGACAAGGCCATGGATGAGATGCGTTTCCTGAATATGGGCGGGACGGCAGTAGGCACGGGAATCAATGCCGATGAGGCCTACCTGCGGAGGATTGTTCCCAACCTGGTGGAGGTGTCTGACATGGATCTGGTGCAGGCCTTTGATCTGATCGACGCCACCCAGAATCTGGACCCCTTTGTGGCCGTATCCGGCGCCATCAAGGCCTGCGCGGTCACCCTGTCCAAGATAGCCAACGATCTGAGGCTGATGTCCTCCGGACCCAGGGCCGGGTTTGGCGAGATCAATCTTCCTGCCAAACAGAACGGTTCTTCCATCATGCCGGGAAAGGTCAATCCGGTGATTCCGGAGGTGGTGAACCAGGTGGCCTTCAATATTATCGGCAATGATGTAACCATTACCATGGCGGCGGAAGCCGGACAGTTGGAACTGAACGCTTTTGAGCCTATTATTTTCTACTGCATGTTCCAGTCCATTGATACTCTGGCCTATGCGGTGCAGACTTTTGTGGACAACTGTATTTCCGGGATTACAGCCAATGAGATTCGGTGCCGGTATCTTGTGGAGAACAGTGTGGGAATCATTACGGCCATCAGTCCTCATGTAGGGTACCAGAGAGCAGCAGAGATAGCCAAGAAAGCTCTAAAGACCGGGGATTCCGTCAGAAAACTGGTGCTGGAAGAAAAACTGTTGGACGAAAAGGAACTGGATCACATTCTGGATCCGCTGCAGCTGACAGAACCGGGAATCGCCGGTAAGGAGCTGCTTTTGAAAAAGAATACAGAGAACTGATATAAAAATCCGGCAGGCGCGCCGCTGATATAAGCTATGCTTACAGTGCGGTGCGTTTTGCCGGATTTTGTTCATGTAAGGGACTGCTGCAGATATATTACAGGTTTGATTTAGTATGCGATCACCTCATGGCCGTCTTCTGTGACCAGCACCTGAATCTCCCACTGGGCGGAGGGAAGTCCGTCTGTAGTGCGGACGGTCCAGCCGTCCCTCTCATCGATGGTCACTTCGCAGGTGCCCATGTTGATCATAGGCTCGATGGTGAACATCATGCCGGGGACCATCAGCATTTCCGTGCCCTTGGTGGAAACATAGCTGACCCAGGGCTCCTCGTGGAACTCCAGGCCAACGCCGTGGCCGCCGATATCCTCCACTACCTGATAGCCGTTCTGCCGGGCGTAATCATTGATAACCTGGCCCATATCCCCAAGGAAGTTCCAGGGCTTTACCTGTTCCAGTCCCAGTTCCACGCATTTCTTTGTGACCTCCACCAGCTTCCGTTTCTCTTCCGATACATTTCCGATGAGAAACATGCGGGAGGAATCGGAGAAATAACCGTTTAAGATGGTGGAGCAGTCGATATTGATGATATCTCCGTCCCTCAAGATTTGGCCGGCAGAAGGGATTCCGTGGCATACCACATTGTCCACGGAGGTGCAGACGCTTTTGGGGAAACCCTCATAGTTGAGGGGCGCGGGAATAGCGCCGTACCGGGTGGTTTCCTGGTATACCCACTGGTCGATCTCTTCGGTGGAGACGCCGGCTCTGATATGTTCCGCCACGTAATCCAACACGGCAATATTTACTTTGGCGCTTTCTTTGATAGCCGCAACCTGGGCCGGAGTCTTGATCATGTTGTGATCCGGCACCAGATGTCCGTTGTTTCTGTAAAAGGCCAGCTTCTGGTCAAAATCGTAATGGCATTTCTTATATTTCAGGCCGCTGCCGCACCAGCAGGGGCTGTTTCGGCTGATTATGTGCATGGGGACGCTCCTTTTCTGTTCTCTGTAATATGTATATTCCGCAGCTGCGTGTTCGGAGGGTCGTGGTTCGAAGTAAAATATGGTTCGGACTGAAACCTTCCGTGAAGAGTATAGCACATGGATTATTCTATTGGAAGAAAAAGATTTTGACGATTTAAGAATGACTGAATAGCATGGCTATGAATAAAAATTTTAATTTTTCAGATTTTTCAGAAAACTACTTTTGCTTTTTTCTGTGCCTTTTAAAAAGATTATTGGTTCGTTCCACAGGAGGTTCGGTATTGTCATTTAATCCAAGAATATAATCAGCACTTACATGATACAATTTGCACAACATAACAAGATGCCTAATCGGCATTTCATTAGCGCCGCGCTCATACCGGGCATACATGGTCTGAGACGTGCCGAGATAATCGGCAATCTGCTGCTGTGTTTTGTCGTGGTCTTCACGCAGTTCACGGATTCTGCTGATATAAGTCATACACATAATTCATACATAATTTCCCTAGAGTTCACTTTATATGAATTTTATCATAAAAAGATTTTAACTCTTGACTTTAGTAAATATCTTTACTAGAATATTTGGTAAGAAGTTGAGAAATTGCGCTACAATGAGGAAATTTCTCTTTGAGGAGGAAAGAAGTTATGCAGGAACAATTCTGTCCATATTGTGGAGCGAAGTTAGACGATGATGCACTTTTTTGTAAAAACTGCGGTGAAACCATTACAAAAAACAGCCGTGAGACACACAATTCCAAACAAGAACAATCGTTGGCAGAAAACCCGATAGAACGCAAGATGGTTTATGAAGGGTATATACATAAGTGTCCGAATTGTGGTGAGGTGATAAATTCATTTGTTTCTATTTGCCCAATTTGTGGATTTGAACTCAACAACAAGCGTATAAGTCCGGCACTATTGGATTTCATAAAAGAAGTTAATGAATGTGAACGAACTATCGCAAGCAGTCCGCAAGCTGGAAAAACTGGTTGGGCATCATGGAGTAAAGGCAAACGCTTTTGGTGGGTTATATTGAATATATTCTTTTTGTGTATTCCATTAGTTATATATATGTGTTGTCGTCTATTTATGGTGAAATCAACACCAAAATTGACCGAGGAAGAAAAACGAATGACGTCCTTGATTGAGAATTTTCCGTTTCCTATTGATCGTGAGTCCATTCTTAGTGCATTGATGTTTTCGAGAGAAAAAATTGATTTTATTTCAAAAGAAACGGTTAATCGCAAAAACGCCTATTGGATGCGGCTTTGGTGTGCTAAAGCTGAACAACTCAAACATAAGGCAGATATGCTTTTCCCGAACGATCCTATCGTCAGGGAATGCTATGATGAAATTGCCGCTGATAAAGCTCGAGTTAATAAAGCGCTGAAATTTAAGGCAATCGCCGGTGTGGCCATTTTGATTGCCATGATTGCTTTTCTGTTTGTTATTGGTACAAGCGATAATAGCAGTACTGCAAATACATCCACAAATATTCCTGAAACCGAACTGAGTATTTTCGTGCCCCGAATTGATGGCGACTGGGGAGAAACAGCAGCAAATAATTCGGAATCTTTTAAATGTGTGAGGTGTTGTAAATATGGGATTATTTAAAAAAATCGGCCGCAAGGGCGGCTTTATGGACGAGATTCGCTGCGATGAACCATCATATCTGATATGGAAATGGCATCCTGCCGGAGTTCAACTTGGCGAGACGAACAGAGAGAATGCAATTCGTTGGGGTTCTTCCTTACGCGTAAAAGACGGTGAAGTAGCTGTATTTGTTTATTCACAATATGATGGAATTCCACAGGAGTATATCGAAGGACCCAGCGATTTAATTCTCACTACAGAAAACCTGCCCATTCTTGCAAATGTGGTTGGGCTGGCATATGAAGGCGGTACTCCATTTCAAGCAGAGATTTATTTCATCAACCTTGCCCGGATCATTCAAGTAAAATTTAGTGTACCGTTTTTTGATGCATATGACCCGCGGTTCACAGATTTTGGCGTTCCTGTTGCAATCAGAGGTACGGTCAGCTTCCGTATTGCTGATTACCGGGAGTTTATCAAATTGCACAGACTTAATAATTTTAGCCTTGATGATTTCCAAAAACAAATCCGTGACGCGATTAATCGTTATGTAAAAGATTATGTTGCCAATGCTCCGGCAGTGCATAACATTCCGCTTATTCAAATCGAGAGCAAAATTGCGCAAATTAATGATGCGGTTGAATATAGCATAGGAGAACGTTTGAAGGAAAATTTCGGCGTTCTCACTTCTGGTGTTGATATTGCCGCGATTGAGATTGACAAGACAAGCGAGGGATATCGTCAGCTTATGGCGGTTACAAAAGACATTACTACTGTCAAAATGCAAGCGGAAACGTCTGATTATATTGAGCGGCTGCGTATTCAACGTGAAGAAGGTCAGTATGCCCAGCATAAAGCGACACAGTCAGCAAACATAGGAGCATTTCAGATTGAGAAGCAAGCAGAGGTCGGTGTCGCAGGTGCTGCCGCTCTTGGACATATGGGAGAAAATGGAGTTGGAAGCGTAAACCTTGGCAGCAGCGGAGACGGTTTTAACATGGCTGCAATGATGACTGGCATGGCTGTCGGTGGAACAGTGGGTCAGAATATTGCCGGAGCCATGAATAATATGATGAGCGGCATCAATCAACCTGTACAGCCTGGAATGATTCCTCCGCCGATTCCGGTTGTTTCGTTTTATGTAGCTGTTAATGGAAAGGCTGCGGGTCCGTTTGATGCTTCTGTATTAACACAGATGGCGGCATCCGGACAATTTACTGCGGATAATTTAGTCTGGAGAAGCGGAATGATGCAATGGGTAAAGGCCGGAATGGTTGATGAACTAAAATACATGTTTACTGCAATGCCGCCTATACCGTCTGCAGAAACGTAAAAGAGATCAAAGATAAATTTTGATTGTGAAATATTGTTTTAGTTTCAGAGATATCAAGACACTGTCAATAGATAAAGTCAGGGACATCGGCTAAGCGAATATCCCTGACTTTATATTACGTCAGTATGCAAAAAGAACGCCAGTGACGCTCTTTTTGCATTTTATTCCGATATGTGTCAGTTTTGTTTATTCTTCTCAATCTCCGCCATCTTCATTGCCCTTACCTTCAGCGGCAGGCCGAATAGGGTGATGAAGCCGTCAGCGTCGTGATGGTCGTAAAGCTCGCCGGTGGTGAAGGAGGCCAGAGACTCGCTGTACAGGGAGTAGGGGGAGGTGGTGCCGGCCTTGATGATGTTGCCCTTGTACAGTTTGAATTTCACCTCGCCGGTTACATACTGCTGCGTGGATTCCACAAATGCCTGGACAGCCTCGCGAAGAGGCGTGAACCATTTGCCCTCGTAGACGATCTGGGCCATCTTGTTGCCCATATCCTTCTTCACTTCCATGGTGGCACGATCCAGAACCAGCTCTTCCAGCTGATCATGGGCTTCCATCAGGATGGTTCCGCCGGGAGTCTCATAGACGCCCCGGGATTTCATGCCTACTACCCGGTTCTCCACGATATCCACGATGCCGATGCCGTGCTTGCCGCCCAGCGCGTTCAGTTTTTTGATGATATCGGAAACCTTCATCTTCTCGCCGTTGACGCTGGTGGGCACGCCCTTTTCAAAAGTCATGGTCACATACTCCGGCTCGTCGGGAGCTTTCTCCGGGGTGACGCCCAGAACCAGCAGATGGTCATAGTTGGGCTCATTGGCCGGGTCCTCCAGCTCCAGGCCCTCATGGCTGATGTGCCACAGGTTCCGGTCGCGGCTGTAACTGTTGTCCGCGGAGAATGGCAGGTGAATGCCGTGCTGCTTGCAGTATTCGATCTCGTCTTCCCGGGATTTCATGGTCCAGATATCGGTCATACGCCAGGGGGCGATGATCTTCAGGTCGGGGGCCAGTGCCTTGATGCCCAGCTCGAAGCGGATCTGGTCGTTGCCTTTGCCGGTGGCGCCGTGGCAGATGGCGGAAGCGCCTTCTTTCCGGGCGATCTCCACCAGCCTCTTGGCGATGGCGGGACGGGCCATGGAAGTGCCCAAAAGATATTTATGTTCATAGACGGCGCCTGCCTGGACGCAGGGAACAATGTAGTTGTCGCAGAAATCGTCCACCAGGTCCTCGATGTACAGCTTGGAAGCGCCGGACAGCTTGGCTCTCTCCTCAAGTCCGTCCAGTTCATTGCCCTGCCCGCAGTCGATGCAGCAGCAGATAACTTCGTAGTCGAAGTGCTCCTTCAGCCAGGGAATAATCGCTGTAGTGTCAAGGCCGCCGGAATAGGCCAGAATTACTTTCTCTTTCATGAAATGATATCCTCCTTTGAAATTTGACTTTCATAAATATACAACAGGTTGCA
>CANQBN010000084.1 GCA_947588855.1 uncultured Lachnospiraceae bacterium
ACCGCCACCCTGGGCTGGGAAGAGGTGGAGTATGTGCCCCTCATTACCTCCCGGGGCGTGGTGGACGCTCTGAAAGCCGGTACTGTGGAATACGGCGTCATGGCGGTAAACAATCACATTGCAGGCCAGGTGAAGGAGAGCGAGGAGGCCCTTGCCGGGCTGGATTACCGGGTGCTGGCGGAGGATACCATTCCTATCCGTCACCATCTGTTCACCCTGAATGACTCGGTGAAGGATATTGAGATTGTGGCGTCCCACATCCAGGCTCTTAAACAGTGCGCGGAGCATCTGCATAAACTGTATCCCAACGCGAAGACCCAGGAGGTGGAGGACACGGCCATCGCCGCCCGGTACCTGGCGGAAGGCGTTCTGCCGCCGTCGGCAGGCGTCCTGTGCAGGCAGGACGCAGGGGAAGCCTTCGGACTTTACCTTCTTCAGAAAGACCTTCAGGATGACCCAAGAAACGCCACGGATTTCATACTGATTACTTTGGAGGGCCGTTCTCATGAGTAAAATCGCGGTTGTAGCCGGCCTGGGGCTGATCGGAGGCTCCATGGCAAAGGCATTGAAAGAGTATACAGATTACCAGGTATACGGCTGGAACCGGACCCGCCGGGTGGCGGAACAGGCGCTGGCGGAAGGCGCCATCGACGGGATTGCCGACGATGAGGTGCTTGCAGGCTGCGATCTGCTGCTTCCGGTGCTTTACCCGGAAGCCACCATCCAGTTTCTTCAGAGGGTGATTCCTACTATGAAAAAGGGCGCCCAGGTGGTAGACCTGGTAGGGATCAAGACGGCGCTGGTTGACGCGGTGGAGCCCTGCGCCCTGGCCCATGGGATCCGTTTCACCGGAGGCCATCCCATGGCTGGTCTTGCCAAAGCCGGGTATGAAAGGTCTTTTGCGGAAATGTTCCAGGGAGCCAATATGATCCTGGTTCCCACGAAGGCCACGGCTGACGGGGATCTGGAAGAGCTGACGGCTCTGTTCCGACAGCTTGGGTTCGGAACGGTGAAGATCTGTACGAAAGAGAAGCACGATCGGATGATCGCCCATACCTCCCAGCTGGCCCATATCGTTTCCAATTCCTACGTGAAAAGTCCGGCGTCCCTGGATTATGTGGGCTACACCGGCGGAAGCTATAAGGATATGACCAGGATTGCCTGCCTTAACGAGATGGTCTGGAAGGAACTGTTTATCCTGAATAAGGACGCTCTGATCCCGGAGATTGACCAGCTTATGGGCCATATGACGGAGCTGCGGAACGCCATAGAGGCGGAGGACGCGGACCGTCTGGAGGCATATCTGCGGGCCGGGCGGGAGGCCAAGGAGGCCATCGACGCGGCCAATCCCAGCCAGCCGTCTGAATAGGAAGAACAGAATAGAATCAATTTATCGTTACCATCTGGATTTTTGCTTATACGCAATCACCAGTCCGATTATCAGGAGAAGGACGGATACGCCCGTCAGAGCGATTGCTTCCGCTGAAACTTGAGAAGTCTGGGGTTCCATTTCTTCCTGCGGTTCAGTTCTTCCCGGGAATCCCATTCTTCCCGCTCTTCCCTGAAAATCTGTTCCTTCCGGTCTTTCCGCCTTTTCCTGGAAATCCGTTCCTTCCGGTCTTTCTGCTCCTTCCAGGCTATCTATTTCTTCCGGTCTTTCCGCTTCCTCTTGAAAATCCATTCTCTCCGGCATTTCCGCTTCTTCCGGCGGCCCTCCCTGCGGATATTCTCCGCGCGTTCTGCCGCCAAGGTCCATGCCGTCCTGTATTTCTCCCATACCGCGCATGTCGCCCATGCCTCTCATGCCTCCTCTGCCGAATGTGCCTGCCGGAACAGAATTATCGATGGTGATTTCAGTCTCTTCACCGTCTGTCAGAAGAGTACAGGTATCTCCAAGACTGAGCTCTGGCGAGCTGAGGATCAGCATGGAAAAGCTGCAGGGAATGGTTTCCGACAAAAGAGTTTCTCCGGCATCGTTTTTCAGGGTTATCGCAGTCCCGTCCGGCAATGTGTCTGATACATGCGTGATGAAGCACTGCTCAGAGGAAGAGTCAAAGCTTCCGGCCATAGAGCTTCCGCCTGCAGCGATGACGGTTCCGCCGCTGATCTTACATGTGCCGCCGCTTTCCGTGCCGCTGTCCAGTGCAGAGTTGGATCCGTTTCCGTTGACACTGATCAGCAGGTTTCCGCCGCTTATGACGATACTTCCGTTGGAGTCAAGACCGTCCGCGTCCCGGCCCGAAGGATTGACGATGCGGATATTGCCTCCTGAAATATCGATAAGGGTCCCGATTCCGGTTCCGTTGGCGTTGATGCCGTCGTCGGTTGAAACAATATCGATGGTTCCGCCTGTAATGGTGATATTGACGGCCTCCATTCCCTCATAGCAGGAAGGGATGGACACGGTTCCGGATTCTATATAAATATAACCGGTTTCATCATCATTTGATACGGTAATGCCGTCATCCCCTGCGTTGATCGTAATATCCGCGTCCGCGATCCTGGCGCTGTCGTTGGCGTGGATTCCATCCTGCGGCGCTTCCAGAGAAATCGTTCCTCCTGTCACGACGAGGTCGTCATTGCAGACGACAGCATGCTGGTAACCGGTCTTTACGCTTAACCTGCCGTTTCCGTTGATCGTCAGATCATCGCGCGAATAAACCGCGCCGTCTATTTTAGAGGAAACAGCGGTCTCGGAATATTCCGCGCCGGAAGAGATTACATTTTCCGACCCATCCGCCAGAGTCAAAAACACTTTTTCTGCCTGTTCCACCAAAAGAGAGGCGTTATCTTCACAATATAGGTTCACGTTATCCAGCAGAAGCCAGATCTTGTCGTCCTTGTCCGCATCTATAATCAGACTTCCATTCTCCAGCTGTCCGGTTATCACATATTTTCCGGCATACACGATATGCACGCTGCCGCCGTCCGCGTATGCTCCATTTCCGGATATATCGGCGCCGCTTCCGGTCAGAACGATCCGTGTAGCGTCGGAATCCGCCCAGTCGGTAAGCCGGTCATTTTCCGTAAATTGTTTATCTCCGGAATCACCGTCCGTTATGGCCGTGATTCCGATGGCCTCTCCGTTCATGAACAGAAGGGTTAATATAATTGTCAAAACAGTAACTGCGATACAGAAGAAAGAAATATGTTTTCCGGCTGCCATGCTTGTCACCCCATGTATTCTCCGTTATAGCTGACCAGAACCGCGCTTCTTACTCCGGGCATATCGGCCAGATCGTTGATAAAATCCGTGTTGTCATTTTTCAGACGCACATCAAAATTCAGCTCGATCAGCTCTTTCTGGGCGGTTTTGCTCTTGACGGAAAGGTAGCGGGTGACCTGTTTTATGTAATTGGTCGCCGCCTGTTCACTGCCGCGGTCGCTGCATTGAAGGACGAGAATATATGGGTTGCGGTGAGATTTCCTGTTTACAAAAACAAGAAGGATGATGCCGATGATGACGCTTCCGATGACTGCCAGCGGAATCAGTCCCGCAGCCAGCACGATTCCCGCGGCTATCGCCCAGAAAAGGAAGGCGATATCCAGAGGTTCCTTGATCGCAGTACGAAAACGGACGATAGAAAGGGCGCCGACCATTCCGAGAGACAGCACTACGTTGCTGGTAACGGCAAGAATAACCAGAGTTGTAATCATGGTAAGAGCGATGAGAGTCACTCCAAAACTGGAAGAATACATGACGCCCTGATACGTTTTCTGATACACCAGAAAGATGAACATACCCACTCCAAAGGCGAGCAGCAGGGCAAGGACCATATCAAAGATACTTACGGATGTTACGTTCTCCAGAAAACCTGATTTGAAAATGTCGTTGAATGTCATGATGCTTATTTCCTTTCCTTTTGCTTTGATGATAAAAGATGTTCCATAAGTCAGCCGTAGATCCTGCATCGGGCATACTTGGAAAATGCCGTGACATGCCGTCCGTCCAGACAAACGGCAGCCCTGATGATGCCGGGCAGAAAGCTGTCCCATTTCACTTCCAGTACAGCGATTTCATCTCCGGCTGGAATCATAACGCAGTCCGGATTCAGGAAATCCGTGCCGTTCAGGCCGGTCCTGATATGATAATCCAGAGTGATCCGCACGTTGCCGGGACCGTAGACAAAGGGTTCTCTCGTATAGTCTACGATAGTTTTCGGCCTCAGCTGTTTTGTCCGCATTTTTATGTAGAGTTCGCGGATAAGGGGATCGTCATGAGAAATCATCCAGTCGGTATCTCCATCGACGATTGACTGGGCTTCCCTGGCAGTGAGGGAAGCGGATTGTTTATTTCCCAGACCGCCTCTTTTACTCTTTTTTTCCAGATGGATGACGGATGTGTCCCGGTTGTAATACCGGATCCGAAATTTTTCCCGTTCATTCACGCCGTCCAGTTTTTCTCTGAGAACCATATCGGACAGATTGTCAAAATACAAACTTCTTACCAGGTAAGCGCCATCAGGCGCATGTGCATCGGACGCCGCGACAGCTTTCAGACGCTGACGAATCGCGGCGATGTCTGATTGATTTATCTCGTATTTCCATTCATGACGGTAATCCATAATGCCTCCTTTTGACTGCTGATGCGCTTTATGATAACGGAAGTTCTTGAACAAAACATGAAAATATTGTGAAAAAAACGTGAAACGTAAACTATGAAAAATAATGAACGATTCCGGCCGATTGAGGCTTTGCGTATATTTTTTTGATGAATCTATTCCCAAAACATGGGAAATTTGATATACTTGACAGATATAAATTCCCCGCGCAGGAGGCGGTTTATGAAATCCATGGAAGAGAAAACGAATGTGATGCGTCTTTTGGATCAGAAGAAGATACCGTATAAAAGCCATACTTACGATCTTCCCGGTTCCGTAAGCGGCGTGGAGATTGCCCGGGCTCTCGGAGAGGATGTAAGCCTGGTGTTCAAGACCCTGGTGACGGTAGGGAAAAGCCGTCAGAACTATGTGTTCGTCATTCCCGTAGCGGAAGAGCTGGATCTGAAGAAGGCGGCCAGGGCCGTAGGAGAGAAGTCCATCGAGATGCTTAAATCCAAGGAGCTTCTGCCCCTTACAGGTTACGTTCACGGCGGCTGTTCGCCTGTCGGCATGAAGAAATGTTTCAGGACTACCATCCATGAGACCGTGAAGAAATTCGACCGGTTCTATTTCAGTGCCGGAAAGATTGGTTTTCAGGTGGAGGTCAGTCCCGCTGACCTGGCAAAGATTATCCGTTACGAAACGGCGGATCTGATTGTGGACAAGCCTGAGATACAGCAGGAAACGTCCGGCTCATAATCCGGCGGCAGCGATGGGAGATCATATCAGAAGGAGATTGATTTATGCAGCTTTATCCGGCAATTGATATTAAGGGAGGCAAATGTGTCCGTCTGACACAGGGCCTTTTTGATAATGTAAAAGTATATTCGGACACACCGTCAAAGATGGCGAACCTTTGGGCCTCTCAGGGAGCGTCCTTTCTGCACCTTGTGGATCTTGACGGAGCGCTGGCAGGCAGGTCCGTCAACGAGACGGCAATCCGCGGCATAATCGAAGCGGTAGAAATACCGATTCAAATCGGCGGCGGAATCCGGACGCGTCAGAATGTGGAAGAACTGCTGAAGCTGGGGGCCAGACGTGTGATCATCGGCACCAAAGCAGTGGAACGTCCGGAATTCATCCGGGAACTGATCGAGGAGTTTGGACCTGAGAGTATTGTGGCAGGTATCGATGCAAGGGACGGGCTGGTTGCGGTCGAGGGCTGGGAAAGAGTGAGCTCCGTTTCCGCTTCCGAACTTTGCGCAAAGATGAAGGAATACGGTGTAAGACACATTGTTTACACAGATATTTCCAGGGATGGAATGCTGTCCGGCCCCAATGTGGCCGCCACCAAAAAACTTACGGATGAAACCGGACTGGACGTCATAGCGTCCGGCGGAGTGTCGTCCATGGAAGATCTTCAGAATCTGCACGAGCAGGGAATTTGCGGCGCGATTATAGGGAAAGCTCTTTATGAAAAGAGAGTGATCCTTCAGGACGCCGTCAGACGGTTTGAAAGGAGTAATCTGTGATGGAACGAAAAAAACTGATTCCGACATTCGGCTGTAAGGAAGGCCATGCTGTCATAATGGATGAGGGACGGGAGTATTTCAGCGCGGACATTCTGACGCTGAGCAGGTATTACAGTGATAACGGCGCGGACGAGCTTCTTATCTGCGATCTGTCTGAGACGGATGAGGACCATGACCGGACCATCGATATCATACGCGAGGTGGTGCGGGCAGTGGATATTCCCGTGATCGCCGGAGGCCGGGTAAATCGGCTCGAGGATGTGAAAAAATATCTCTATGCCGGAGCCGGGGCAGCCTTTTTGAATATGTCTGACGAACATAATGTAGATCTTCTGAAAGAAGCCTCCAGCCGCTTTGGAAGCGAAAAAATATACGCATACCTTCCGAATCTGTCCTATCTGAAAAGGACGGAAGAATACGCTCAGCTTGGGGCGTCCAGGGTCATTTTGGATGTGATGCTGGATGAGGAAGACCTGAACAGGCTGCCGGGCATTCCGCTGCCGGTACTTGCCGTCTGCGATCATGATGAAGCAGGAACGATAGCGGCTTTCCTGAAGGTTCCTTCTATCCTGGGCGTCATTCTTACGGTTCCCGAGAAAAAGGAAGGCTGCTGCATGATCTGGAAGCAGGAGATGAAAAAACGGGGAATCCCTGTGGAAACTCTGGAGAGTGCCATGGAATGGAAGGATTTCAAGCTGAATTCCGACGGCCTGATACCTGTGATCGTTCAGGATTATCAGACTCAGGAGGTGCTGATGCTGGCCTATATGAATGAGGCTGCCTTCCATGAGACTCTTTCTTCCGGGAAAATGACATATTTCAGCCGGAGCCGCCGGACACTCTGGGTTAAGGGCGAGACCTCCGGGCATTATCAGTATGTAAAATCCTTAAAACTGGACTGTGATAATGACACGATTCTGGCCAAGGTGAAGCAGATTGACGCCGCGTGTCATACGGGAGCCCATTCCTGTTTCTATCAGACGCTGGCAGAGCGGGAATACCGGGAGACCAATCCTTTGAAAGTCTTTGAAGACGTATATCAGGTGATCCTTGACAGGAAGGAACATCCCAGGGAGGGCTCGTACACAAACTATCTTTTCGATAAGGGAATCGACAAGATTCTCAAAAAGCTGGGAGAGGAAGCCACGGAAATTGTTATTGCGGCCAAGAATCCCAATCCGGAAGAAATCAAATATGAAATCTCGGACTTTTTGTATCACGCCATGGTGCTTATGGCTTACAGAGGAATATCCTGGGAGGATATCACCAGAGAACTGGCCAACCGCTAACACATTACTATCTGACAGGAGGAAATCAACATGATACAATCAACGGTTATCGAACGCTTTCTGCGTTACGCGGCCATAGATACCCAGTCAAAACCGGAACAGGATCGTATCCCAAGCACTCAGAAACAATTTCATCTGGCCGATCTTCTGGCTGAAGAACTGAAGGAAATGGGAGCGGAGGATGTAAAGGTAAGCGAAAACGGATACGTGTACGGGTCTGTTCCGGCAACCAGCAAAAAAGGCGTGCCGGTTCTCGGTCTCATTGCCCACATGGATACTTCACCGGACTGTCCCGGCGCAGGCGTAAATCCTCAGTTTGTCCGAAATTATGACGGCGGAGACATCGTTCTGAATCAGGAGACCGGTCTGACCATGAAAGCGGAGGATTATCCATATCTTCAGGATTACGTGGGACAGGATCTGATTACAACTGACGGGACGACGCTTCTGGGGGCGGATGACAAAGCCGGGGTGGCGGAGATCATGGCCGCTGCGGAATACCTTCTGAATCATCCGGAAATACCTCACGGAGTCCTAAAAATAGGATTCACTCCCGATGAGGAAGTCGGATGCGGAGCCGACAAGTTCGATGTGGAAGGTTTTGGAGCCGATGTGGCCTATACCGTTGACGGCGGAGTCATCGGCGAGATTGAATATGAGAATTTTAACGCGGCATCAGCCAAAGTGATCGTCCACGGCCGCGGAATACATCCGGGTACGGCCAAGAATAAGATGAAAAACGCGGTTCTCATGGGAATGGAATTTCACAACATGCTTCCGGCCATTGAGAACCCCATGTATACGGAAGGATATGAGGGATTTTTCCATCTGAACCATTTTGAGGGCAGCGTGGAAACGGCGTCCCTTTCCTATATTATCAGGGATCACAGCATGACAAAATTTCAGGAAAAGAAGGCGTACATGCAGCGTGTCGCCGATTATATGAATCAAAAATACGGAGACGGCACCATAGAACTGACGCTTCGCGACAGTTATTTTAACATGGCGGATAAGATCCGGCCGCACATGTATCTGATCGACATCGCCAGGGCGGCTATGGAAGAGACGGAAGTCGTGCCGCTCGTCACTCCGATTCGCGGCGGAACGGACGGAGCCAGACTGTCTTACATGGGCCTTCCCTGTCCCAACCTCTGCACAGGCGGACACAATTTCCACGGCAGATATGAGTTTATCTGTGTGCAGTCCATGGAAAAGATCGTGGAGATTCTGGTGAAGATCGCCGAAAAAATTGAAAGCCGGTAGAAGAAAGGACCTTTTATGAGAAAACTTGCTTTAAATGATGAAATCCTTTTGTCCGTTCAGCAGCCGGCCCGCTATATCGGCGGAGAAGTGAACATGACCGTCAAAGATCCGAAGTCTGTGGATATCCGGTTCTGCATGTGCTTTCCGGATGTGTACGAGATCGGCATGTCCCATCTGGGGATTCAGATTCTGTACGATATGTTTAACCGCCGCGACGACGTCTATTGCGAGAGGGTCTATTCGCCATGGACAGACATGGACAGGCTGATGCGTGAAAACCATATCCCCCTGTTTGCGCTGGAATCCCAGGAACCGGTGCGCGGCTTTGACTTTCTGGGAATTACCCTCCAATACGAGATGAGCTACACCAATGTTCTCCAGGTCCTGGATTTAAGCGGGATTCCCCTTCATTCGGCGGACCGGGGAGAGCAGGACCCCATCGTGATAGGAGGCGGACCATGCGCTTACAATCCGGAGCCTCTTGCGCCCTTCTTCGATCTGTTTTATATCGGAGAAGGCGAAACCGTATACGACAGACTGTTTGACGTATATAAGGAGAATAAAAAAAACGGCGGCAGCCGCCTGGATTTTCTGGAGAAAGCCGCTGAGCTTCCGGGGCTTTATGTGCCTGCTTTCTATGATGTGTCTTACTGTGAGGACGGCACGATCGCCGGCTTTACTCCCAACAACAGCCACGCTCCGCGCACGGTCACCAAGGAGCTGGTGGTAAATATGGATGATGCCTGGTATATTGAAAAACCTTTGGTCCCTTTTATTAAAGTGACCCAGGATCGTGTCGTGCTGGAGATCCAGAGAGGCTGCATCCGGGGTTGCCGGTTCTGCCAGGCAGGGAATATATACAGGCCGCTGCGGGAACACAGTCTGGAATATCTGAAGGAGTACGCCTGTAAGATGCTTGAAAGCACCGGCCATGAAGAGATTTCCTTAAGCTCCTTAAGTTCCAGCGATTACACTCAGCTGGAAGGACTGGTTACGTTTCTGATCGAAGAGTTTCAGGGAAAGGGAGTCAATGTATCCCTGCCTTCTCTCCGAATCGACGCCTTTTCTCTGGATGTGATGAGCAAGGTTCAGGATGTAAAGAAGAGCAGTCTCACCTTTGCGCCGGAAGCAGGCTCCCAGCGGCTCAGAGACGTGATCAATAAAGGGCTTACGGAAGAAGTTATCCTGAAGGGCGCGAGAGACGCCTTCCTGGGCGGCTGGAGCCGCGTGAAGCTGTACTTTATGCTGGGTCTGCCCACGGAAACGGAGGAGGATATGCGGGGGATCGCGTACCTTTCCGAGAAGATCGCCGAGACATTTTACGATATTCCCGTGGAACAGCGGCAGCGGAGAGTCCAGGTCACAGCCAGTTCCTCCTTCTTTGTGCCCAAGCCCTTTACTCCGTTCCAGTGGGCCAGGCAGTGCACCAAGGAGGAATTTGCGGAGCGGGCTTATCTTGTGCGGGACACGTTCCGTCAGATGAAGAATTTCAAAAGCCTGAAATATAACTGGCACGAAGCGGATCTTAGCGTGCTCGAAGGAATTCTGGCAAGAGGAGACCGGAGAGTCGCTCCTGTCATTGAAGAAGCATACCGAAACGGAGCCATGTTTGATTCCTGGGGAGAAAATTTTAACAACGATCTGTGGATGCGCGCTTTTGAGACCTGCGGAGTGGATCCGGATTTCTATACTGTAAGAGAGCGGTCTCTGGACGAGGTTCTGCCGTGGGATTTCATAAATGCCGGAGTATCCAAGGAATTTCTCAAGAGAGAGTGGAAGGCGGCCCTCTCCGGGAAGGTTACGCCTAACTGCCGCAGGCAGTGCTCCGGCTGTGGGGCCAGAACCTTCGGAGGAGGTGTCTGCTATGAAAATTAGGATCAAATTCTGCAAGCAGGGCAACATGAAATTCATCGGACATCTTGACATTATGAGATATTTTCAGAAAGTGATGCGGAGAGCGGATGTGGATATCCGTTACAGCGAGGGCTTCAGTCCCCATCAGATTATGTCCTTTGCGGCGCCTTTAGGCGTCGGCCTGCTGAGCAATGGAGAATACCTGGATATCGAGGTGTTATCTACCGGCGATTCCCGGACCATGATAGAACGGATGAACCGTGTGATGGCAGACGGTATCAGGGTTTTGTCATACCGCAAACTTGACGATTCCGCCAAAAGCGCCATGTCCCTTGTGGCGGCGGCCGATTACGTGCTTGCCTTCCGGCCGGGAAAAGAGCCCTGTGATATGGAGCTGTTCTTCAGGGAATTTGAAAGATTCTGCTCTCAGGAACATATTTTTATAGAAAAGAAAAGCAAGAAGGGTTCCCGGACCATTGATCTGAAACCTCTGATTTACGAGGCGAAGCGGGTTCCCGTGCCGGAAAGCCTGGCGGAATCACTTGGGCTCATGCCAGGAAACGGCGGCGCTCCGGACAAGGCGGGAAGCGCGGTTTTTCTGCGCGTCTGTACAGGCAGTACGGATAATATCAAGCCTGAGCTGGTTATGGAAGCCTTTTATCAGTTTATGGGGTGGGAGTATCCTTCCTTTGCTTTTCAGACAGAGCGCGAAGAGGTCTACGCAGACGCAGGTACGGACGGAAACAGAAAGCTGATTCCGCTGGAAGAGTTAGGAGAACATATTGAGTAAGCTGATCATTACCCGCATAAACGGAAAGATACTGACGGTCCTGCATGACGGCCGGAGGCCGGTCCAGATCGATCTGGAAGAAACATCCGGTTCCATATTGGGCAATATCTATGTCGGAAAGGTTCAGAATCTGGTAAAGAACATTAATGCCGCCTTTGTGGATATCGGAAACGGCGTGACAGGTTATTACAGTCTGGAAGAAAATCGAAGGCATCTTTTTACGAATCAGGCAGGCCATAGTCATCCGGCATACGAATCATCGCCTGCATGTTTGTCCGCGGCCGGCGCCAGAGGCTTCGAAACCCGCGCCCTGGCCTCCGGAGACGAGATTATCGTGCAGGTATCCCGGGATGCCGTGAAGACTAAAGCTCCGGTGCTTACCGGCAATCTGAATCTGACCGGTCGATACTGCGTTTTGACAGTAAACAAGCCGCACATCAGTTTCTCGTCCAGGATCCACGACGTGAAATGGAAGCAGCAGACCGCGGCTGTTCTGAAACCGGAGGTCGAGCCGGAGTTCGGACTGATCGTCCGCACCAACGCTTACGATTCGCCTCAGGAGAGACTTCTGGAAGAATTGCGTACTCTCAGGAGTCAATATCATAAGATTCTGAAGGAGGGACGTTTCCGCGCCGGATGCAGCCTGCTGATGGAAGCTGAGCCGCCCTATATCGCAAGACTCAGGGACACCTATTCCGGCGATGTGGATGAGATTATAACCGATGATGCGGATATTTTAAACGCGGTAAGAGAATACCTTGCAAAAGAGCAGCCGGAGAACGCAGGGAAAATCCGCCTTTATCAGGATCCGCTCGTAACTCTGGTCAAGCTGTATTCTCTTGAGAAGGCTGTCGATGATGCCCTTCAGAAAAAGGTATGGCTGAAATCGGGCGGATATCTGGTAATTGAATATACGGAAGCCATGACGGTCATTGATGTGAACACCGGAAAGTATTCCGGCAAAAAAAATGTGGAGGATACTCTGTTTAAAATCAATCTGGAGGCCGCGGAAGAGATTGCCCTTCAGCTCCGTCTGCGCAACCTGTCCGGCATCATTGTCGTGGATTTCATCGATATGGAAAGCGCGGACAGCCGTCGGGAGCTTATGGGTTTTCTGACGGCTCAGTGCGCTAAGGATCCGGTCAAGACCACGGTAGTGGATATGACGAAGCTGGGCCTGGTGGAAATCACAAGAAAGAAGGTACGCAGGCCGTTCCATGAACAGTACCGCGGCGGCAGCACATAATCAGAATATAATTTAATATTGACGGCCTTTTTCTATTGAGTTAAAATAAATATGGTTAATTTTATAAATACCACTGTACAGGGGCAAGAGACATATGAAAAAGCGGATTATTTTTCTGGCATGTGCAATTTCATGCATGTTTTCCATGACAACCATGGCCGGCCAGCTTATCAATGACGATACCGGCTGCCGCTACATAAATGACGACGGTTCTTTTAAAACCGGATGGCATCAGGAGGGAGACGCCTGGTATTATTTTAATGCCGATGACGGATACGCCCGCCATGGATGGCTTGATTCCAACGGAAAACTCTATTATCTCCGTCAGGATACCGGTATTATGATCGCTGACCGGACGATGACCATTGACGGCTGGGTTTACCGTTTCGACCATGAAGGAGCGGCGCATCAGCTGGGCCTTACCTATCAGGGATGGATGCTGGATGATATCGGCTGGTATTACCGGTATTTTAACGGCCAGTTCGCGACAAACGGCTGGCGCAGGATAGACGGCGAATGGTACTATTTTGATCCTGTCGGCTATATGAAGACAGGTTTGATTCAGGATAACGGCTCGATTTATTATCTGACTGAAAGCGGCGCCATGGCCCACGATACCCAGATGGTCGTC
>CANQBN010000085.1 GCA_947588855.1 uncultured Lachnospiraceae bacterium
TATATCTGCGATTTTCAAGGTGCTTCGTAGTCTTTTTTCTTTAACTCAGGTTTTCATAAATCACTTGACACTACCGTTTTTCTGGCATAAGACAGGTTGTTTTCTTTCGGCCTTTCCTGCGCAGGAGAGGCTAATTTTCTTTGATTTCCCGATATAAGACAAGTATTTATAAAAATAAGTATATACGATTTTTTGGTATTTGTAAAGCGATATTTCATGAATCGTTTCATGAAATATAAATCGGCAAATTGCATAAAATATAAGAATTAAAATTATGCAACAAGACTAAAATACGCAGATATAACAAAATATATCAAATAAATATTGACAATCTCCTTGCAAAATGCTATTTTATTTCCAACAAAACAAAATAACGTTTCACGAAAAACATATAAAAATTAGCAGAAAATTCATGAAATAATTTTCATGAAGCACATTTCGCGGAGCGGAGAAAGGAGCAGGGTTATGAGTAAGGAAAAGGCGAATGCCGCGGTAATGAAAGTGGAAAAGCCTCTGAAGAAACGGATCAAGGACAACTGGCAGCTGTACGCCATGCTGGTGATTCCCATTGTCATTACCGTTATCTACAAGTACATACCTATGTACGGAATTCAGATGGCGTTCCGGGATTTTAAGGCCAGCAGAGGAATGCTGGGCAGCGAGTGGGTAGGGTTTAAATGGTTTGCGAGGTTCTTCAACTCTCCCAACTGTTTTCGTATGATCAAGAATACGGTGCTTTTAAGCTTCTACAGCCTCCTGTGGAGCTTCCCGATCCCTATTATCCTGGCGCTGATGATCAATCAGCTTCGGTTCCAGAAATTTAAAAGGACGGTTCAGACAGTGCTGTACGCCCCCCATTTTATCTCCATCATGGTTGTCTGCGGTATGCTGCGGATTTTCTTAAGCCCCTCCGGCGGCCTGATCAACCTGATCCTGGGCAGCAACATTGATTTCCTGTCGGAATCGACGGCATTCCGTACCATTTATATCGCCTCCGGAATCTGGCAGGATGCAGGCTGGGGCATTATCGTCTACATGGCGACTCTGGCCAGCATCGACACCTCCCACTATGAGGCGGCCAAGATCGACGGAGCGTCCATGTTCCAGAGGATCCTTTACATCGACTTGCCGGAACTGATTCCCACCATTGTCCTGATGCTGATTATGAGCGCCGGCAACCTGATGAACGTAGGTTTCGAGAAAGTGTGGCTGCTGCAGACGGACCTGAACCGGGCTACCAGCGACGTGATTGCCGTGTACGTGTACCAGCAGGGTATTGAAAACGCCAAGTACAGTTATTCCACGGCGGTAGGCCTGTTCAATACCGTGGTGAACATTATTCTTCTGATTGTGGTCAACCAGATATCCAAGCGGATTTCTGAGGATGTAAGCTTTGTATAGGAGGCGCCATATGAAAGCAAAAAGCGGTCAATTAAGAGGTTTTTCTGACAGGACGAGCGATATTATCCTGGTGATTCTGTGCAGCGTGATTCTGGTACTGGTGGCTTACCCGCTGTATTACGTGCTGGTGGCCTCCGTATCCAATCCCTACGACGTGTACGCCGGCAAGACTTTCGTGCTGCCCAGCCAGTTCACTTTAGACGGCTACAAGGCGGTGTTTGCCGACAGCAGCATCATTTCCGGTTACATTAACAGTATTAAATATACGGTGATCGGTACCATTTTCTCCGTAGTGATGATCTATCTGACGGCTTATCCTTTAAGCAACAAGGAGTTGCCGGGAAGAAAATTTTTCAGCATCTTCTTCATTGTGACCATGTACTTCGGCGGCGGCCTGATTCCCACTTACCTGACGGTCAAGTACACCGGACTCATCGACAACATCTGGGCCCTGTTCCTGCCCGGCGGCGTGGCGGTGTCCAATATGATTATCGTCCGCAACTTCTTTGAGAACAGCATTCCCAAGGAGCTGATCGAGGCAGCGGAGATTGACGGCGCTTCCAAGTGGACTACCTTCATTAAGGTTGTGGTGCCCTTAAGCCGTTCCATCATGGCGGTAGTGGTAGTGTTCAGCATGGTGGCTTACTGGAACGACTGGTTTACCTCCATGATTTACTTAAGCGCCGATAAAGCGCCCCTGCCTCTGATTTTGAGAAATATCCTGATCAAGAGTTCCGCCAGTGCCAGCCAGGCCAGCACCATTTCCGGCGGTTACGCGGAGCTGAACAAACTGACTGAGATGATCAAGTTTTCGTCCATTATCGTGGCTGCGGCTCCCATGCTGATTATCTATCCCTTCGTGCAGAAGTATTTTGAAAAAGGCATGATGGCCGGCGCGGTGAAGGGCTGATTGCCGGGATATGGAAGGAGGAGCGAAAAATGAAGCGGAATAACAGAAAATTTCTGAGAATGTTTGCTGCCTGCGCAGTTTTGGCCCTGTCTGTGTCATCCCTGACCGGCTGCTTTAAATCAACCATTGTGAAGCCGGAACCGGGAACCGTCAATACGGATACTTCCCAGACGGAGTTTAATATTATGGGCGGCATGAGCGCCTTAAGCAAAGGTTACGAGAACAATGAGACCCTGAATAACCTTCAGAAGGATCTGGGTATTTCCATTAACTGGAAATGTATGAGCGATTCCCTGAAGGAACAGGTGAATATCCGGATCGCCGGCGGCGATCTGCCGGACGCTTTCATGGGTGTAGGCTTTACCAACTACGATATGGCCATGTACGGCGACGACGGCACCTTTATCGATCTGACGCCTTATATCACGGAAGAATATATGCCCAATCTGGCGAAAATCCTGGAGGAAAATCCGGACATCCGCAGCGCTATCACCATGAATGACGGCTGTATTTACGGCCTTCCCGCAGGTGAGAAGATGGGAACCGCCGGTATCGGAGCGCCGGAGGATTACAGTATTTACACCATACCTCAGTTTTCTATGATCAACAAGGCATGGCTGGACGATCTGGGGCTGGAGGTGCCCACGACCCTGGATGAGCTGCATACGGTCCTGAAAGCTTTTAAGGACAACGATATGAGCCACAAATATTACGGCAACGATCCGGGAAGCACCATTCCCATGAGTACCGGTTTCGACCAGTGGTGCTGGGGCCAGAATATTTTCTACGCCGGTTTTGGGTTTACCAACTGGCCTAACGATGTGTGCAACGACCTGGTGCTGAACCCGGATGGGACCTGCTCCTTTGTCTGTGTGACGGACCAGTACCGCAAAGCCCTGACCTATTTCCACGACTGGTTCGCAGAGGGGCTGATGGATCCGGAAATGTTCAGCCAGTCCGATACCCAGCTGATTGCCAAGTGTTCCCAGGGGTATGTAGGCGTGTCAACCTGGTGGTATATTGAAGAGCTGATGGGCGATTACGCCGATGATTATGTGTTCCTGCCGGTTCTGGACGGCCCTGACGGAACCCATAATGTGACGGTTCGTACCGGCGGCGGAATCAACAGCGGAAACTTAAGCGTCACCAGTTCCTGCAAGAGCCCCACCACACTGCTGAAATTCTTCGACCAGTGGTATGATCCGGAGATTGTCATGCAGCTGCAGTACGGCCCCATTGGAACCTACTTTATCGACAAGGATGAGAACGGCGTATGGCTGTCCATCACGGACGACCAGAGCCAGGAGTTGTTTAACAAGAGCGCCGGCGAGTTGAAAGGCGAGAACGAGGTTTACGGCCCCAAGCTGATCCTCAGCGATTACTATGAGACGACCTTCAAGATGGAGGATCGTGCCATTGAGAGGCTGGATGATTTGTATAATTACTGGATGCCTTTTGTGGACGATCCCACAACCTATCCGGTAGACTGCGTATACACGGAAGACGAGCTGGATATTATCGACCAGTACAAGACGGATTTCCAGAACACTGTGGCTGAGAATGAAGGTATCTGGCTGAAGGAAGGCGGCCCCACCGACGAGGAGTGGAACGCTTACGTGAAGCAGCTGACAGACAAGTGTGGGCTGAACGAGCTACTGGAATGCTATCAGGCTGCCTATGACCGTTATGCGGAGAACCGGTAAGCAGAGAGCCGATAAGCCGGGTAAACCGCGGCAGCAATTTGGGTATCGCTGAGCGAAGAACCGGCAGGCAGGTGCGGCGTTCTGAACGCCATTTCGCAGAGCATCGGAATATATGTGTCTTTTGGCGCCGGTATGGCCAATCAGGCTGTACCGGCGCCGGCTTTTTGTCAGTATGTAAGAAAAGGAACAAGTGATATGCTTTCTGCATGCAGGGTTTTCAGAATGGATCATTTATGATATACTGGAATGCAGAAACATTTTTGTTGGAACTTTTGATAGGAAAGCGGAAAATAAAATTGGGGGTGTTGTGATGAGCAGACCAATATTTCGTGCATCAGAGAAGGAAATTGACGCGACCGGCAGAACTCTTGTGACGGAACAGCTTCAGAAACTGATTGATGAGACGGCAGCCTCGGAAGGGATTCTTCTGCTGGAGAAGGGAATTTATCAGACGGCCTCCCTGTTTTTAAGGAGCCATATGGAATTCCGGTTCGAGGAAGGGGCCATCCTGCTGGGTACCACGGAGGAAAGCCGGTATCCCATCATTCCTACCAGAGCGGCTGGTGTGGAGATGGACTGGTATCCCGGAGTGCTGAACTGCAACGGGCAGAGGGACGTCATTGTCAGCGGTCCCGGCGTCATTGACGGCCAGGGAGAATACTGGTGGTCCAAATACTGGGGGCCGGATACCAAAGGCGGCATGCGGAAGGATTATGACGCCAGAGGCCTTCGCTGGGCCTGCGATTACGACTGCATGCGGGTCCGCAATGTGGTGGTTATGGAGTCGGAGGATGTGGAGCTGAAGGATTTTACTTCCACACGGTCCGGTTTCTGGAATGTCCATGTATGCTACAGCAGAAACGTACGTATTGACGGGGTGAAGATTACGGCCTGCGGCCTGGAAAGCCCCAGTACAGACGGTATCGATATTGATTCCTGTGAACATGTGCTGGTGGAGAACTGCGTTACCGACTGCAATGATGACAGCATCTGCATCAAGTCAGGCCGTGACGCCGACGGGCTGCGGGTGAACCGTCCCTGCCATGATATTACTGTGCAGAACTGCGAGATCCGCGCCGGTTTTGGCGTGACCATCGGAAGCGAGGTGTCCGGCGGTGTCTATGACGTTACGCTGAGGAATATCCGTTACCGCGGTACAGACTGCGGTTTCCGGATTAAGTCTTCCATTTCCAGAAGAGGTTACATCAGGGATATTGTGGTGGAAAATCTGGATATGGTCAATGTAAAATATCCATTTCACTTGTTCCTGAACTGGAACCCGGCGTACAGTTATTGCCAGCTGCCGGAAGGTTACGAAGGCCCTGTGCCGGAACACTGGAAAAAGCTGCTGGCTCAGATTCCTGACGAGGTTCCCATGACCCGGGTCAGTAACCTTATAATTCGCAATGTAAACTCTCATAACGAAGAAGGTTACGAGGGTATCAGCCGCGCCTTCCACATTGAAGGCTTTTCCGACATGCCCATCCGGGGACTGCATTTTGAAAATATATCCATTCAGTGCAGAGAACTGGGCGTCATCAACTATACAGAGGACATTACATTTAAGAATGTAACTGTCTCTGTGTGCGGCGCAAGGGATGAGAAAAATGACGCATATGATAATCGGTAGATGATTTTGCCCGGGAGATGCGGCAGCGAAGGCTTTGCCGGGAAATGTTTGGCGGATTCGGAAGGGATTTCGGAGTTTTACCAGACGAAATCGAATTAAGAATACAGGAGATCAGGAGTGAGAATATGGAATATCGGCAGTTGGGAAATACAGGCTTGAAGGTCAGCGTCATCGGCATGGGCTGCGAGGGCCTGTCCGAAGAGAACTACAATATGACGCAGAAACTGTTTGACGCGGCGGAGCGTCTGGGAATCAATTATGTGGATCTATACGCGTCCGACCCCGGCCTTCGCCAAGCGGTGGGCCGGGCGCTCAGAGGCCGCAGGGACAGATTTATGATACAGTCCCATCTCTGTTCCGTGTGGAAGAATGGTCAGTATACGCGCACCCGCGACCTGGAGGAGACAAAGATCGGTTTTGAGGAGATGATGACTCTGCTGGATACCGACTATCTGGACGTGGGTATGATTCATTACTGCGACGCTATGAGCGATTGGGAGAGTATTGTGAACAACGGGATTCTGGATTACGCCAGAGAACTGAAAAAACAGGGGCGGATCCGCCATATCGGTATGTCCAGCCACAATCCCCTGGTGGCGGAGCGGACTGTGACGGAAGGCGGCATCGAGGTGCTGATGTTCTCGGTAAATCCCTGCTATGATCTGCAGCCGGCTACAGAGGACTGCGAGGAAATATGGGCGGACCGCAACTATCAGAAGCGGCTGACCAACATGGATCCGGACCGCCAGCGTCTTTATGAGGTCTGTCAGCGGCTGGGAGTTGGCATCACGGTTATGAAAGTGTATGCCGGCGGAGAACTGCTGGGCAGCAATCAGATTGCAGGAGTGTCTCTGACGCCGAATCAGTGCATTTCCTATGCTCTGTCCCGGCCGGCGGTATCGACAGTGCTTCCGGGGGCCCATTCGGTGGAGGAGCTGGAGAGAAGCGCTGCCTACTGCGAGGCAGGTCCGGAGGAGAGAGATTATGCTGCCGCGTTGGCTTCCTTCCCGCGGGTCAGCTGGGTAGGTCACTGCATGTACTGCACCCACTGCGAGCCCTGCCCCAAGTTTATTGATATCGCTTCCGTGACCAAGTTCCTGCATCTGGCCCAGGCCCGGAGTAAAATTACGGAGAATCCGGAACAAAGCGCCGGCGCCGACGTTGCTCCGATTCCAGAGACGGTGAGAGAGCACTACGCGGCCCTGGAACATCATGCGGGCGAGTGCATCAAGTGCGGAGCCTGCGAGAGCCGGTGCCCCTTCGGTGTGGATGTGCGGGAGAATATGGCCTGGGCAGTGAAGGTGTTTGGATATTAGGGGAAACAGATAACTGGAGAATTGGGAAAGCCCGGAAGTATTTATTGTTCTTGCATAAAAACTTTCGGGCCTTTTTGTGATAAATCCTCTTCACAAGTATGCTAATAAAATGAAACGACGACAAGAAATGTTTTTTGATTATTCTTGTGAGTATTCCTGCATTATATCACGGGTGATTTCGATAAAATGGGAAAAATATTTGGGTAAGGGTCCCCTCTTTGAATAAACAAGAACAATGGAGCTTTCAATTGGACAATCGCGAACTGGAAAGACCGCAACTGAATTGATTTTTTTCTGCTCCTGAATAGAGATATATTTCAAAACTATTCCGGATAGGAAAATGCCTGCTTGTCCTTCTGTACAGATTGGGAGCAATGAGAGCATGTTACTGGATTGCAGGAACACATGTGGTTTTAGTGAGAGCTTAACATAAGCCTGTGCAATTTGGGCATGAATGCGGGAATCACTGGGTTTTAAAATAAGAGGTATATCATTGATTTCAGATATTTTAATTCCTGTACTTTTTTTTTCACGGATCCATTCATCGTTAAATCCTAATTGATGCAAGAGCATGGGTGATGCGATAAAAAAAATCTTATCATCCGTCAAAAGTGGTACTACGGTAAAAGAGGGTGGTTGAGAGGAATGTCCAATTACCCCGATTAGCATGTCAATATCTCCATTCAAAAGATCTTGTTCCAATTCCGCCGTATGAGCTTCCTTTAAAGACAAATCTATATTTGGATAAAGCTGACTAAAGAGGGAAAAGATTTTTGGAACAAAAATAGGGGCACGAGAAGGTGTGATTCCTAAGATGATTTGTCCTTTTTGTGATGTTCTGATAGAGTTAAATTCCTGAATTAACTGCTCTTCTGCCTGGAATGAGCGACGTGCGTATTCCAGAAATATCTGACCTGCATAAGTCAGTCTTAAGGTGGGTTTTCGCTCAAATAATTTCACATCATAATAGTCTTCTAAACGCTTGATATGTTGGCTGAGACTTTGCTGCGAAATATAAAGATTTTCGGCAGCGCGTGTGAAACTCAATTCTTTTGCGACTTCTTCAAAATAATGTAATGTAAGGAGGTTCATTATATTACAACTCCTTTCTTGTGGACTTGACAAAAAAACGGCGATTGTAAATAACTCTCTCTTTATAATATACTAATATACAATAAAAGTCAATTTGGCAAAGCAGCGGCCGCGCAACTGCCGGATTTTTATGTAACAATCACTATTGGTATCACAGAGAAGGTATTATGACAAACGGAAAGGATGATGACTATGAAAATTACTGATGTGAAAATTGTACCAATATCTTGTCCCTATCCGTCTACACATAGCTGGAAGCTTGGACTTGGGGATGGAGTTAAAAGAGATGAAATTCTTGTTTTTGTGGAAACAGATGAAGGAATTACGGGTATCGGAGAATCCTATCATGGTTTTGCCCCGGAGCCTGTGGTAACTGTATTGGAAAAATATTATAAGCCGCTTCTGATTGGAAAGGACCCTGCTTTTATTGAGGATTTGTGGTATGAAATGTTCTTTTCTACGCTGCAGCTTGGGAATGTTGCCGTTCTGGCAATGTCAGGAATTGATGAGGCTTTATGGGATATTCGGGGAAAAATGTTTGGAAAGCCTGTCTATCAATTGCTCGGAGGTACAGAGAAAAATAAAGTGCCGCTTTACATAGGGTGTCACTGTTTTGGCTGGAAGGCTCCGGAGCTGCTTTTGGAGGAGGCGCTGTCATATATTGAGCAGGGCTTTAAAGCAATTAAGCTTCGCGGAGGTATGGGAGTAGAGAAGGATCTTGAGGCGGCTAAAGTAGTGCGAGAAGGAGTAGGCCCCGACATAGATATTATGGTAGATGCTAATTCTGCGTATTCTATGCCGGAAGCAATTCGACTTGCGAAGGGATATGAGGAGTATAATATTTTATGGTTTGAAAGCCCCTTTGATTTTACTCTGCATAACCATCATAACGATATGGGACGACTTCGTCAAATGAGCCGTACGGCAATTGGATCGGGAGGTAATTTGTTTACCCGATTCCAATTCCGAAATTTGATTGAACAAGGCGGAGTGGACATTGTCACGCCGGATGCGGGCAAATGCGGTGGGTTCTCTGAAGGAATTAAAATTGCTGCAATGGCAAGTGCTTTTGGTGTATTGGTTGCTCCACATTCCACAGCTGGTTTGAATATGGTAGCAAATATGCATTTAACTGCGTCACTTCCGGATCACGTAATGTGTTATTTGGAGTGGGATGCAGCTCCGTTTAATCCGCCGCGGGATGAGATTGTCTCTACGCCCATCCGTGTTGAGGATGGTTTTGCAATTCTGCCTGATGCCCCTGGTCTTGGCGTAGAACTCAACTGGGACGCAATCAATCGTTATCCCTTTATTCCAGGGGGAGAAGTTGTTCCTCGTCCACGAAGCCGCAGGTGGGATTACCGTTAATTTAAACCTTTGTATCGCATCTCGCCATGATTGTATTAGGAAGCACAAGGAAGGTTATGCTAATCTACAGCATCTTTTATAGTGTAACGCAAAATCTGGAGAGAACTATAAATAATTACTACCCTACAAAAGGAGGATTAAAATGAAAAGATTTATTTCCAAGATTTCATTAGTACTGGTGGTGATCTTGTGTTTATCTATGATTGGTTGCGGCAGCGGTTCTGTCAGCGATCCTTCTGAATCGAGTCCAAAAGCCAATGCAGAGCCTGTAAAGGGAAGCAAGTTTCCTTCCCATAATTTAACACTGGTTGTTCCGTATGGAGCAGGCAGTAGCGTCGATATTAGCGGCAGGGCAATACAACCTGCTTTGCAGGATGCGATAGGACAAACGGTTGTTGTTGAAAATAGAGAGGGTGGATCGGGTGCAGTTGGCTTTACTTATTTAGCAAATCTGGATGATAGCGGTTATGCCTTTGGAATAGCCAATATTGCTTCCATCTGTACCAATGCTGTTTTGGGGGATTTGGAACTCGATCCGAGAGAAGCTTATTATTTTCTGGGGAATACAGTAACAGATCCATTTTTGGTTTTAGTAAGCGCAGAGAGCTCTTTTAATACGCTTCAAGATCTGATTGATTATGCGACGGAACATCCTGGTGAGGTCACTTATGGTGCTACCGGTGCTATGAGTATGGATACTATGACAGGATATGATATTGAAGCTGCTGGCGATTGTGATTTGAATATTGTCAGCTTTTCCAGTGGTTCCGATGTAATTGCAGGCATATTGGGTGGTCATGTTCAGGCCTGCGGTTCTTCCTTGTCGGAAGGGCTTCCCTATATCCAGGATGGCTCTTTAAAATGTATAGGTATTGGCGGTGATTCTCGCGCACCTGAGATTCCTGATGTTCCTACTTATGCTGAACAGGGAATTAACATGACCTTTCAAATGGCAAAACGGGCTGTATTTCTGCCTGCCAATACCAGTCAGGACGCTCTCGATGTGTTGGTACCCGCACTTAAAGCAGCAATTGAAAGCGAATCTTATAAGGAGGCCTGTGCTACATTGAGCTTACAGCCTATGTATCTGGATCCAGAAGCTTGTATGGAGGAGTGTACTAATGTCATGGAATTCTTAGAGGAAAATAGGGATTCTTTGATTGGCGGATGATCATTAAGTAACAAGAGGCGGTTTTAGATTGTCGCAAATGCGGCGTTCGGAGAGTACTGTAAAACGGATTCTCCGAACGTTGCATTTCGCATAAAATATCACTTCGATAGAAAGCGAGAGTTGTTATGACTATAAAGCGAATATTCTGTATGATTATGGCTGTTATTGGCGGGCTGGGCGTAATCGGATCGTTGCCTCTTAAAATGATTCGGGGAACATCGTTGGGGCCTGGTATGATGCCGATGCTTTACTCGATAGCGCTGATTCTCCTCGCCGCAGTCTTTGCTTTGACAGATAATGGAGAAAATAAGATATCATGGAAAGGTTTGTTTGTTCAGCCTGTTCTTGATGGAGTCATTTTTACTGCATTATGTTTTAGCATGTTTGTTGTTTTGTGCCTTTTTGGAACCACGGCTGCTTTGGCGTTATTTTGTATATCAGCACTAACGCTTTTAAAGAGGATGAGTTTTAGGAAAGCTGTGGTATTTGGAATAGTCTGGTCAGTTGTTCTTTATGTCGTGTTTGTACGATTACTTGGTGTACCGTTTGAACAGGGAGCAATTGTGAAATCATTTTATAAAGCTTTCATTTATTGACAGGGGGGCAATCGAAAAATGGAGACTTTGACTTTGGTTTTAATGGGGTTCAAACAATGCATGAATCCTTATATTATATTTTTGTGCCTGTTTGGCGCAGTTCTTGGAACCCTGGTTGGTGTATTACCGGGATTTGGACCTGCGGCTTGTCTGGCAGTTCTTTTGCCTGTGATTTATGGCCGAGATCCGCTGTCTTCTCTTGTATTGTTGTCTGGAATCTTTTCCGGTGCAATGTTTGGCGGCATGATTACATCAATTAATTTAAATATTCCCGGCGAAAATGCGTCAATTGTTACTACTTTTGATGGTTATCCTCTGGCAAGGAAGGGAAAAGCCGGCGTAGCAATGGGTATTGCGGCGATTTCCTCTTTTCTTGGAGGGACTATTGGTGTTATTCTATTGACCTTAGTTGGAAGACCATTGGCTGATTATGCACTTGCTTTTGGACCATCGGAGTATTTTGCAATTTACTTGTTTACCTTTGTCGCAATCGTTACCATTGGAGGGAAGGGATTCATTCCCTCTTGCATTAGTTTGATATTTGGCTTGCTTATTTCAACTGTAGGGTTGGATGTTATTTCCGGATCACCACGCCTCACTTTTGGGTCGGTGGAATTAATGGCAGGTATCGATTTCTTACCTGCCGTTGTTGGACTATTCGGACTTTCCGAGGTGGTTCTATCATTATTGGATGGAGAACGAGTAAAGGTCAGTAAAAATCAGATTAATCAGTTCCACCTCAAAGGAATGTTTCCAACCGTCAAAAATTTACTGATGTGTCTGCCAACCGTACTTCGTAGTGCTGTGATTGGGTTTAGTGTGGGTGCTTTACCTGGTGCCGGCGCTACGATTGCAACTTTTCTTAGTTATGGAACAGAAAAACGTTTAGCAAAAGATAAGGATTCGTTTGGAAAGGGAAATATAAAAGGGGTTGCGGCTCCTGAATCGGCCAATAATGCTTCGGCTATGGGTTCTTATGTACCATTGCTGGCGCTGGGGATTCCCGGTTCTGCCACATCAGCGGTATTGTTAGGTGCTTTTGTAATGGTTGGAATCACTCCGGGTCCACGTTTATTCACTGATCATGCAGACGTGGCATGGGGGTTGATTGCCAGTATGTATTTAGGGAATATTGCTTTGCTGATTATTAATACCGCATTTATTCCTCTGTTTTTGTGGTTGTTGCGGATTTCTGAAAATACGATGCCTGTTATTGTTGCCACGTTATGTGTAATTGGGTCGTATAGTAATCAAAATATGGTATCAGATATTTTGCTAATGCTTTTATTTACAGTTTTAGGTGTTTTTTTCAAGAAATTAGATATTCCTCCTGCACCTTGCATTATTGCTTTAGTATTGGGTGGTGATTTGGAATTTGCGTTGCGGCAGACCCTAGAGTTGTTCCAGGGAAACTTCCTGCTATGTTTCACAAAACCAATTACTACAGTATTGTTTATTGTCAGCGCAATTTTTATTGTAAATGCAGTGAGAAAAACTGTAGTTATGAAAGTAAAAAACACCTAAAATATATGATTGATACGTAGCAGAAGCGCTTATTTTTCCCTAAGAAAAAGAGAATCGGAATTTGCCTGCGGTATCAGGCTTGTTTCAGATACACAAAATACTTAATATTTCTTCGTTTTTCACATAGAAAAACCACCCTTGTATACTTTGGACTGTAGCGAGGGTGGAATTTCTACTTCTACTATAGGCCAACCTCTTGTAGAGGTGGTTGTTCCTATCTCTATTATATGCCCCTATCAGAAAATTTTCAATAGCTTTTTTACAGAAATCCTCCCGCCCTCTGAAATTCCTGCTCAATCAGCCGGTTCATATCTTCAATAAACGACGGCAACCGCCGGAGATAATGGTCACAGGTTTTATAGTGCCTATTTGCCACATTGGCGAGCGTATGACCTACCGCCCGTTCAACATCTTCATCCTTTGCCC
>CANQBN010000086.1 GCA_947588855.1 uncultured Lachnospiraceae bacterium
ATTTCAAGTGGAGGTTGGAGAAAGACTAATTTCTACTTGGCCCCCTTAGAAGTGGAAGTTAACTTTTCACTTCACTGTGGAATAAAATGCGGCCTTATACAAAAAATCGGTGGACGGTTTCGGAAAAATATGGTATACTTTCTGTAATTAAACAGTTAAGAGGGAGTAGTTTGCACCGTTGTCCGCAAGGATAGGGTGTGGTATGGTTCGTCAGCTCGTAGAAATACCGGACCGTGCCCGAGACGAAAGTTTTGAGACGAGACTTTTAGCGGATGACGCTGGAAGTCTCGTTTTTTACGCCAGCGTACAGAGACAGCAGTAAGGGCGGACGATTTGGGGTTGTGTATGTATGCGGATGAGATTCCAGTGGAAAACTTTTAAAAGACGAAGGAGGACGTAAAATGGTACTGACAGTGGCGCTTTTTGTGTTGGGATTGATTCTGATCTGCCTGGGAGGAGACAGGCTGGTGGATGCGGCGGTGGCGATTGCTAATAAAATCGGTATTCCCCAGATTGTGGTGGGAGCCACAATTGTAAGTTTGGGGACTACGCTTCCGGAGATCCTTGTATCTACGACAGCGGCTTTTGATGGTTCGGCGGCAATCGCGGCGGGCAATGCCTTTGGTTCTATTATCTGTAATACAGCGCTGATTGCCGGTATAACACAGACGATCAAGCCCAGCCCTAAGGTCGAGACGGCGCCCCTTACGTGGCGTGCCGGATTGTTTTTCGCTGTCATTATCCTTTTGGATATCTGTGGATTTATGACCGGTTCCTTTGGAAGACCGATAGGATTTCTTCTTCTGGCGGCATTTGTGGTTTACGCGGTTTTGAATATCGTCCGCGCCGGAGCGGAGGGCGGTTCCGGCGATGAAGCGGAATCTGCGGAGGACGTATCATTGATCAGGCAGTTCCTGATTTTGGCTGTGTGCGCGGCGCTTCTGTATGTGGGGGCCAAGCTCTTGGTTGACAACGGCATTCTGATCGCTCAGGCTATCGGCGTGCCGGAGCGGGTGATCGCGGTCACATTCATCGCTCTGGGGACTTCGCTTCCGGAACTGGTGACTTCTATTATGTCGCTGATTAAGGGCTACGAGAATGTGGGATTCGGAAATATTCTTGGCGCCAATACCCTGAACCTGTTGGCGGTGATTGGTATACCGGCGGCAATTGTGGGAATTCCGTTGGAGGCCCAGACTTACCAGATGGACATACCGTTGTCTATACTGGTTATGGCGATCCTGATCCTGCCGATTCTGGTGCGGAAGAAATCGTCCAGAATTCAGGGAATCCTGCTTCTTGCGATTTATTTCGGATACTGCGTCATATCATTTGTGTAGGAGGGATGTTTTGTGAGTCAGTTACCGAAGGATCCGATGATTTTGCTGAGCTACGTTAACATGCAGCTGAGGGACTTCTACTCGTCTCTTGATGAATTCTGCAGTGCCCAGGGGACGGAGAAAGAGGCTATAGAGGAGGCTCTGAAAGCAGTGGGATATAGTTACGATTCCGCGGAGAACCGGTTTCGGTAGAAAACCGGCTGTTGAAAAGATGATGAAATAATCGGGAGGTGTTCACATGGAACTGATTTTGACAAATGCGGCGTCTGTCTGGGGTTGGCTCATGGAACATCTTCTTTATATTAACCTGATTCTGTCAATTGTGATTGTGTTTTTTCAGCGCAGGGACCCGAAGGCCGTGTGGACGTGGCTCCTTGTGCTGTATTTTGTGCCAATTTTCGGATTCCTGCTGTATCTGGTACTGTGTCAGGATTATCGGAAGAGCAAAATGTTCCGGATTAAGGAGGTGGAAGATCGGCTGTGGTATTCGGCAAGAATTCAGGAAGAAGCGCTTCAGGGTGCGGTGGACCGGTTGGAAGATTCCAAGTGGCGAGACTACGAGGCGTTGGTGGTCTACAATCTGGAGACATCCGGAGCCGTGCTTACCATGGACAACACGGTGGACATCTTTACTGACGGACAGGATAAATTTGACGATCTGAAGAAGGAGTTGGCCCAGGCGCGGCAGTATATCCATATTCAGTATTATATTATCAAGAATGACGAACTGTTTCAGTCGATAATCCCAATCCTGAAGAAAAAAGCGGAAGAAGGAGTGGAGGTCCGCGTGCTGTATGACGGCATGGGCGGCCGGTTCATGCCGGAAAGGGTATGGCGGGAACTGCGGGAAGCGGGGATTCGGATAGGGGAGTTTTTTCCGGCGATTCTCGGCCGTCTTCAGCTGCGTATCAACTACCGGAACCATCGAAAGATTGTGGTTATTGATGGAAAAATCGGCTACGTAGGTGGATTTAATATCGGGCGGGAGTATATTTCTAAGGATCCCGGTTTTGGATACTGGCGGGACACTCATCTGAAGATTCGGGGCAGCGCCGTCTACAGTCTTCAGATCCGGTTCGCTCTGGACTGGAATTATGCTGTGGGAGAGAATCTGTTTAAAGACGGAAAATATTTCGGGCTGACCCCGGCGGAAGAAACGCCTTTGGGAGAACCGAAAGAGGATGACCTGCAGGGGCCTCTGATTCAGAACCGTCTGATGGAACTGCCTGAGCCGGATCAGATAGAAGAAGCGATGAAGCGGGCTTATGAGGACCGGAAGGTAATGATTCAGATTATTGCCAGCGGTCCTGACGCCAGCAATCGGCAGATCCGCAACAATTATATGCAGCTTTTCTATCACGCCCATCGGCATATCTATATTCAGACGCCCTATTTTGTGCCGGACGACGCGGTGCTTTCCGCTCTGAAATTCGCAGCGGAGTCCGGGGTGGATGTGTGCCTGATGATTCCCTGCAAGCCGGATCATCCCTTTGTCTACTGGGCGACGTACTCCTACATGGGAGATCTTCTGGCTGCGGGGGCCAGGTGCTATGCTTATGAGAACGGATTTCTTCATGCCAAGGGCGTCATGGTGGACGGTATGGTCAGCTGCTACGGAACCGCCAACATGGATATCCGCAGTTTTGAACTGAATTTTGAGGTGAACGCTACAATTTTTGATGAGAAAGTGACCGAACGTCTGGAAGCCATATTCCTGGAAGATTTGAAGCACTGCCGTGAGATAACCCGCTCGGCTTACGATCAGAGGAACCTGTGGATCCGGGTGAAGGAGCAGTGCAGCCGGCTGCTGTCGCCCCTTCTGTAAACGGCTCCGCAAAGAGGAAAAAGATGTATGATCTGCCGGATAGCGGCGCATACTATCTTCTATGAAAGTGACAGCATATGTTCGGGAAACAGGATTTAACTTTTTAAAATGCGGTGTGGCCGGGTGGTGCCTGGAAGTGATTTTTACTTCTGCAGAGTCCGTTATGGCAGGAGACTGGAGACTCATGGGCAAAACGTCCCTTCTTATGTTCCCAATCTACGGTATGGGCGCGCTTCTTGCCCCTATTGGGAGGGGCGTGGACCGATGGCTTCGGACCGATGCGGGGGAGCGGCTCCGCCCCGGAGACCGGCTGATGCGCCACGGCATGTTGTATATGGTGCTGATTTTTGCGGCGGAATACGCGTCCGGTTTCTGGCTTCGCAGCAAAGGAATGTGTCCTTGGGATTATACCGGCCGCCATTCTAATATCAACGGCCTTATTCGGCTTGATTTTGCTCCGCTGTGGTTTGGAACAGGTCTTCTGTTCGAATTGATCACCCGGAGAAGTCAGAAGATATATTGATAAGAATGCGTGCATACGCATTCTTTTTTTGATTCGAAAAGTAGTGGATTTGTAGGATTAAATGAAAAATAATGAAAAAAATACGAAAAATATAATGAAATAACTTGACAAAATATGAAAATAAATATATGATAATTTTGGAAAGTTGCAAACTGTTTCATTATTTTTCAAAGAAGGAGAGATATTATGAGAAAAAGAACGACAAGAAGCATGTTGGCATTAATGTTGGCAGCGACATTGACGGCGTGCGGAGGTGCGGGAACCACGAACAGTCCTTCCGAGGGGACTTCGAGTGCGCAGCCAGCAGGCAGTGAAGTACAGACAGCTATCGAAACACAGGCATCAGGGGGAGAAGAAGTAACGGATTTGGAATTTTATATTCCGATTGTAGCAGGAGGCGCGCTGCAGCAGACAATGGGGGAGTTCGTGGAGGAATTTAATGAATTGAATCCGGAATACCATGTAGAGATGATTTATACCGGAACCATGGATGACAACATTGTTAAATTACAGTCCGCGGCACAGGCAGGAACCATGCCGCAATTTTATCTGGCGCCTTATAATTACAAGTTTATGCTGGATGCTTTGGGAATTGTAGATCCGGTAGATGACCTTGTAGAATCAGATGAAGATGGGGAAGCCTACATTGACGGCTTTATCGACAGTTTTATCCGTGACAGCTATATTGATGGGAAACTGGTCAGTATTCCATTTGCGAGAAGCTGCTGCATTTTCTATTATAATAAGGACGCGTTCAGAGAAGTAGGTCTTGATCCTGAGTCTCCTCCTGAAACCTGGGACGAACTGGTAGAAATGGCTCAGAAACTGACAAAATATAATGACAGCGGCAGCGCGGAAAGATGGGGATTCGGTATCTGCGAAAACCAGGCAAACAGTCAGTGGCCATGGGCAATCCTGACGGCACAGAAGGGCGGCCAGATTAATTCGGATGATGGCGCCTACACATATTTTGATTCCGATGCCAGTATTGCTGCTGTTCAGTGGTGGGTTGATTTGCATAATGTTTACAAATGTGTTCCGGATTACCTGTTGTCCTTTGTAGATATGCCTAATATGTTTATTGAGGGCCAGCTTGCTATGATGGAGCATACATCAGGAAATCTGACGAATATTTACAGTAACGCGGATTTTGAGGTGGGCGTTGGGTATTTGCCGTATGCGGACGTAGCTACCAGTTCCACTGGCGGTCAAAACTTTTACCTGACTCCGGGACTTACGGAGGCGGAAAGGGAAGGCTCCTGGAAATTCATCCGCTATTGTACAGAACCTGAACAGCAGGCCCGTTGGTGCGCAGCCTGCGGTTATATCGCTACAGTGGATGACGCATTTGAGACTGAGACGCTGAAGAATTACATGAAAGAGGTTCCTGGGCTTCAGAATGCATTGGATCAGTTGCATCAGGGTGCTGTCACTGAAATCAACACCTATGAATGTCAGCAGATTGTAACATTGATTAATGATTATCTTCAGGCGTCTATTCTTGGGGATATGACAGTTGAAGATGCGATGAAAGAGCTGCAGGCCAGAGCGGATAGTATTTTGAGTCCATACAGAAAGTAAAGAAATAGTTCAATATAATTGAGATGATAATTACGTTCAGGGGGTATTTCCCAAATCTGAAGAAGATTTTGAAAATGCCCCCTGTAAAAGCAAAAGAGGTGAGGATTTGAAGAAATATTGGAGTCCTAAAGTCAAGAGAAATCTATCCTCCTGGCTGTTACTTGCTCCAGCCGTGATTTTGATGACTATGTTTACGGTGTATCCCATATTCAATAACATCTATCTTGGCTTCTGTGATGTGGGTTACAGGAACACAACGCCGGAATGGATAGGCATGCAGAATTATCAGCAATTGGCGGCCGACCCTGTATTTTGGAAGGTGATCAAAAATACCATCGCATTTGTGCTTATGACAGTAATTCCCAGTATGGTCATTGGCTTCATCCTCGCATTGATTCTGAACAGCGAGTTTCGGGGAGTCCGTTTTCTGCGGTCTGCTTTTTTCCACCCGGTGGTGATGCCAATGATTGCCGTTTCCTGTATCTGGAAGTTTTTATATATGCCGGGCAACGGAATGTTTGCATCGATGGCCATGTCTTTGTTTCATATTAATATCGGTGATGTGCTTTCCTCATCAAAGACCGTGCTTCCCTGCCTTGCTGTTATGTATATATGGAAAGAAGCAGGATATTTGATGATTTTTTTCCTGTCCGGCCTACAGAATCTGTCGGAAGAGTATTTTGACGCAGCCAAAATTGACGGCGCCGGTTTCTGGAAGATGTTGACCATGGTGACGTTCCCTCTCATGGGGTCTACAACGTTGTTTGTGGCAATGATTGAACTCACCAATTCAATTAAATTAGTGGATCATATTGTCGTGCTGACGCAGGGCAGGCCAAATAACCGAAGCAGCGTGCTGATGTACTATATTTATCAGTTAGGATATAATTTCTATCAGCAGGGCAAGGCGGCGGCAGTCACGACAATTCTGCTGGTGGTGCTGCTGGCAATCGCATTGTCAAGATTTTTAAAATTTGACAAAAAGATTCATTACAATTAGAATTAATTATGACGAATGAGGGTTATCATGAAAATTAAGAATAGATTCGTGATTTTAGTGACATTCCTTGTGGGTATTATATGGTTTGTGCCATTTTTGTGGATGACAGTCACTGCGTTTACAGAACCGACCTTTAGAATGAGCATATTGCCGACAACGCCGTTTACTCTAAAGAATTTCGCGGAAGTGTTTCATCTGGTGCCATTGGCACAGTATTACCTGAACACGATCATTATCGTAGTAGTAACATTCTCAATCCAGTTTGTGATTATCACGCTGGGGGGATATGCTTTAGCGAGAGGAAATTTTTGGGGTGAAAAAATCGTTATGGGGATTATTTTTATGCAGCTGATCATTCCAAATGATGTATTGATTATTCCCAACTATATCACGATTGTAAAACTCTCGTTGGTTGATACGAAGGCAGCCATTATGTTGCCATTTCTGGGAAGTGCCATGGGATTGTTTTTGCTGCGCCAGCAATTTAAGACTATGCCGGAGGCTCTGACGGATGCCGCGAGGATTGACGGAGCTTCAACGATGCGCATTATTTGGCAGATTTACGCGCCCAACGCGAAGGCAGCGTATCTTGCGTTTGCTATGGTTTCTGTCAGCTATCACTGGAATAATTTCCTTTGGCCATTGATTGTGACAAATTCTGTCGAGAATAGGCCATTGACAGTAGGACTTGCCGTGTTTGCGAAAGCGACAGAGACGGCTCTTGTTTGGGGCGATATCTGTGCCTGCGCGTTTGCAATCTGCATTCCTCTTTTGCTGGCATTTTTCTTTTTCCAGAAACAGTTCATAAACAGCTTTGTGAGTGCGGGTATTAAATAGAGACAGATTATAAAGGTAGGAGGAGGACCATGCTTGCTCAATTCAGACAGGAAAAAATTTTAAAAACATTGGAAAACAAAGAGGTAGTCTACCTGAGAGAACTGGCCTCCGAAATGGGAATATCAGAATCTACGGTCCGACGGGATATTATGAAACTTGAACAGGAAAACAGCGTTGAGTCGCTGAGGGGAGGGGCCATCCGGCTGAAACGCAGAAAAGTAGATTTGTCGGTTGTGGAGAGTTCAAAAACCAGGATGGATGAAAAGCAGATCATCGCGCGAAAAGCGGCTGCGCTCGTGCAGGATGGAGATATCATTTACATTGATGCGGGGACAACGACCAGCGCCATGATAAAATATCTCACCAACAAGAGAATTACAGTAGTAACTTCCAGCATGGAGGTCCTTCAGCAGCTGCCTGTTCCTGGAGTTTCCGTGGTATCAATCGGCGGAGAGGTTAATATGGAATTGGAAAGTATCTGTGGCCCCATCGCAGAGAAGAATTTGTCGATGCTGTATTTTGATAAAGCGTTTTTCAGCATTTCCGCGTATTCGAATATGGGCATATTTGTGAATGATATCCGCGAAGCACGGAAAAAGGAGATTGTAAAAGAACATTCCTTTGTTACTTATATACTGGCGGATTCCTCGAAACAGAACCAATGGGGATTTATTCGGTTCATGGATTCAGACGAGGGAATCTTGATTTCTGAAAAGGACGATCCGGAAGACGACAGAAAAGAGGCTCAGAGTGAACACCCCGAGCAAGACAACGACGAGTCATCCGGAGGACAGAAGCAAACCGATAGAATGGAGTGAGTAGAGAAATGATAGGATTTGTGGGATGCGGGGCGGCTCTCTATCCCAAGTTATACAATAGCAACGGATATTTTAAGTTGGAGAATGATTTGTTTCTTTTGGATTGTGGGGAGACTTCCTTCCGTCAGCATTATATGGCCGGAAATTTCAAAAATATTAAAAGCATCACAGTTTTTCTTACCCATATGCATGCAGATCATCTGGGAAGTCTGGGAACCTTGATTGTATATGGATACTTGAAGCTGGGAATCCGTACCAGAGTGATTTTTCCAGATGCTGAAAATCTGGCGCTGGTGCTGCGTCTGACAGGAGTTGAGAAAGAGCATTATGAATTATTTGCAAATTACGATGCGTGCGGAGATGTTCGGCTGAATGCGGAACCGGTTCCGGTTAAGCACCATGAGAGTATGGTGAAATCCTTTGGTTGGCTTTTGACCTTTGAAGGACGCCGAATCTATTACAGTGGTGATGCGGGAGAGTTCCCTGGGAGTGTAAGAGATAGACTGTTGTCCGGGCAACTTGACGAGGTATATCAGGATACTTCGGTGAATGATCACGGCGGCGCGCATTGTACTCTGGCTCAGTTAGAGGCTCTGATTCCGGCAGAGCATCGTGATAAGGTATATTGCATGCATTATGATGGAGAGTACTTTGATGTGATTCGTGAAAAAGGATTCAGGACTGTGGAGAACGCGATACCGGCAGAAATCTGTTGCTGATCTTGGGGAGAAGAGGTGTTTATGCGTAAAGATTTAATAATAAAGGTGAAGGAACTAGTGGAAGAAGCAGCTCAAATCGTCAGCAAGCCCAAAGAGTCGCAGGTGAGCCAGAAAGGGGAGAAAGACTTTGTAACAGAGATTGATCTGAAAATCAGTGATTTACTCTGTAGAAAGCTCCCGGAGATTTTGGAAAATTCTGTGGTGATTTCTGAGGAGGGTTATAAAGAACGACCCAAAGAAGGGTACTGCTGGATTATAGATCCCATTGATGGGACGAATAATCTGATTTTTGATTTTCCTAATTATGCGATTTCTGTAGGGCTGTTGGAGAATCGGATTCCAGTTCTTGGAGTAGTCTATAATCCGAAGACCAGGGAGATGTTTTGGGCGGAAAAAGGTAAGGGGGCCTATTGTAATGGTGAGAGGATTACCGTCTGCAGTGATGCGGCGGTAGAGAATACGCTGGTTCTTGCGGAAACCAACCCTTACTGCAATCGGAGCGAGAACCAGTTCCATGATATTATGGATGCCATGTTTTGCGACTGTATTGATTATCGGATTACTGGATCGGCAGCGTTGGACTGTTGTTACATAGCCTGCGGCCGCGGCGGTGCCTTTGTTGCTCAGAACCTGAAACCCTGGGACTACGCAGCGGGTATTGTGATTCTTGAGGAAGCGGGCGGCTGTCTGACTTTGTGGGACGGGTCGAGACCAAGGTTTTATGGCGACTCGGCTGTGGTGGCCACAAATGGTCTGGTCCATCAGAAAGTACTGGACCGTCTGAAACGGTTTTTATAAAAATGAACTGTGTTTTCTGAATCACTGTGGTAATTTCTGAAAATCTGCCAAAACATAAGTTTCAGTCTTGTATTTTTAAAAGAACATTGTATAATATCAGTAAAGCCATAGAAGGTAGCGTCTCTATGGCTTATTTCTCAAGAAAAGGGTCTCTGGAGTATGATAAGGTTCGTCATTCTTTGCATAATATTAGGTTCGTTTTTAGTGTTCAGCATCCCGATTCTGGTGGTGGAATATTTCCTGGGGAAGAAGTATCCGGACCTGAAGGACCGGTCCAGCCTGGCTATCGTGAAATTCATGTTCCGCCTGTTTCTGGCGGTTGCCGGGGTACATATTATGGTGAAGGGAGTCGAGAATATTCCCGATGATCAGGCTGTTCTGTATGTGGGCAATCACAGAAGCTATTTCGATATCCTGGTGGGATATGTGACGGTGCCGACTCTCATGGGGTTCATAGCCAAGAAGGAGATGCGGCGGTATCCGTCCCTGTGTCAGTGGATGGATAATGTTCACTGTCTGTTCCTGGATCGGGAGAATATCAGGGAAGGCCTGAAGACGATTCTTCAGGGAATCGAGCAGGTAAAATCCGGTATTTCCGTGTGGATTTTTCCAGAGGGGACCAGAAACCGGAACGAGGATATTTTGGATATGCTGCCCTTTAAGGAGGGAAGTCTGAAGATTGCGGAGAAGGCCAAAAGCCCGATCGTACCGGTGGCGATCACCGGCACGGCGGAGATCTTTGAGACTCATATACCGAAGGTGAAGCCTTCTCAGGTGACCATTGAGTTTGGAGAACCTTTTTATATCAGCGATTTAACAAAAGAAGAGAAGAAGTTCGCAGGCAGCTATACCCAGAATAAGATTCTTGAGATGCTGCGAAAAGAAAAAGAAAGCAGGATAGCATAAGTGGATTTGCAGGAGATTCGCGGAAAATTAGATGAGATAGATAAACAGCTGGTAGAGCTGACGGAACGACGGCTTGCTCTGGGCCGCCAGGTGGCGGAGTATAAGATCGGCGTAGGGAAAGCAGTTCTCGACAAAGAAAGGGAACGGCAGAAAATCGCTGCGGTTCGTGAACTTGCGACAGGAGATTTCAACAAACAGGCGGCGGAGGATATGATCACCCAGATGATTGCCGTGAACCGGAAGCTGCAGTACGGGATTCTGGCGGAACGGGGGAAGCAGCCGGATATGGGCTTCCGTCCGGTGAATGCCATTAAGAAAACCGGCGTCCGCGTGGTCTATCAGGGAGTGGAGGGAGCTTACGCCCACGGCGCTGCCTTGCAGTATTTTGGGGATGACGCAGATGTGTTTCATGTGCGGACATGGGAGGAAGCAATGACTGCTGTGGAGCGCGGAGAGGCTGACTACGCGGTGATTCCCATTGAGAATTCTTCTGCCGGAGCGGTGACGGACAATTATGATCTGATGATTTCCCATGAGAATGTGATTGTTGCGGAAACATTTCTGCCGGTGAGTCATTGCCTTTTGGGACTTCCGGACGCAGAACTTGCAGATGTAAAGACGGTGTATTCTCATCCCCAGGCCCTGATGCAGTGTTCCAAATATCTGAACAGCCATTTGGAATGGAGACAGATTAGTGTGGAGAATACGGCGGTAGCGGCCAGAAAAGTGGTTGCGGATAGCGATAAGAGCCAGGCGGCCGTGGCAAGTCAGGTGGCGGGGAAGCTGTATGGGCTGAAGGAGTTGGCTCAGACCATCAATCACAATAAGGAGAACACGACCCGTTTTCTGATTTTGTCCCGGAATAAGGTTTACCGAAGGGATGCCGGGAAGATTAGTATATGCTTCGAACTGCCTCACAGGAGCGGTACTCTTTACAATATGCTGGGCAATTTTATCTACAACGGTGTTAACATGGTGATGATCGAGTCACGTCCCATTCCCGGGAGAAACTGGGAGTACCGGTTCTTCGTGGACATCGAAGGAAATCTGAGTCAGCCCAACATTCAGAATGCCCTGCTGGCTGTCTCAGAAGAGGCTGCTAATATGCGGGTTTTGGGAAATTACTGAGGAAGCGCCGGACGGCGGAATAAGGAAAGGATATATACATGAAATCTTTGATTCTATATCGGAATTTAACATATCAGAAACTGTTTGATTATATGGCGGAGTTGTTGGAAGCTGCGCCGGGTGGCAATGAGGAAAAGCCGGATTCCTTTGCCTGCGCCAATCAGCTGATCGAACTGGCGTCGGACTATGGATTTGAGGGAAATCTGTGGCATTGTTTTCTGGCATTCTGTCTGGCGGAGCATGAGAACGCCTATAGTACCGCCTGTGAGATCCGAGGAGATGTGGGAGGAACTTTAAGCCATCTGGCAAACCATGACTTTGGCATTTTCAAGAACCTGTTCGACCGGGATATCACTGTGTTGGATAGTACGGCGGAAGGGACAGCCGGGCAGAGGGAGAGCAGAGGAAACAAGGCGGAGGCGTCTCCGGAGCAGAAGGGCATCTGGCATGACCTGGCGGATTACAAGCCCACAGGAGACGGCGGACACATTTTTAATAAGAGGATTCGGGACCGGATCATTGAACTTTCCGTAGCTCTCAGTCGGGCGGTGGATGCGGGAGAGTTCCAGGCGGCAGTGGCCCAGTTCTATCAGGAGTACGGTGTGGGCAAATACGGCCTGAATAAGGCTTTTCGTGTCGAGGACGAGGGACCGGTAGCAAGGACGGTTCCCATCGTCAACGTGGAGCATGTGTATCTGGATGATATTGTGGGATACCAGACCCAGAAAAATAAGCTGATTGAGAACACGGAAGCGTTCCTGGCAGGACGAGCGGCCAACAATGTGCTGCTGTTCGGCGATGCCGGCACCGGAAAGTCCTCCTGTATCAAGGCGATTCTGAATAAATATTACGACAGGGGCCTGCGGATCATCGAGGTTTACAAGCATCAGTTTCACGCTCTGTCCTCCATTCTGGAGCAGGTCCAGGACCGAAATTATAAGTTTATCATTTACATGGACGATCTTTCCTTTGAGGAGAGCGAACTGGAGTATAAGTATCTGAAGGCCATCATCGAGGGCGGTCTGGGAAGGAAACCCAAGAATGTGTTGATTTACGCTACTTCCAACCGCCGCCATCTGATTCGTGAGAAGTTCAGTGACAAGCGGGAGCTGGATGATGACCTTCATGTCAATGATACGGTTCAGGAGAAGTTGTCTTTGGTAGCCCGTTTCGGCGTGACCATCTATTTCGGTTCTCCGGATAAGAAGGAGTTCCAGAATATCGTGAAGGTTCTGGCGGAACGGTATCATGTGGCCATGCCGGAGGA
>CANQBN010000087.1 GCA_947588855.1 uncultured Lachnospiraceae bacterium
TGCCGCACATGGAAGCAATGACGATATCCGGGAGGGAGACAAAATGCCGGGGTTCCGAACCTGCGGCAGTCCCGGATTCCTCCTTCTCCAGCATAAATACCTTCTTCCCATCAAATTCCACCATTTCCTGATCACAATTCAGGATCCTGGCGCCCAGCCTGCAGATCCGCTCCCTCAGTTCATGAGCGCATTTCTCTACCGCTTTTCCTGTAATAAAGGTGGTGCTGGAAGCATAGGAGCCGGAATCGTAAGGCGAAATGTCTGTATCCGCGCCGCATACCGTAATATCGTCCACAGAGCATTCCAATACCTGAGCAGCGATCTGAGACAGAATCGTATCACACCCGGTTCCCATATCGGCGGCTCCGATGGTCAGCGTATAATAGCCTTCCTCATTCACCTTCAGATTGGCACTGCCTACGTCCATGCCGGAAATACAGGATCCCTGCATAGCCATGCCCATGCCCATGCTCCGGATCCGGCCGTTGGGCATAAGTCTGGCCGGGAATTTCTCCTTCCAGCCGCTCATCTCCTTCACCTTAGCCAGGCACCGGTCCAGGGCGCAGCTGGTATTGGGTTCGTTATAATAAGCCGGCATCACATCCCCCTCTTTGACAATGTTCATCTCCCGGAGGGTAAAGGGATCCATATGCAGCTCCGCCGCCAGCTCATTGACCGCCGCCTCCACTGCGAACAGCCCCTGCGTCGCACCGTATCCCCGGAACGCTCCTGCCGCCATGATATTGGTATAGACTACATCACTGACAAAGCGAAACGCCTCCGCCCTTCCATAAAGGGGTATGGACTTATGGCCGGATAAACCTACCGTAGTGGGGCCGTGATCGCCATAGGCGCCGGTATTGGAAATTGTATACATATCAATACCGCGGATGCGGCCATCCTTCATAGCGCCCAGGCGCACCCGCATCTCCATCTCGTGGCGGGGCGTGGACGCAGTCAGGCACTCCTGACGGGTATAAATCATCTTGCTGGGTTTTTTCGTTTTCCAGGTCACAAAGGCCGGAAACAGTTCCGCTACCACCGTCTGTTTCGCGCCGAAGCCGCCGCCAATCCTGGGTTTGCTCACACGAACCTTAGACTGGGGAATGCCCAGCGCCGTGGCCACAATACGCCGGGTATGGAATACAATCTGTGTGGAACAGGTCAGATGGAGCCGTCCGTAGGCGTCAATGTTACAAAAAGCCCGGAAAGTTTCCATCATGTTCTGCTGAACCGCTTTCGTATGATACGTCCGGTCCAGAACGATATCACATTCCGACAGGACGCGGTCAATATCACCGCTCCCGCTTTCATCGTGGGCACACAGATTTCTCCGATTATCCGCCCCCACCGGGCACAGGCTCTCCCAGTTGTCCTCCGGATGTACCAGCACCGGATTATCCAACGCCTTATGATAGTCGAGAACCGGTTCCAACACCTGATAAGTCACCTTAATCAGCCCCAGGGCGCGATCTACCGCTTTTTCCGTCTCGCCGGCCACAATCGCCACCGGATCCCCTACATAACGGACATGACGATCCAGCAGCAGCCGGTCATGGGGACTGGCTTCCGAATACGTTTGCCCGGCACAGGTAAAACGTTTGGCGTCCGCAGGAATATCCTCCCAGGTATAGATCGCCTCCACACCGGGAACTTTCAGGGCCGCTTTCATATCAACCGCTTCAATCATAGCGTTGGCATGAGGCGAACGCAAAACCTTCACAATCAGGCAGTCAGCCGGCGCCTGATCGTCGGTATAGACCGGCTGGCCTGTGACAAGCTGCATGGCATCCTTTTTGCGAACCGACCGGTTCACCATCCGCAGCGGCTGGGCTAAAGCCTTCTCATGTCGGTTCTGAGGCGGTACATCATCCGGATTCCAGTAGGGCTTACTTTCTCCGACCTCCTGCCCGGCCGCTTTTTTCTTTCTCCATTCCAGGAAATTCATTATTCCCCTCAGCTGTCCTTCGTATCCGGTACAACGGCACAGATTGCCCGCCAGATACTCCCGAATCTCCGTCTCCGATGGATCCGGGTTATCCCGAAACAGCGCCAGGGCATTCATAATAAGTCCGGGATTACAGAAGCCGCACTGATCCGCGCCCTGATCGGCGATAAACGCTCCGAACTCCGCCGCTTCTTTCTGGAGACCTTCCAGAGTGGTAATCCGATGTCCGCCGGCTCTGGCCGCCAGGATCGAACAGGACAGCACCGGCTGGTCATCCATCCAGACCGTACACAGGCCGCAGTTGGAAGTCTCACAGCCACGCTTTACGCTGTAACAGCCCAGCTCCCGCACCAAATCCACCAACAGAAGATCTGCCTCAATGTCTCTTTCTATATTCTTGCCATTCAATATGAATTGGATTTTCATAATCTCCGCTCTTTTCTTCAAATTGCAATTCCATTTGAAAATAACATTCCCGCTGCCGTCGGATCCACCGTCAGCCATGGAGTATAAAATGCTCCGCCGCCCGAGTGGCCAGCACCTGCACCAACTGTTTTCTGTATGCGGCGCTTCCCCGCAGATTGGATCTGACCGGAATCCGCTCCGCCGCGTAAGCGCCGATTCTTTTCGCCTTCTCTTCCGTCATCGGACCGGCCAGAAAATCCACGTTTTTGCAATCCCCGCCATGTGCCGGCATCTCTTCATTCTCTCTGGCCAGCACCACCGCCTTCTGGGGCCTGGCCCCCACGCAGATCCGAAATCCATCTTCCGTCATCGCCGCTGCGCAGGTCAGCACCGGCAAATCCGTCTCCGTATTGCGGACCGACTGGTAATAGTATCCGGCGGCTTTTTTCTCCACAAAAACCCGCACCAGAATATCCCGGTCATAAGGCATTGCCGCATAATCTTCCAGGGGTAGGATACCGCCTTTATACAACTCCAGCTTCGCTCCCATAGCCATAAAAATCGTCAGAACATCGGAAAACCCGTATCTTCCATAGAGACTGCCTCCCACAGTAGCGCCGTTTCTGAACTGCACTCCCACAATATGTCGAAGCGCCTCTTTCATGGCTCCGTCCGTGTACCGGTTCAGGCCTTCATGCAGCTCCAACTGCCGCAGAGTAACCATACTGCCGATGACAAAGCGGTCCTCCTGCTCTTCTATAGTGTCCAGGCCCAACCCTGACAGGTCAATGGCTGTCTGCACCCTGCCCCGGCTCATCTTCAGCCACATCATACCGCCGATCACCCGGTTGGAACGTTTCTGATTCAGCTGCCAGGCTTCCTCCAGACTCTCTGCCTTTCTGTATTCTCTGATGGAAATCATCAATCTGCTCCTTCTGTTTGCACAACTCTTTTTTACACATAAATTATCTTAACATATTTTTCTTGTCAAATGAACAGGAATTTGATAAAATATCGCTATTATTTTAAAATATAATGATAGCCTTTTTCTTACATTTTTCACAGGAGGCAGTCATGTATTCTACTACACGTGTTTTTCTGCGGGATGACAACGGAGACAAATTTTTCGGCGAGGGCCCCTGCCGTCTCCTGAAGGGCATCGAACGCACCGGTTCTCTGCGGGCCGCGGCCCAGGAGATGGACATGGCTTACACCAAGGCCATGCACCTTCTGAAACACGCAGAGGAGGCTTTGGGCTTCCCGCTGACAAAGCGGACCATCGGGGGAAAAGGAGGAGGCGGCAGCCGTCTCACCTCTCAGGCGAAAGAATTTATTCGAACATACGAAACCTATCGGGACGCCTGTTATCAGGCGAACCGAGAACTTTACAGACAGATTTTTGAAAGCGGCCCGTCCCTCGCCTGTGTTCTCATGGCCTCCGGCCTGGGACAGCGGTTCGGCGGCAACAAGCTTCTGGCTGAGTTTCACGGCCGGCCGCTGATCCACTCCGTTCTGTCCGCCACTGACACAGGGCTGTTCACCACACGGGTTGTCGTGACCCGGCATGCCGAGATTACAACGCTGTGCGGGGATCTGGGAATTCCCACAATGCTCCACTCCTTTCCTTACCGCAGCGACACAGTCCGTCTGGGGCTGGAAGCGCTGGAGAAGGATCCGCCGGACGGCTGCATGTTCTGCGCCTGCGACCAGCCTCTTCTTTCCGGAGAGACCATCGAAAAGATGGCGCAGGCGTTTCGGAAGCAGCCGGAATACATTTACCGGCTGTCCTTTGACGGCACTCCTGGAAATCCTTTGATCTTCCCGAAGAAATATTATGCGGAACTGAAAAAACTTCCCCAGGATAAGGGCGGTTCCTATGTGGCCGGCCTTCATCCGGAACAGGTGAGATACGTGGAAGCCGCCTCCCTGTGGGAGCTGAAAGATATTGATACGCAGGAGGATTTTGAAGCTCTGGAAAAGCAGGTATGAAATACAAAAAGAGCGTCACTGGCGCTCTTTTTGCATACTGACGTAAAACAGGACAGCCTCTCAACCGGTTCGCGGCTGGGGGATGCCCTGCTTTACTGTCTGTATTTAATTATGCTTCCTTTGCCTCAATCTCCAGATCTTCCTTGCTCTTGGGAAGAAGGATATTCAAAAGAATGGCAACCATGGCCGCCGGAACGATTCCGGAACCGCCGAAAATCAACTGCACATACTGAGGCGTATGGCTCAGAATTCCCGCGTTGGCGCCCATGCCGTAACCCACACCCAGAGCCACCGACACGATGGAAAGGCTTCTGGCCGTCAGCGGATAGCGGGTAATCAGCTGAATACCGCTGAGAACGATGGAAGAGAACATCATAACGGCCGCGCCGCCCAGAACCGCCTGGGGCATAATGGACACAATGGCACCCAGCTTGGGAACCAGGCCGCAGAGGATCAAAAACACCGCGCCGCAGGCCAGAGCGAAACGGTTCACTACCTTGGTCATGGCAACCAAGCCTACGTTCTGGCTGAAGGATGTGTTGGGCAGCACGCCGAACAGGGCAGCGATGGAAGAACCGATACCGTCGCAGATTACGCCGCCAGCCAGCTCGTCATCGGTAGCTTCCCGGTCCATACCGCCGATCATAACGCCGGAAATGTCTCCCACTGTCTCCACAGCCGTAACGATAAACATGATCATAACCGGAAGAATGGCTCTCATGTCGAACACCAGCTTCACCGGCATCAGCCTCGGAATCTCAAACCAGGCGGAACTTCCCACCTGACTCCAGTTCAGCACCCAGGACTTGGTGTATTCCACGCCTTCCGCGTCGATGGCGGTATGGGGAAGAACCAGTCCCATAATCATAGCCGCAATATAGCCGGCCACAATACCTACCAGAATCGCGGAGGAGCTTAAAAATCCCTTGGTGCAGTGTTTCACGATCAGGATCACCGCCAGCACGAAGGTAGCCAGCAGCAGATTTTCCATGGAGCCGAAGTCCTTAGCCGTGTTGCCGCCGCCGAAGGAGTTGATTCCCACGGATATCAGGGACAGACCGATGGACAGCACCACCGTTCCGGTGACAACCGGCGGGAAGAATTTTCGCAGAGGCTTTAAGAAAAATCCCAGCACTCCTTCAAACAGTCCGCCCAGAAGAGACGCGCCCATCATAGCTCCATAAGTCAGCACACCGCTTCCCATGGTCGCGGCCACGCCGCTGAACACACCGATAAATCCAGAGCTGGTACCCATGATGATCGGCACCTTGCCGCCGATGGGGCCAATGGAAAACAGCTGAATCAGCGTCACAATACCTGCCACCAGCATAGCGTTCTGCAGCAGGCAAACCCGAAGGTCCGCAAACTCAGCGTTTCCTGCCAGACCGCAGGCGCCGGTGATCACCAGAAGCGGCGTCAGGTTTCCCACAAACATGGCCAGCACGTGCTGAAGTCCCAGAGGAATCGCCTGGGAAAGAGGCATCTTCCCCTCAAACTGAAACGCCTGCTCTGAAAGTCCTTTCTTCTTTTCCATAACTCAGTATCTCCTTATTTTTATTGAATGTACTTCCAGCCGAAAAAACAACAAACCATATTATAGAAGATATTGTCGGATTTTGCAATCATTATCTCAATTATTTTATCAGGCGGCAGGAATTTCAGCCGAAACCAAAATATTTTTGAAAATTCTATCATATAAAATCAGATCTCAACTTCTGCTACCTGGTTAGATTTTTCACCCATTTATAGCTTCGGAACCGGAAGAAAATAGGAATCCCCTTAAAAATCTGGTCAGACTGAAGCACCAACACCACTGCCTCCACCGGCCATTTCCACCAGAACGCGCTGGCAAAAGACAGGGGCACCACGATCCCCCACATGCTGATCAGATTCATATACAGCGTAAATTCCACGTCTCCCCCGCCGCGGATGATACCGGAACTGACCGGCATCTGATAGGCCATGCCCAACATCACCATACTCATGATCACAATCAGATGATCCGCCAGCACCAGAGCCGTATTCGTCATATTGTAGAAGCTAAGGAGAAAACCGCGGGTAGTAAATAATACGCATGCCAGCACCACGCCGATTCCCAGATCGATCACCGACAGGGTTCTCGCATCGGAGCGGACCCGCTTCATATCACCGGAGCCGATAGCATTTCCGATCATTACTGCCGATGAGGAAGACATGGCCACTACGATCACTTTCATGTACTGGTAAAATGTGGTAGCCACAGAATTAGCGGCAATGGCCTCCGAGGAAAGCCGTCCCAGAATGGCTGTCTGCATGGGAATCGACACCGCCCACAGCAGGTTGGAGATGACGATAGGCGTCACCACCTTCCGGTAATCCCTTGAAAGGGCAGGACTGCGCTTCAGGAAATGGGAATCAAACAGCTTAAGCTTCCTGTCCGCCTTCCACAGATAAATCAGTACGATCAGAAGCTCCGTGCTTCTCGCAACCAATGTCCCGATTGCCGCTCCCCGGATTCCCATCTCCGGGAAACCGAACCGGCCGAAGATCAGCGTAAAGTTGATGGAAACATTGATAAGCAGAGACACCACCGAGATGGAAAATGAGATATTGACGGTCTTCACGCACCGCAGGGCCGCCGTCAGCACACTGGTCATCATAAACAGCGCAAAAGTATACTTGATCAGGCTCAAATACCGGATCCCCTGGCTGATAATCGCCTCATCCGACGTGAAAATCATAAGGATCTGCCGCGGAAACATGGTACAGGCTCCTATGATTGCCAGGCCGCACAGAACGGCCAGCCTGAGGGCCGCCCCCACCAGCTTGCAGATTGGCTCCGGCTGGCCTTTCCCCCAGTACTGGGAACCCAGCACTACCAGTCCGTCGCCTACCGCCAACGTCAGCTGCTGAACCACAAAAAAGATCTGGTTCACTACCGCCGCCCCGGACAGGGCATCCTGGCTGTAGCTTCCCAGCATTACATTATCCGCCATGTTGACGCTGTAGGCCACCAGATTCTGCATGGCGACTACCGCCAGCAGGGAAAACAGCTGCTTATAGAATGATTTATCTTTTGTAAAAAATGTTTCTCTGTCCATAGCCGCTCCTCGCCCTACATCATATCAAAATCCTCCGACGATTTCAATATCATATCCAGAACCCACTGGGGCGCCAGCTGGGGCAGCTCTCCGCCCTCAGCTCTGGCTTTGCGGTAGGCGGCGATGGTCTCCTCCCGCTTATCCTCGTAGACTTTCTTTTTCTCAGCCTCGGCCAGCACCGTCTCGATATATTCCACCGGAATCACGCAGACGCCGTCGGAATCTCCCACCACCAGGTCACCGGGATTCACTCTCACGCCGCCGCACAGGATCGGCGTGTTGATATTGCCTTCATTCTTCTTGATGGGACCTCTGGGCATAAAGCCTTTAGAATATACAGGGAATCCCAGCTCAATGTTGCCGTCCCGGTCACGGGTACAGCCATCGATGACCATTCCCTCAAACCCGTCCTCTCTGATTTCTTCTCACTCCACCCCGCGTTCCGACCGGATACCTTCCTCGGCGATTCCGCTTTTGATACGATTGAAACCTATGGCTATCCTACCTGCCCCAAAGACAGTTCCCTCGACATGAAATACGCCGGGCACTGCCATGTTGTCATAATTCTCTTATAGGCTTATGAAAGTGTGCCTAAAATCCGATGTTGTGTGTCATTTCAGAAACAATTCTGAATAATGACCAATTTTTCTCTCCTTATATAGCGGAAAGTTATCCACATCAAAGGAAAAATCATTTAACAATTACCTATTTATTAATTATACTTCCAGCCAAAAAAAACGACAAACCATATTATAGAAGATATTGTCGGATTTGTAACCTGCTTCTTTGCGTAAATATCCTTTTCTCGCCCGCGGCTTAAAGACCTCTTCCGCAGCACTTTTTGTATTTTTTTCCTGATCCGCACGGGCAGGGATCGTTTCTTCCTATTTTAGGAGTTTCCCTGACATAGGTCTGAGAAACCGGAGGCTGCCAGTCGTCCCCAAAAAGGTCATCATCTTCCTCCGGCTCATCCATCACATCAATACCCGTCTCCAGCATTTCCTGAAGCGCCTCAGCTCCCTTTTTCCCGCGAGGCGAGCTCTTCCTAAGCCGGCGGATCAAAGAATCCGCTTCCTCAAACCGGCAGCCGATTATATTGGCTTCGGCCAGAAGATACAGGAATTCCTCTGACTGAATTTTTTCCTTTTGCAGATACTCCTCCAACTGCTTTATATCCGGTTCGCTCGCAAGACCTACCGCCTGAAACATCATCTCCTGGATGGAACGGTCAAACTCATACATATGGCATTCTTTTACATAAACAACAGGCCGTTTTTCCTCCATAGCCATAGCCATATCGATATCCCAGGCTGAGATTCCTTTTTCCTCTGCGTACTGCCGGCGGCTTCTTCCCTTCAGCATCGGCAGTTCCAACTCCAGCAGCAGGCTCGACAAAACGAACCACAGCTCGCAGAAATCAGAAAGCTCCTGCTCCTCTGGTAACATTTGCAGCACACTCTCAAACACAAAGGGCAGCGGCCGTCCTTCCATGATTTCCGGGAAAATAAGCTCAAGAACAACGCCTGCCGTTACTTCCGTGAACTCAAATCTATACCGCAGAATATTGTACAGCACTTCTGCCCAATCGCTTCTTTCAGAAATGCCGTCGCCCATTTCACGCAGTTCCTTTTTAGAAAAAGAAACATACTCCAGGTCTTTCGAATAGCGCAGCACCCTTTCCATAATGTAATCGGCGTCAAGCTGTATCGCCGCAGCATATGCCTTTCTGGAATCCGACCGGTAAAGAGTCTGCAGCAGATCGTTGAATCTCCCGTGCCAATATATGTAACGGCAGAAAACCTCAGGCTCAATCACTGTATGGTAAACGCTCTGAAACATGCCCCTCAGGCTGTCAAAATCAATCAAACCATACGCAAGGACAAACATTTTGAGTCTTTCCGAAAAACTTCTCAGATCCCGATAAGTCTGTTTTCGGAGAGCAGCAGGCAGAGAACACAGCAAAGGAGAAAGATCCATGGCAAACGAGAGTGTTGCCCTGGTCTTTCCCATCCTTTTTTCTACCTGAATGTCCGCCAGCCCAATACCAAGAGCCTTGGTGAGAGCATCTCCCTCCGGCAGCTTCTCTAGCCTGCCGTTGGGCAGACCTGCCAAATGCAGATATTCCCTGAGTTCCTCCTCATACAGGACATACAGCACATATTCCGGATGCGAACATAGTTCCTGCGCAATCGCAGATGTCATCTGGGTTTTGGTCCAGCTATTCAAATACGGAACCTGAAGGTATTTGCAATAATCACGGGTCTCCTGCAAGTTCAGAGCGCGCAGCAGTTCAGCGCAGCTTTTCGTACCGGGGACAATCTCCAGGACATAATCCGGTTCTTCCAGAGTTTCTTCTTCCGTCTGCTGAAGGCTCTCCTCACAAAACTGATTCCAGCTCTCTATTTTAAGCGCCATCGGAGACGGTTTGTGATTATGAGAAGACGCATAAAATGCTGAGTCCATGCGATCAAGGAAATCCCCGAAAAAATCATCCATCCTTTTTTCCTCATCATCTGAGAAATATACAGATTCCGATTCGGTTTCCGCACCAGAATCCTCATGCGCCGGAAAAACAAGTTTCCTCAGGCTTTCTGTTACCGCCTGCACATCAAGCGGCCGGCGGGCTCCTCCGTCCCAGTCATTTGTCCAGACACCGCCGGTATCCTCCTCGAAATTATCCCCTTTTACCTTAATCAGCGCCGCATACCTTTTCTCATAGCTTTCGTCAATTTTTTCGAAAATAATCTTGTGTCGCCAGTCATCCCCAAAATCGTAAGTGTAACGAATCCATTTGTAACCCGGAAAGAACCGTTCCACAAGCGTCGTCTCTTCCGGATAATGCACATTCCAGAAACCGGAGCCTTCCTCATCATCGATAAAAATATCTTCCTGCGGAATGCTGAAGCTGTGCAAATGACAATCTTTCCAGCCAAAAAAACATTGAATCACAAGATGCAGTTCGTAAAAGCTGATCCTCTCTGGTATGACCACACGGCGCCACACGGGAGGATGGGTATCCTCCAATACGATTTTTAATATGTATCCTGCCATTTTTATCCGATCTGTAACTGTAAATAAGGACTATATGTTTCGCAATCAATTATAAACAATCTTATAACAAAAATCAATCTTAGATGACTCTATATTTTTACTGCTGCCTGTACAGAAATAATTTCTACCAGTCAAAGAATCAGTAGAATTTACTTTTGCAATTTGGAAGTGTCATACTGATCACCGATAATCAATACCGCGAAACCACAGCATGCGCAGATGTAACTTCTTTCTCCAAAACCCTCTTCCTTTCCTTCCAGTCCGGCATCTGAACGGTGAGGAAATCATAAAAAGCCTTTGAGTGATTCGGATAAAGGAAATGACAGTATTCATGCATGATCACATACTCAATGCAATTTCCGGGCACTTCAAGCAGACGCTTATTAACCGTCAGAAACGACTGTTCTTACCGCAGCATCTCCCATATACTCAGAACCTTCGGAAAGCAACGGTCTTAACATTATCTACGACCTTATCGAGCAGATCAAACGACAATTCCAACCCAAGCTTTTTCTTATATGCATAGAAAAGATCATCAATATTCTGAGCGATCCGGTCGTATATCGCAGTATTATTCGTCCAGCTCTTTTTTTCAAAATCCTCTTTATTCAGAATATCGATCTCGCCATCGCAGAATTTGTTCTTCATGGCCTATTCATACCGATCGGCAGAACCGTACTGCCTCATTATTCTGTTCCATTAGTCAGCCGCTTAACTACTTCTGTCAATCCATCAATATCCGCCGATTCTATGCTTCGGCGGCGCGCGTCATATTTTTCATATTCCGCTATAGCCAAAGTCTCCGCCACTTCTCGTTTCACCGTTCCGAAATTCTGCAGAACTTCCCGACCATTAAACTTCAGGAACTGGTTCAGTTTGTCCTCCCAGTCAGACATATGCATAACGTGATGCTGTCTGGCCTGCAGTTCCGCATAATCCAGATACATATTTACGATCAGATTCAAGGTGCTGATTTCTTCCTTTGTCATATAGTTCTTCGCAATCGTCACATCATCTTTACGGACTTTCGCGCCCTTAAATGAAGTAAGACCCATATTATTTACAGATGCGTCCGCGCGGGCTGCGATAATCTCCGGGGCCGTATGACCGGTCGCCGCATATTCCAGCTTATTCTGCACCGATTTGAAAAACAGCTGTGCAGCATTACTCTGACTGTCATAATCGACAGACAGGGCAAATATTTCCTTTACCTTCTGGTAAACCCTTTTCTCACTGGCACGGATATCACGAATTCGCTCCAACAGTTCGTCAAAATAGTCCGCGCCAAATTCTTTCGGATTTTTCAGACGTTCATCGTTAAGCACAAATCCTTTTCTCATGTACTCCGTCAAAACATTCGTCGCCCAACGGCGAAAATGAATACCTACATTGCTGCGAACACGGTAGCCGACAGCGAGAATCATGTCTAAATTATAGTGTCGAATCTCCCTGCTCACCCGCCGTTTTCCTTCCGCTTGAACTATCCGGAAATTCCGGATAGTTCGATTCTCCTCCAGTTCTCCTTCTTCATAGATATTAATAATATGCTCATTGATCGTCCGGACATCAACCTGATACAGTTCTGCCATAACTCGCTGAGACATCCAAACTGTCTCGCCATCAAAAAAAACATCTATTTTGGTATCGCCTTTTTCATTCTGATAAATCAGTATTTTCCCGGTATTAGCCAGTTCATTGCTCATAAGCCCAGTTCCTCCAAATATTTATCTATCTGTGCCTGCACCCATGCCAACTCCACCTCTATAGCGGAAATATTCTGCCTCACTTCGTCAATATCCTCTGGTTCTTCTTCCTCAAACGTGTCCACATACCACAGAATGTTCAGATTATAGTCATTCCTGCTAACCTCCTCACGAGAAGCACGGTAACTGTATTTATCGACTTTTGCTTCTCTTGCTTCATAGATACTGACAATCCGCATAATATCGCTGGCGCGCAGAATATTCTGATTCTTTCCTTTTTTATAATTCCCCTCTCCGGATGCGTCGATAAAAAGGACGTCATCCCGAACGATTTTCTCGCCAGCTTGCGCGAAAACACCAGTCCGCTTCATACAGAAGCTGAATCTCCTAATTACTATCATCTGATTTTCTATGCCATTTATTACTATATGAAAAAGGCTGGGAACCCGCATAAATACTGGATTCCCGACCCGAAAGTCATCACTCAAACTCGGCGTGTCCTTCATTGTTATTAACTATATCTGTTTAAGTTTTATGCAAATACACGCCGTTTTTTA
>CANQBN010000088.1 GCA_947588855.1 uncultured Lachnospiraceae bacterium
TCTGGACAATATCTACTTTTCAAGGTTCATCCGACCGATGGATCTGGTCGGCAGGCTCAAGATTCCGAGAGCCTATATGAATCTGTCGCGCAAAGGGCAGTAATCTGCCGGAGGCGCTTTTTTTATGTTTTTTCGGTCAGACGGATTTTTCCGCTCCCCATGCTGCTTTTATCAGACGAATCAGCGGCAGGGCTGTCCATAGGCCGGTAAATGTTGATGGACCGGCCGAGAATGTCAGGAATAGAGAATCGATTGTTGTAAAAAGCTGTCCAAATATAGCCTTTGCCGGAGAGCAGAACCGGAAAGCCGCCGAAGTGCTGATTGCCGCCGCCTTTTTCTTCGATTTGCAGAATGTAGTTTTTGGCGGGATCCTGCCGGTGAGTATCCGGCAGACCGAAGATTTCTGCTTCGATCAGTATGCCGCCGTAAGGGGGTTCATAGAATCTGATCAGCCCGCTTAAATATGGCGCCGACGGGTTCCCTTTCACCCACGCCGCGGCCTGAGGCCTGCTGTCGTTCAGAAGATTAGAAAATATTTTTCCGGGAGTAATCGGTTCCTTTGACATGCCGTAAAACCTCCTTCCTGCTAGACAGCATATGAACGGATTGGGGAACTGTGAATATAAAATGGGAAATTCCGTAAGAGATTTTTCAGAAAATAGTAGTAGGAATTTAAACGGACTGGTGGTATAATCTCTTAGATAAGATGCGTTAATCAGGAGGAAACCATGACTGAATCGAAGAAAAAGATTATTTTGACCGGAGACCGTCCTACCGGCAAGCTTCATGTGGGACATTATGTGGGTTCCCTGAGGCAGAGGGTAGAGCTTCAGGAATCCGGAAAGTTTGATGAGATTTATATTATGATTGCGGATGCCCAGGCTCTGACGGACAATGCGGACAACCCGGAGAAGGTGCGGCAGAATATCATAGAGGTGGCGCTGGATTATCTTTCCTGCGGTCTTGATCCGGCCAAGTCCACGCTGTTTATTCAGTCTCAGGTTCCGGAGCTGACGGAGATGTCCTTTTATTATATGAATCTGGTGACGGTATCCCGGCTCCAGAGAAATCCTACGGTTAAGAATGAGATTAAGCTGCGGAATTTTGAGACCAGCATTCCGGTAGGCTTTTTTACCTATCCCATCAGCCAGGCGGCGGATATTACGGCTTTCAAGGCCGACACGGTGCCGGTGGGTGAGGATCAGCTGCCCATGATCGAGCAGACCAGGGAGATCGTGAGAAGCTTTAACAATATCTACGACGAGGTACTGGTGGAGCCGGAGGCTTTGATTCCCAGCAACGAGGCCTGCCGCAGGCTTCCGGGAATCGATGGCAACGCCAAGATGAGCAAATCCCTGGGCAACTGCATCTATCTTTCCGATTCTCCGGAGGACGTGCGGAAGAAGATCATGAGCATGTTCACCGATCCCAATCATATCCGGGTTCAGGATCCGGGCAATGTGGAGGGCAATCCAGTGTTCGTCTATCTGGACGCCTTCTGCAGGGATGAGCATTTCGCAAAGTATCTGCCGGAATATCAGAATCTGGACGAGCTGAAGGCCCATTATACCAGAGGCGGTCTTGGAGATGTGAAGGTGAAGAAGTTCCTGAACCAGGTGATGCAGGAGGAGCTGGAGCCTATCCGCGCCCGCCGGAGAGAGTACGAGAAGAATATTCCGGAAGTGTATCGTATCCTTCATGAAGGAAGTATCCGCGCGGAGAAGACGGCGGCCAGAACCCTGGCGGAGATGAAAGCGGCCATGAAGATCAATTACTTTGACGACATGGAACTGATTCAGAGCCAGGCGGAGAGGTACGGAGAATAATAATCCGGCCAGGGCGGTATGGCCTGGCAGACTTGAAGGAACTGGCGTATATAAGCCGGAAAGAAATATAAGTCGGGGAGTGAAGAAGATTGAAGACATTTGAACATAAGATGAATAGAAGACGGATTCCGGCTGTGCTGCTGATGATCTGTCTCATGTGTCAGATGATGGTGTACACGACGTTTGCTGCGGTTGCGGAACCGGTTGTACAAGCGCAGGGAGCCGTAGTGATTGACGGCGCTACCGGTCAGATCTTATATGGAAAGAACGCCAATACCAGCTATTATCCGGCCAGTATCACCAAGCTGATGACGGCCCTTTTGGTAATCGAGCGCTGCAATCTGGATGAGACGGTGACATTTTCCAAAACGGCTACCACCAATCTGGAGTCCGGAGCAGTGTCTCTGGGTATGACGGAAGGAGATCAGCTGACGGTGCGTCAGTGTCTGTATGCCCTGCTCCTTAAGTCAGCTAATGAAGTGGGTAACGCTCTGGCGGAGCATGTGGCCGGAAGCGTGTCCGCGTTTGCCGATCTGATGAACCAGAAGGCGGCTTCTCTGGGGTGTACGGGAACCCATTTTACCAATCCTCACGGACTTAACGATACGAATCATTATACGACGCCGAGAGATATGGCGCTGATTGCGCGGGCGGCTTTTCAGAATGCCACTCTGCGCGAGATTGATACCACCCTGTCCTACAAACTTCCTGCTACCAAGAATTACGGTGCCAGGACCATTACCATGGGCCATAAGATGATGTACACCACGGATTCCCGGTATTATGAGGGAATTATCGGCGGTAAGACAGGCTATACCTCCAAGGCTGGCAACACGCTTGTCACAGGGGCGGAGCGGAACGGTATGCAGGTCATTGCCGTGGTCATGAAAGCCAACGGCACTCATTATACGGATACAAAAGCGCTTCTGGATTACGGCTTTGCCAAACTGGCGGAGAGCGGTAATGCGGCGGGATCGCAGTCTGCTCCTGCAGACAGTACCCAGACGCAGATTCAGCAGGGACCGGCAGTGATACCGGGCGAGGTACGGGCACCAGGAGCGAATGGCGGACAATCCCAGCAGCAGGCGCCGGGAGCGGTACAGGCGCCGGGAGCGGGCGGTGTTCAGGTCTCTGAAGGACCCGGAGCCGTTCAGCAGGCGCCGGGAGCAGATAACGGTCAGGCATTCCAGGCGCAGCCTGCTGCTCCGGGTGAGAATCAGACCCAGGTTTCCGGCCCTTCCGTCGACCAGACGGCGCCGGGGACGCAGCCTGCGGAACAGTCCCAGGCTCAGCAGACGGCCCAGAATACAGGCTGGCGACAGGATAACAACGGTTGGTATTATATCAGGAGCGACGGCAGCTATGCTGCCGGAGAGTGGCTGAGTTTAACCGACGGTTATTACTGGATCGATCCCAACGGTTACATGGCTACAGGCTGGCGCAGTTTTGACGATGGCAACTGGTATTACTTCCGCAGCGGAGGTCTTATGGCCGTCAATCGCTGGGTGGAAGACAACGGCAAATGGTTCTATGTAGGAGAGAACGGAGTTCTTTTGAAGAACACGATCACTCCTGACGGCTATACAGTAGGCAGCGACGGCGTCTGGATCCAGTAACGGCTGCCTGGAAAGCCTGGACAGAATGTTGTGGTATCCAGGTGCGGAAGCAAATGATGGTGGAATATAGAATATGATTGATGGCAGCGGGGGCTGTTGCGGAAATATTACAGTGAAAAATTCACTGCAGTATTCTGCAACGGCCCCTTTGTGTTACTGTCAAAGAACATTTTGCCATATGGCCAGAACGGCGTGTTATGGTCTTTCCTTACTGTTCCCTTTATACTGAGTGTATCAGAGGCGCACGGATTACATGATTACATGATTACATGATTACATGATTACATATTTGTACCGGAGCGGCCTAAAACGTAAATTTAAAAGCAAACAGGAGGAAAAGACCATGAAAATGAGAAAACTGATTTCTTTGGCGATGGCCGGCGTTATGTGCCTGTCTCTGGCTGCCTGCGGCGGCAGCACCGGTAATGGCGGCAATGCCGGAAACGCGGGCGGCAGCGGCAGCGGAACGGCGGAGGCGCCTGCAAAGAGCGGAAACGGCGAGACTCTTGTCGTCAACATCTGGGACAATAATCAGGTAGAGGGACTGCGCCAGATTGCCAATGAGTGGAGCGAGAAGAGCGGCGTGGATGTGCGTATCGATGTCATCGCCTGGGATTCCTACTGGACCCTGTTGGAAGCCGGTGCGTCAGGCGGAGAGCTTCCGGATGTGTTCTGGATGCACATCAATGAGGCGGACAAGTATATGGGGGCCGGGATCCTGATGGATCTTGACGATTACATCGCCGCCGACGACAATATTGATCTTTCCAATTACTATGAGGGCATTGTGGAACTGTACAACCATGACGGCAGCCAGTATGCTCTGCCCAAGGACCATGATACCATCGCCCTGCTTTACAACAAAACCATTTTTGATAAGTATGGCATCGACTATCCCACCAATGACTGGGACTGGGATGACTATGCTGCCACGGCCAAAGCCATCACCGAGGCGGCCGCTGCCGCGGGAGACGAGGTCTACGGCACGGCCATGAACACCAACGACGGTCAGGACGGCTGGTACAACCTGATCTATGATTTCGGCGGAAAGCTGATCAGTGATGACAAAAAGACCTCCGGAATGGACGATCCCAACACTATCGCCGCCATGACCTGGCTGGCCGACAATCTGTTCCCCTACATGCCGAGCCAGAGCCTGATGGCTGAAACGGACCCTGATGTGCTGTTCCAGAGCGGCATGGTAGGCATGATGCTTCAGGGCTCCTGGATGGTTAAGACTTTCTATGATTATCAGCAGGAGAGCGGAGACGAGTACGCATGGGCTGAGATTCCCTACTACGACGCCAATGGAAACGGAAGCTGCGAGAAAGAAGAGCGTGTTTCTATGTACAATGGCCTTGGCTGGGCTGTTGACGTCAATACTGAAAATCCCCAGGCCGCATATGATCTGATCTCTGCCTTTGCCAGCGAGGAAGGACAGCGCAAGCAGAGCGAGCTTGGTGTGACCATGGCTGCCTACAAGGGTGCTTCCGATGACTTCATTACTGCTTTTGAAGGCATGGATCTGACTCCGTTTTTGAGCATTGAGGATGACGGCACCATTATCCAGCACCCCTATTCCCACTACACCACCAGATGGGAAAGCGCGTTTACCGATGGCCTGGTAGCCGCATGGCAGAATCCTGACAGTATGGAGCAGGTCTGCCGGGATTTGGCCGCCGCTATGAACAACATTCTGGCTGACGAACAGTAAAAAATCTTTTTCAAACTGCCGGAGGGGCCAGAGGTCTTTCCGGCAGTATGTCGTTACAGGGCGCTCTGCCGGATTCGGTTGCCTCCGTCCGGCGTCTGCGCTATACTGAAAAAAAGAATACGCCCGGGAGGATACTGTTATGAGAGCCGCTGCCAAAACGCTGGATACCGCGCCACGCAACCGCCATTACCGCTGCCTTGAATATGACCATGACCAACAGGGAGATATCTGTCTGATCGCCTGCGGGAGGGAGCGCTGTGATCCCGGCGTGTGCTATGGGCCGGACCGGCGGGACGGCTGGCATCTCCATGTGATACTTTCCGGTACCGGTACCCTTTGGGCAGGCGGACAGGAATTGCACCCGCGGTTCGGCCAGATGTTTCTGCTGAAGGACGGAGAAACCGTCGCCTATGCCGCCGACGCGTCCGATCCGTGGGAATACTGCTGGGTGACTTACAACGGCAGCGAAGCGAAACGGCTTTCCGAGGAGATCGGTTTTACGGATGGCGTCTACTGCCTTGATTCCGCTGTTGAGGGAAAGGCTTTTTATGAGCTGATTCTGCGTATGCATGAAAAACCTGAGATGAACTATACCAACGACCTGCGCCGGAGGGGGATTCTGCTGGAATTTCTGGCGCTGGAGGCTACCGCCGCCCGGGGCCGTAAAAACGCCAACCGGTATGAGTATCCGGCCAGAGTATACGCCGAGCAGGCGGCAAAATTCATCCGCTACAATTACGCTACCATTCATGTCAGCGATGTGGTGGAATACATTGGTTTTACCCGGAGCTATTTTACGACTCTGTTTAAACGGGAGATCGGGCTGTCGCCTCAGGATTATCTGATGCAGGTGCGTTTGCAGAAAGCCGGACAGCAACTGGCGGGAACGGACCTGCCGGTGCAGGCTATCGCCGTTCAGGTGGGCTATGACGATCCTCTCACATTTTCCCGCTCTTTCCGGAGGGCCTTCGGCATGAGCCCCAGCGAGTATCGCAGGCAGCAGGCCGGGGGCGGTTCCGAACCCTGATCAGAGAGGAGTATTTGTGCCGTCAACTGAAAGGCGGCGGAATGGAGATTTCAATGACAAGACGGATACTATCAGATACGCCCCCATGGGCTGGAACAGCTGGAATACATTTTATGACCAGATCAATGAAGAACTGATGAGAACCACGGCGGACGCTATGGTCTCCTCCGGTCTGCGTGACGCTGGATACCGGTATCTGATCCTGGATGACTGTTGGGCCAGCCGCGAGCGCGGTGCTGACGGCGGCCTTCAGCCGGACCCGGACAAATTTCCCCACGGCATGGAAGCGGTGGCAGAGTATGTCCACAGCAGGGGACTGAAATTCGGATTGTACGGCTGCTGCGGGACCCGTACCTGCGCAGGTTATCCGGGAAGCTTTGAGCATGAATTTGAGGATGCCGCCCGGTTCGCGTCATGGGGCGTGGATTATCTCAAATATGACAACTGTCATCATCCTGAAAGCATACCTTCCCACATTCTTTATCGCCGCATGAATCTGGCCCTGCGGGCTGCGGGGCGGGACATTGTGCTGGCGGCATGCCAGTGGGGACTGGACGACGTACACAGTTGGGCGCGAAGCGCCGGCGTGCAGAGCTACCGCTCAACCGTGGACATTCAGGACAGCTGGTGTTCCATTGAGCGGATTGCCCGCGCCCAGCTGGAAAAGCAGAGCGTTGCAGGACCCGGCTGTTATAACGATCTGGATATGCTGGTGGTGGGAATGTATGGACGGGGGCTGAATCCCGAGACCTGTATCGGCGGGTGTACCAAAGAGGAATACCGCACCCATTTTGCCTTGTGGGCCATGCTGGGGGCGCCCCTTATTCTCGGCTGTGATATCCGCGCTCTGGATGAGGATACCAGGACGCTGCTGACCAACCGGGATTTGATCGCCATCGACCAGGATGCCGAGGCGCGGGGCTGCTATAAGGTAGATGTGTATGGGCAGCCGGACGCTTTTGTGCTGGTAAGGCAGCTTTGCGGCGGTGAACTGGCCCTGGGGTTTTTTAATTTCAGCGATACCCAGGCCAATGTATTTCTTGATCTGTGGGATATCGGCCTGCCGGCCGCAGTCGGCCTGCGGCTGCGCGATTGCCTGTCCGGAGAAGAACAGACGGCGCGGGAATTGATTTGTCCCGCGGTGCCTGCCCATGGCTGCCGGGTCTATCGGGCCTGGGTGAAGGCGTCATGACCCGCCACCATTGTCTGCGCTGCGGCGCGGACCTGTGCGGGGACGAGGTGGCGCTGTACAAAAAACTGGTCTGGCGGGCGGCGACGGAATATTTGTGCCTGGATTGTCTTGCCGCCGGCCTTAACACGGAACCGAAACGGCTGCAGGAACTGATCGACTGGTATCACCGCACAGGGATATGTTCGCTTTTTGCAAAAACAGAGTCTGCAAAAGCAGGATCTGCTAAAACAGAATCATGGCAGCAGCCAGAAACAGCACCAGGCCGGCCAGATTGACAGCCATGAAGAATCCAAGATATTTTCGGCTGTCGGAGTCTTCCGTTTTCATGTAGAGGCGGAAGGAGATCAGGCTGGCCAGGGAAGCGATGGGAGTGCCCAGTCCGCCGATGTCGGTGCCCAGAAGAAGGGCTCTCCAATCATTTGTGAACCCGGAGAGAAGGACGGCGGCGGGGACATTGCTGATGACCTGGCTTGCCAGGGCGGAGGTGAGCAGAGGCTGCCGTGACAAAAGGTTCTGGAGGAACCTGTGAATGGCGTCCATGGCGCCCATATTGCCGGCGAAGATAAAGAAGCAGACAAAGGTCAGAAGCAGACCGTAGTCCATGGTCCTGAAAAGGGCCCGGTCTTCCGCAAACAGGGCGGCGCATATGATGACAAGCAGCAGCCCGTAGGGAAGCAGGCGGAACACGGACAGAAGGCACAGAAGAAACAGCGCCAGATAGAGGGCGATAGGTTTGATTTCGTATTTATCGGTTTCCGGAAGAAAGACGGACAGCTCTCCGCCGGGACAGAACAGGACGCTTCCGGCCAGGAGAGGCAGCGCCATCAGGGTGAAGGGAAGGACAGTCCCGAAGAATTCCCCGGCGGACAACCCGAAGGCAGAGTACAGATAGAGATTCTGCGGGTTGCCCACAGGGGTTGCCATGCTTCCCAGATTGGCGGCGACGGTCTGCATGACGATGACGAAGATCATATATGTTTGCTGCCCGGTCAGCGTGAGGATCAGGACGGCAAAGGGCACGAAAGTGATGAGCGCCACATCGTTGGTGACCAGCATGGAGGAGAAGAAGGGCAGCAGAATCAGAAGAAGGAACAGCTTCCTCCGCTGCATGTTTCCTCCCAGAAGCCTGTGGGCCAGCCAGTCGAACAGTCCGTGGCGCTGCAGACCTGCCACCACCGCCATCAGGCAGAACAGAAGGGTGAGCACCCGGAAATCAATGTATCCCACATAGGCCGCGGAAGGCGGCACAAAGAACATGGATATGAAAGCGCAGAGAGCGGCCGCTGACAGGACGGGCTCTTTTTTTATAAAATCAGTAAGCCGGAACGAACGTCCGTGAGGCGTTTTTTCCTGCGGGTTATTCAGATGATTTCGGTTCATAACGGTTTCCTTTCTCAGGCTGTTGTTCGCAGACCATAACATTTCCACCTATTGTAAAACAAATCACGGCAACATGCCACCCTTTTCTTAAAAAATCATTCACAATATCTCCATAATCATTTAAGGTTCGCTAAAGGTTTCGGAACTATCATAGACCTCGAACAGAACAAAGATGCCGTCCTGTCAAAGGCGGCAGAAGGAGGAGTCATGATAGAGACCATGAAATTACCTGTTAAGAAGAAATGTACACGTCTGGCGGCGATAGCAGTCGCTGCCGGATGTATTGCTGCTGCCGGGGCGTTTTCGGCTCTGGCAGACGGAGGCCTTGAGCTCCATACCAGTTATCCCGGCATGTCCGTAAAACCGGGAGATTCTCTCAGCATTCCTGTTACCATCGACAATCAGACCGGCGCCGGACTGGACGCCGACGTGGCCATTACTGCCATGCCGGATGGCTGGGAAGGCTATCTGCAGGGCGGCAGTTACCAGGTCAGCCGGGTCTATGTGCCTCAGGGCGGAGAGGGATCCGATGTGACTCTTCATCTCACAGTTCCCGACGAACTGGAGGAGGGAACCTATAAGGCGGTTGTGGAAGCATCTGACGCTCAGTCGGAGGCGGCAAGAGACCAGCTGGAGCTGGCTTTCCAGGTAACCACAGACGAGGCCGGCAACGGAAGCTTCACATCGGAATATCCTCAGCAGGAAGGCGTGTCGGGAACCAGCTTCAGCTTCAGCACGACACTGATCAACAACCGGCTGGAGCCTCAGAATTACAGCCTGTCCTCCAACGCGCCATCCGGCTGGAACGTAACCTTTACTCCTTCGGGAGAGAGCGCCGCGGTAGCCGGAATCGATGTGGAATCGGGAGCCAGCCAGGGGATTACGGTGGCTGTGGTTCCGCCTCAGCAGGTAGAAGCAGGCGACTATCCGATTTCCTGCAGCGCCGTGTCCGCATCTGAGACGCTTACGGCGGATCTGACGGTGACGATTACGGGAACCTATGGTCTGGATCTGTCCACTCCCGACGGACGGCTCAGCTTTGACGCCCGCGCGGGCAAAGCATCGGATGTGACATTATATATTACCAATACCGGCAATGTGGATCTGGAAAATGTATCTCTGAATTCCACGGCTCCCAGCGGCTGGACCGTTACCTACAATCAGGAGGGCAACATCATTGATTCTCTTCCGGCCGGCAGCACTTCCGAGGTGATCGCCCATGTGAAGCCGGGCAATGACGCCATTACCGGCGATTATGTGACCTCTTTCAGCGTCAGCACCGCGGAAATTTCAGACAGCGCCGAGTTCCGCGTATCTGTCAAGACCAGCACCATGTGGGGCATTGTGGCTGTAGTCATCATTGCCGGCGTGGCCCTGGGGCTGGAGTACATGTTCCGCCGCTACGGCAGACGGTGAGAGAGGAGGATGGAGCCATGGAAGAAACGCTGAGCCCCATCATCCATACGGAGGGACTGACCAAATGTTACGGTTCCAAGACGGCGGTGTCGGAGCTGAACCTGGATATCTATCCGGGAGAGATTTTCGGCCTTCTGGGTCCCAACGGAGCCGGCAAGACCACTACGACTTTGATGCTTTTGGGCCTGTCGGAGCCTACATCGGGACAGGCATGGATCGATGGAAAAAACTGTACCAGGGAACCCATTGAAATCAAGCGGATGGTAGGGTATCTTCCGGACAACGTAGGTTTTTATTCGGACATGACAGGACGGGAAAATCTTCATTTCACGGGACGGCTGAACGGGCTGCCGGAGGATGTGATCCGGAAGCGGGCGGAAGATCTTCTGGAGAAGGTGGGCATGACCCAGGCGGCTGACCAGAAGACAGGAACTTATTCCCGCGGCATGAAGCAGAGGCTGGGCGTAGCCGATGTGCTGATGAAAGATCCCAGCGTCATTATCATGGATGAGCCCACTCTGGGCATTGACCCGGAGGGCATGCGGGAACTGATGCAGCTGATCCGCCGGCTGGCGTCGGAGGACGGAAGAACCATTCTGATTTCCTCCCATCAGCTGTACCAGATTCAGCAGATCTGCGACCGGGTGGGTCTGTTTGTGGAAGGAAAGCTGGTGGCCTGCGGGAAGATTGATGAATTGGCCAGAAGCATGCACAGAGAAGGTCAGTACGTTCTGGAGACGGCTGCGTTTCCTGATGACGGAGGATTTAAGGAACTTCTGGAGAATCTGGGAAATGTGGACAGCGTGGAACGGGAAGGCGAGTTCTATGTGGTGCGGACCCGGTCCGACGCCAAGCGGGAACTGCTGCGAAGAGCGCTGGATGCTGGCTATACTCTGGCTCACCTGAGACAGAGGGAGAACGACCTGGATGAAATTTATCACAGATATTTTGAGGAGGCGGAGCAGGAACATGGAGAAGAAACCGGAAAAAAACCTGGGCGGTTTGCTGCGTTTGCGAGAGAAAAAGGATAGAGGGGAGAGCGGTCTTTCCGCCCTGTATCACAAGGAACTGGCCGACCATATCGGAAGCCGGCGGTTTCTGATCGTGCTGGTCCTCATTGTCCTGACAAGCTATGCCAGCATCTACGGGGCAGTGTCGAACCTGTCCGATGCCGTAGCTTCCGATCCGGATTTTATATTTCTGAAACTGTTTACCCTGAGCGGCAATTCCATTCCGTCCTTCACATCCTTTATCGCCCTTCTGGGACCTTTTGTGGGGCTGACACTGGGATTTGACGCCATCAACAGCGAGAGGGCGGAGGGAACCCTGAACCGGCTGGTGTCCCAGCCCATCTACCGGGATTCGGTGATTAACGGAAAATTTCTGGCAGGGGCCGCCATCATCACGGTCATGGTATTTTCCATGGGGCTGTTCATCGGCGGCGTAGGGCTTCTGGTCACCGGAATTCCGCCTTCCGCCGAGGAAATCGGAAGGGTTCTGGTGTTTCTGGTGTTTACGGCGGTGTATATCTGCTTCTGGCTGGCACTGGCGATTCTGTTCTCCGTGCTTTGCCGCCACGCCGCCACATCCGCCATGCTGGGAATCGGGCTGTGGATCTTCTTTGCCCTGTTTATGAGCCTGGTGGCGACCATGACCGCCGGATTCCTGTACCCGATCAACGATACGGCGACGGTAGGTCAGGTGCTGAACAACTATGAGTGCCAGACGGCCATCAACCGTCTGTCGCCTTACTATCTGTACAGCGAGGCCGTATCCACCATCATGAATCCCAATGTCCGGTCGACCAACCTGATTCTGCCGCAGCAGCTGTCAGGGGCTATCACAGGTTATCTGTCTCTGGGTCAGAGCATTCTTCTGGTATGGCCGCATATGACAGGGCTTCTGGCGCTCACGGCAGTGATCTTCGGGATTTCCTACATCGGTTTCATGCGGCGCGAAGTGCGGAGCCGGTAATATCGCGTTTTCGCGGTAATATTACATTCTTGCGGTAATATCGCATTCTCACGGGAACATTGCATTCCCGTATACGGCCGTTTGGGCGGCACCTTTTCGCGGGGCAGATTTCGGCCGGGCGAAGGGTGCCGCCTGAGTAATTGGGAATTTAATGAATTTTATGAAAATACTTGATTTTTGGGGGAGAATGAGGGACAATACTGCCTATGAAGACGCTTGTGATCGAGAGGGAAAAACAGAATGCGGCCCGGATCCATGAGGCCCTCCGGCAGATCTGGTGCGACGTGGATGTCTGGAGCGGAGATACCTGGGACGCCCTGGTCTGGGACAGAGAGAATCTGAGGATTCAGGGACTGGACAGTGAAGATTACGATGCAGTTATTATAGGCTGCGGTCTTCCTGACGGGACGGGAACAGAAATGCTGCGGAGACTTCGCGCCGGCCGCTGCCGACTGCCGGTGCTCATGATAACAAAGGGTCGGGCAGAAGAGAGAGCCTTATGCCTGGAAGAAGGGGCGGACTACTGTCTGTCAGAGCCTTTCCAGGAGGGAGAACTTCTGGCGGCCCTGAAGGCA
>CANQBN010000089.1 GCA_947588855.1 uncultured Lachnospiraceae bacterium
CGGCTCAGCGATGTATTTCACGCCGCTCTTCTTCCCCTTCGGCGACAACATCGACCGGGCAAAGAAGAGCGGCGTGAAATACATCGCTGAGCCGGGCGGCTCCGTCCGGGACGACCAGGTCATCGAGACCTGCGACAAGTACGGCATGGCCATGGTGTTTACGGGAATCCGTCTGTTCCATCATTAACGGTGACATGTAAAATAGTATAAGCCGCCCTTTAGGGTGTAAAAGCACTTGAAAAGCCGCCAAAGCATAAACTACATTAAGTTTTGCTTTCAGGTGGCTTTTTCTTTGAAAACTTTTCTGAAACCTTTATCGGCCAGTGAAGAGCGCGACTGCCTGCAGCGTATGAAGAGCGGGGACCAGGAAGCCAGAAACAAGTTGATAGAACATAATATGCGGCTGGTGGCCCATGTGGTGAAAAAATATCAGAACACAGATTATGATATGGAAGATCTGTTGTCTGTGGGAACGATTGGATTGATTAAGGCGGTGAATACCTTTAATGCGGACAGGGGCTCGCGGATGGCGACCTATGCCGCCAAGTGTGTAGAGAATGAGATACTCATGCTGCTCAGAGCCCACAAGAAATATTCCAGGGAAGTATCTCTTTATGACCCTATCGGAGTAGATAAGGACGGGGAAACGGTCAGTCTCGTGGACATAATCGAGACTGAGGTGACAGATACGCTGGATGAAATGATTCTCCGCCAGGACATTCAGGAGCTCTATGGTGCGTACAGACAATGCCTGAAGCCAAATGAACAGACTGTGCTCCGTATGCGCTACGGACTGTTCGGCGGAAAGGAGTATACCCAGAGAGAGATTGCCCAGGCCATGGGAATTTCCCGTTCCTATGTCAGCCGTATCGAGAAAAAGGCCATTGACAAGATACGGACAGAATTTGAGAAGGGTATGGAAAAAGGGAAAAAGAATTTATAGAAAAATATTGTTTTTCAGGGCCTCCCCCATTATAATATAAAGGAGGCCCGAAAGAGCTGAAGGATGTCTCAGGCATAAAGGATAAGGAGGTTTGGCATATGTCAATCTTGGTAACTGGCGGCGCGGGATATATTGGCAGCCATACGTGCATCGAACTGCTGAATGCAGGCTATGAAGTGGTTGTGGTGGACAACCTGTGCAATTCCAGCAGGGAGTCGTTAAAGAGGGTGGAGGAGATTACCGGTAAGAAGGTTATCTTCTATGAGGTGGATCTGCTTGACCAGGCCGGTGTAAAGCGGGTATTCGACAATGAAAAGATTGAGGCGGTGATACATTTCGCAGGCCTGAAAGCCGTGGGAGAGTCTGTATTCAAGCCTCTTGAATATTATCACAATAACATTACGGGGACATTGATCCTCTGTGACGAGATGAGAAAGCACGGCGTGAAGAGCATTGTGTTCAGCTCGTCGGCTACGGTTTACGGGGATCCGGCTTTTGTGCCCATTACGGAGGAGTGCCCGAAAGGCAACGCAACCAATCCTTATGGACGCACCAAGAGCATGCTGGAGCAGATCCTTACCGATCTGCACACGGCGGATAGCGAGTGGCAGGTGATGCTTTTGAGGTATTTCAATCCCATCGGCGCCCATGAATCCGGACGGATTGGAGAGAATCCCAAGGGAATCCCCAACAACCTTCTCCCCTATATCACTCAGGTCGCCGTCGGCAAGCTGGTGTGCCTGGGAGTCTTCGGCAACGATTATGATACGCCGGACGGTACCTGTATCCGGGACTATATTCATGTAGTAGATCTTGCGGACGGACATGTGAAAGCTCTCCAGAAGATGCATAAGGAAAAGGGCGGTGTCTGGATCTACAATCTGGGTACCGGAACGGGATACAGCGTTCTTGATGTGATCAATGCCTTTGAGGAAGCCAATGATCTGAAGATCAACTATGTGTTCAAGGACAGGCGGCCGGGTGATATTCCGGCGTGCTATGCGGATCCGGCGAAAGCGAAGGCCGAGCTGGGATGGGTTGCGGCGCGCGGCATTAAAGAGATGTGCCGTGACGCATGGAACTGGCAGAAGAATAATCCTGACGGATATACAGAATAGAACAAATGTTCGAAAAATGTCTTGCTTTTTTAACGCCTCCATGGTAAAATGTGTACAGAACACATGTTTGCCGGGAGGCGTTTTTATGTTGATTCAGGAAAGTCTGGAGATTCAGGAAAAACTGAAGATACTGGCTGACGCTGCCAAGTATGATGCCGCCTGTACCTCCAGCGGTGTGGAGAGACGGAACCGGCCGGGGACTCTGGGCAGTACGGTTTCGGCCGGGCTGTGCCACAGCTTTGCGGCCGACGGCAGGTGCATCTCCCTTTTGAAGATATTGTTTACCAATCAGTGCGTTTATGATTGCAAATACTGTATAAACCGCCGTTCCAATGATGTTCCCAGAACGGCTTTCACGCCGGAAGAGGTATGCCGGCTGACGATAGAATTTTACCGGAGGAACTATATAGAGGGACTTTTTTTGAGCTCCGGAGTTTTGTACAGCCCGGATTATACCATGGATCTTCTGTATCAGACTCTGTGGAAGCTGAGATATGAGTACCGTTTCAACGGCTATATTCATGTCAAGGCGATTCCGGGAGCGGATCCGGTTCTTATTGAGCAGACGGGACTTCTGGCGGATCGCATGAGCGTGAATCTGGAGCTTCCTACGGCGGAGGGTCTGAAGAATCTGGCCCCTTCCAAGACGAGGAGCCGTATCCTGGCACCCATGAGGCAGATTCAGATGGGAATTCAGAACAGAAGGCTTGAGACAGCATCCCGCAGCGGTCTGCCGGCAGGGGAGATGGGAGGCGGCGCAGGAAGACGCAGGCAGTTCGTTCCTGCCGGACAGAGCACACAGATGATCGTGGGAGCCACGCCGGAGAATGATTTCCAGATGATGGCGGCTGCCGAGGCGCTGTATAAGAGCTATGACCTGAAGAGAGTGTTCTATTCGGCATTCGTCAGAGTGAATGACGACAGCAGCCTGCCGGTACTTCCGGGAGGACCGCCTCTTCTGAGAGAACACAGGCTGTATCAGGCGGACTGGCTGCTGAGGTTTTACGGTTTTTCCGCAGGCGAGCTTCTGACTGAGGAGAAACCCTATTTCAATGTTTTTCTGGATCCCAAGTGTGACTGGGCCCTGCGCCACATGGAACTGTTTCCTGTGGAGGTGCGGACGGCCGACTATTACACGCTTCTCAGAGTGCCGGGCGTGGGCGTCAGGTCGGCAAAGCGCATCATAGCTGCCAGGTGCGGTTTGGGGCTGGATTTCCCGGATCTCAAAAAGATGGGAGTCGTGCTTAAGAGGGCTCATTATTTTATCACCTGCGGCGGGCATACGCTGTATCCTCTGAGAATGGACCGTGATTTTATTACAAGTCAGCTGATCGGGGAGGAGCGGCGAAAGGCCTGGGATATCGGGAGGACCGACAGTTACCGCCAGATGTCCATGTTTGACGACGGCTTTCTGACAGAGAAGCCCACTGCTGAGGATGTTCAGGGAGCGGTGTTTGGGCAGATGTAGAAGTTGTCTGCGGCAGAAGCGGATATTCCTGCGCACCGGGGCAGATTATGGGATGGAGGGAAGATATGACGGTATTTACCTGCAGCGATACATTTGAGGGGATCCTGTGCGGCGTCTATGATGCGTGGATGAGCAGGCTGGGACATGCCAATGTATGTCTTGAGATTAAGGATACGGGCAACATCAGGATGTTTGCGGAATACCGTGAGGTAGAGGAGACGGAGGAGAAGGTCCGCAAAGTGATCGATGCCGTTCAGGCGAAAGCCGGACAGGAGGTGTACGAGCAGGTGTACTGCGCTTCTTTGAGCTGTCATGAGGACAAAGCGGATAACATCTACCGATACCTGATATACGCGCTGCATATCGGGAGAAGCGTGGATGATATGCTGCAGATTCCGGCTGTGTATCAGATATTTCGTCTGAGAAGGAGCGTAAGCAGGGAGGCGACGCATCTCATTGAGTTTATACGATTTTCTCAGACCAGGGAGGGAATACTGGCAGGGATCGTGAAACCGGACAACGACGTAATCGCGCTGATGGCTGTTCATTTTGCGGACAGAATGCGCGGCGAGAACTGGATCATCTATGACGAGAGGAGAAAAAAGGCGGTCATCCACCGCGCCATGGGACGGTGGATGACGGTATATCTGCCGGATGATTCCTGGAAGGAACGTCTCATCCAGTCCGGAGACCAGCAGGAGATAGAGAAGCTCTGGAAGATATTTCACAAATATATTGCCATTGCGGAGCGGACCAACCCTCTTTGCCAGCGCTCCCATCTTCCGCTGAAATACCGTCCATACATGACGGAGTTTCAGAAATAAGCGGTGCAGCCATCAGCAATTCACGGCAATGAGCTGTCTTGAACGGGTCGGCCTGGATTCGTCTGGGTTGGATCCATTGGGAATTATCTTGCGGAGACCAGTCCGCTATGGTATAATTCTTGCCGGTATCATAGGTTATTTATCACAGACTGCAGGCGGAGGGATTAATTATATGAAGAAGGAACAGATGACCGTACAGGAGATTTATGGAGATGCGTCCGGAACGATGGCGAAGGCCTATCTGACAGATTGTACTTATCCGTGGGAGATTCTTCCCCGCATTGGTAAGATAATACTGGAGCTGGGCGCAGCTCTGCCCGAGGAAGAATATGAACGGATTGGGGAGAACATCTGGATTCACAAGTCTGTTCAGATGGCGGCTACGGCCACTGTAAAGGGACCGGCAATTATTGGGGAGGGGACCGAGATTCGTCCCGGCGCGTTCATCCGGGGGAATGTTCTGGTAGGAAAAGGCGCGGTTGTAGGCAATTCCACAGAGCTTAAGAATGTGATTCTGTTTGACGGCGTTCAGGTGCCTCATTACAATTATGTGGGGGATTCCGTTCTGGGATATAAGTCTCATATGGGGGCGGCATCCCTGACTTCCAACGTGAAGTCCGACAAGAAGCTGGTGAAGGTACACGCGGAGGACGGCGATATTGAGACCGGCCTTAAGAAATTCGGCGCTATGCTGGGCGACTTTGTGGAAGTGGGATGCGGCTCCGTCCTGAATCCCGGTACCGTCGTCGGCAGCCACAGCAATATCTATCCCTTATCCAGTGTCCGGGGCGGCGTGAATCCAAACTCCATCTACAAAAGGGAAGGGGTTATTGTGGAGAAAGAAGAGCGGTAGATAGCAGGACGTGGAGTTCATGCATGCGGGATTTGTTTACATGTCACATAAAGTGAGCCTCTCTGATGCTGTCGCGGAGCGAAATTCTCGGTCTGAATTCTGCGTTCCGGATGCTGCAGAGAGGCTTCCTTTGATGTTATTTCGTCCCGAAGATCCGGTCCCCGGCGTCGCCCAGGCCGGGGCAGATGTAAGCCGCGTCGTTAAGGCAGCGGTCCAGATGTCCTATGTAGATCTGCACATCGGGATGCGCCTCGTGGAGCCGCTTCACGCCTTCCGGAGCAGCGATGATGCACATGAATTTGATGTGTCTGCCGCCGTGCTGTTTGATGAAATCAACAGCGGCGACAGCGGAACCGCCGGTAGCCAGCATTGGGTCGGTGACTACGATGGTTCTCAGCTCGATGGGGCTGGGCAGTTTGCAGTAGTATTCATGGGGCTCGTGGGTCACCTCATCCCGGTAGAGGCCGATGTGGCCTACCTTGGCAGAAGGCACCAGCGCCAGGATTCCGTTAACCATGCCAAGGCCGGCACGGAGAATGGGAACTACGGCCAGCTTCTTGCCGGCCAGAACCGGCGTCATACATTTCTCAATGGGAGTCTCCACCTCCACGTCCATGAGGGGAAGATCCCTCAGGGCCTCAAAGCCCATAAGCATGGCAATCTCACCGATCAGATTGCGGAATTCATTGGTTCCTGTGTTCTTATCTCTCAGCATGGAAATCTTGTGCTGAATCAGCGGATGATCTAAGATGGTTACGTTCTCCATAGTACAAAACCTCCTCCTTCTTTTGTTGAATTCAATTGGCGGCGTCCAGCGTCCCTTATCCTAAACTGCAGGCGAATCGGTACGGTATCGGCATGCAGATCAAACCTTAATATCAGTCTATCAAAATTTCAATAAAAGTTCAAGCAGATATGGTATAAAAGAAAAACCGCAGCCTCAGTAGAACTGAGAACCGCGGTGCCCCTGCCAAGGAGTGCCGGCTGCGGGACTTGAACCCGCACGTAGTCACCTACAACAGATTTTGAGTCTGCCTCGTCTGCCATTCCGACAAGCCGGCCTGCTGTGTTTCTGCAACGACATTTAGTTTATCATATGTTTGGGGCTTTGGCAAGTAAATTCATTGAAAAAAAGTATTTTCTGTTGTAAGATGGAATGAGAGAGGAGAGTGGAATGCATGACCTGCCGAGAAGCGGAGCGATTGGTGCTTCCTTTTATTCATTATGAGCTGGACGATGAAACGGCGGCCCAGTTTCTGGAACATGTCGAACATTGTGCCGATTGTCGTGAAGAACTGGAGATCTATTATACGGTGGAGGAAGGTATCCGGCAGCTGGATGATGAAAACACCGATATAAGCGATATTAAAGGAGCTATGGAAGAAGATATTATGGCGTCCAGGCAGCGGCTGTACACCATACGGCTTATGAATATTGTCCGTTATGCGGCGGACACTCTGATTGTCATGGGAGTGACGGTCATGCTTCTCCTTCAGTTCCGCCTCTGGTGGCAGAACGGTATTTTCTGAATCTGCTGACAAGGGGCTGCTGCAGAAATAATACAGCAAATATTCACTGCAGCAATTCCTAATTGTCAAAATATGGCTTTGCCCAGTGGATCTCAAAAAAGTCGATCAGCGGCCCCATGAAGAAGGCGGCAATAATGGTTCCGATGCCCGTAAGGGTGGGCAGGGCGGACAGAGGCTTCCCGGACAGCAGGAAGAAGGATGCTCCGCCGATGACACAGACCAGATCGCACAGGATACGGCAGATGCGGAAAGGCCCCAGATGCCAGGTGCCCGACAGGATCAGGGCGATGGAGTCGTAGGCGGATACCCCCATGTCGGCCGTGTAATAGAAGGCGGCGCTGATGCAGGTAAGGATGATGCCGGCTGCCAGCAGCAAAATCCGTAATACCATAGATGGTTCCGGGGACAGGACCTTGAGAATAGCAATGGTAAATTCGGTAATATACCCCATGAAGAACAGGTTAAACAGGGTTCCCAGTCCTATATAATGGCGGTCGGCCCGGAAGGTGAACAGAAGGAGCAGGGCGCAGCCCAGAGCCCACACGGTGCCGAAGCTTAAGGGAAGCAGCTCATCGATGCCGCTCATAAAAGATAAAAAGGGATCCACGCCCAGAGCTGCAGTCTTGAAGAGGCCGCCGCTGACGCCGCATGCGCTCTGACCGAGAATCGTCATTACAATTCTTTTTTTCATTTTGGTATCCATTATCATTTTCCTCCCGGAACAAATTCAAACAGAGTATACAACTGAGAATTCAGGAAGTCAATCATTCTTTTAAAGATAAATTGTGAAAGGGAAGAGTCCCTTGAAAATAAGCCGGTTCTGTTGTAAGATGGAAGGGAATTAAGAATTCAGTTTCGGGAAGAATCTTTTGAAACGAGGCAATACACAGAAAATGTTTGGAGGAAGCTATGGACAAACTGGTACTGATTGACGGCCACAGTATTTTATTTCGCGCCTTTTACGGGATTCCCAATCTGACCAATTCCGAGGGACTCCACACCAATGCGGTGTATGGGTTCCTCAATATTATGTTTAAGATTCTGGAGGAGGAGAAGCCGGATCATCTGGCGGTGGCCTTCGATCTGGCCGAGCCGACCTTTCGCCATAAAATGTATGCGGAATATAAGGGCACCAGAAGCGCGGCGCCGGAGGAGTTCCATGAGCAGGTGCCGCTGATGAAGGAAGTGCTGGCTGCCATGGGGATCCCAGTTATGACGCTGCCAGGCTACGAGGCTGACGATATTCTGGGGACCCTTGCCAAGAAGAACGCCGCCAACGGGGTAGAGGTGTCCATCGTCTCTGGCGACCGGGATCTGCTGCAGCTGGCGGATACCCGCATTAAGATCCGGATTCCCAAGACCAGCCGTGGCGGTACCGAGGTGAAGGACTATTATCCGGAGGATGTGAAGCGGGAGTATCTGGTAACGCCGAAAGAGTTCATTGATGTGAAGGCTCTTCAGGGGGATACCTCCGACAATATTCCCGGCGTGCCGTCCATCGGCGAGAAGACGGCGGCGGCTATTATCAGTCAGTTTGGGAGCATTGAGAATGCCTACGCCCATATCGATGAGATCAGGCCTCCCAGGGCCCAGAAGGCGCTGCGGGAACATTATGACCTGGCTCAGATGAGCAAGGAGCTGGCCACGATCTGCATCGACTGTCCGATTTCGTTTTCCTATGAAGATATGGCCATCGGCAATCTCTATACGCCGGAGGCTTATCAATATATGAAGCGCCTGGAGTTTAAATCCATCCTGGCCCGGTTTGACGCCGATGCCATGGGAAGCTCTCCGGCGGAGGAACATTTTCGGGTGATCGACGACCTGAGTCAGGCGGAGGACATTTTCTCAAAAGCTGACGGACAGAAGAAGATCGGATTCCAGCTGATCATCGGAGATGGTCGGGTGAAGGGGCTTGCCCTGTGCTTCGGCGAGGAGGACTGCTATGCCGTCCGCGCAGCAGGCTTTTTGACGGAGGCGTATTTGACAGAGAAGATCCGGCAGGTCATTTTTCACGCGGAACAGGCTATGACCCTGGACCTGAAAGGGCAGCTTAAGTTCCTGCAGATTGAGGATGACAGTCCGGCTCTGGACGGCCAGGTGGCAGGATATCTTCTGAACCCGCTGAAAGATACGTATGATTATGACGATCTGGCCCGGGATTATCTGGGAATGACCGTCCCGTCCAGAACCGACCTGCTGGGCAAAAAGCCGGTAGGAACGGCCTTTGAGGAAGAGGATGAAAAAGCAGGGATCTGCGTCTGCTACGCCGGCTACATCGCATGGAAGTCCATTGACATTCTGAGGGAAAAGCTTCAGGAAACCGGCATGTGGAAGCTGTTTACCGACATAGAGATGCCGCTGATCTACAGTCTGCATCATATGGAACAGGCCGGAATCAGGGTGGAAAAAGGAAGTTTGAAGGAGTATGGCGACAATCTGAAGGTTCAGATCGATCAGCTGGAGAAAGAGATTTACGGGCTGGCAGGACAGGAATTCAATATCAATTCTCCCAGGCAGCTTGGAGAAATCCTGTTTGAGAAAATGAAACTGCCCCACGGGAAGAAGACCAAGACCGGCTATTCCACGGCGGCGGATGTACTGGATAAGCTGGCTCCGGAATATCCGGTGGTGCAGAAGATCCTGGATTACCGCCAGTTGACCAAGCTGAATTCCACCTATGCGGAAGGACTTTACAATTATATTCGGGAGGATGGCAGGATTCATGGCACGTTCAATCAGACCATCACTGCCACCGGCCGGATCAGCAGCACCGAGCCGAATCTGCAGAATATTCCTGTGCGGATGGAACTGGGACGGCAGATCCGCAAGGTATTCGTGCCGAAGGAAGGATGCGTTTTCGTGGACGCGGACTATTCTCAGATCGAGCTGAGGATCCTGGCTCACATGTCCGGCGATGAGCGGCTGATCCAGGCCTACGGCGAGGCCCAGGATATCCATGCCATCACTGCGTCTCAGGTGTTCCACATTCCCCTTGACCAGGTGACTCCTCTTCAGCGGCGGAACGCCAAGGCGGTGAACTTCGGCATTGTCTACGGAATCAGCGCCTTCGGTCTCAGCGAGGGATTGAGTATCAGCCGGAAAGAGGCGGAAGTCTATATTGAGAAATATTTTGAGACCTATCCGGGAGTGAAAGCATTTCTGGACCGGCAGGTGGAGGAAGGGAAGGCCCAGGGCTATGTGACGACCATGTTCGGCCGCAGAAGACCTATTCCGGAGCTGAAGGACGCCAATTTCATGCGGAGGCAGTTCGGCGAGCGGGTGGCCATGAACTCGCCGATTCAGGGGACGGCGGCAGATATTATGAAGATCGCCATGATTGCCGTGGACAAGGAGCTGCGCAGACGGAACATGAAGTCGCAGATCGTTCTGCAGGTTCACGATGAGCTGCTGGTGGAGACGGCCGCAGACGAAATCGCGGCGGTGACGGAGATTCTGGAGGAGAAGATGAAGCACGCGGCGGATCTTCGGGTGACGCTGGAAGTGGAGGCCCACGCGGGGGAGACCTGGTATGACGCGAAGTAATTGCGAAAGGATGGCTTTTATTGGCCTGGGGCGGGAGTATAGACTCCTGAAGCAGCAGTAAAACAACAGGAAGGCTGATAACATGGTGATCGAACTGATCGGGGGAGTGGGAGCCGGCAAGAGCCGGGTCCTGCAGATTCTGAGAGAAGAATATAATGCATCGGTCCTGGAGACAGATCAGACAGCCAGAGAGCTTGAGCGGAAAGGGCAGGCCGGTTATCAGCGCCTGGCGAAGACTTTCGGAGAGCAGATTCTGGGAGAAGACGGAGAACTGGACCGAAAGAAGATGGCGGATATGGTTTTCTCTGACCAGATGATTCTGGAGCGCGTGGACGCTATGATCCATCCGCTGGTGTGGGAGGAAGTTTACCGTCAGGTGAAAGAGTTTCGGAGCAGGGAACAGAACTGCCGGCGTCCTCTTTTGGTGATAGAGACGGCGCTTCCGCAAGATCGGAAAAAATCGGATGACATTTATGATGAAGTATGGTATGTTTATACCCTGAAGGAAACCAGGATTCAACGGCTTATGGAGAATCGCGGGTATTCCAGGGAGAAATGTCTGGCTGTCATGGAAAAACAGCGCACAGAAGATGAATACCGGACGTTGGCAGATCGGATCATTGATAATAACGGCAGTCTGGAAGATATCCGGGGACAGATTGGAGAGATATTAGGATGAGATTGGTCAGCATCGCCAGCGGAAGCAGTGGGAACTGTATTTACATAGGGTCGGAGAATACCCACATGCTGGTGGACGCGGGAATCAGCAACAAGAGAATTGAGGCGGGTCTTAATGAGATCGGCGTAAAGGGCAGTGAGCTGAATGCCATTGTCATTACACATGAACATTCAGACCATGTGAAGGGGCTGGGGATTCTGGCCAGACGTCACCATGTGCCGATTTACAGCACAAAGGAGACGATTGAGGAGATTCAGAAGATCAGCGGTCTGGGTGAGTATCCGGCGGAGCTCCTTCATCCGATTGAACCAGATGTGGATTTCATGGTAGGAGATCTGGTGATTCAGGCGTTCCGCATCGACCATGACGCTGCCAATCCGGTGGCTTACCGGGTGCGGCAGGGACGGAAATCGGTGGCGGTGGCGACAGATATGGGCCATTACGACCAGTACATCATCGATCACCTTCAGGGGCTGGACGCCCTGCTTCTGGAATCCAACCATGACGTGCGTATGCTGGAGACCGGGCCGTATCCCTATTATCTGAAACGGCGGATTCTCAGCGATCACGGCCATCTGTCCAATGACAATGCCGGCCGTCTGCTGAATTACGTGCTTCACGATAATATGAAGAAGATCATGCTGGGCCATTTAAGTCAGACCAACAATTACCCGGAGCTGGCTTTTGAGACTGTGAAGCTGGAAATCGACCAGGGGGACTGTCCGTACCGGGCATCGGATTTTTCCATAGCGGTGGCGAGAAGAGACGCCATGTCGGAAATCGTGACGCTGTAGCGGCAGGGCTGCCGTGGAGAGATGGAAACATCCTGGCGGAATGGGATGTGGAGAGATGATAGAAGGAGATGACTATATGAATAAAGCGATTATAACCGTGGTGGGCAAGGATACTGTCGGCATCATTGCCAGAGTGTGCAGTTATCTGGCGGAGAATCACATTAACATTTTGGATATTTCTCAGACTATTGTCCAGGAATATTTTAATATGATGATGATTGTGGACGTAAACCGGCTGGAAAAACCTTTCGAGGAAATGGTAGATGACCTGGAGAAGATCGGAGAGGGGATCGGCGTGCGGATTCACTGCCAGCGGGAAGAGATTTTTACGGCCATGCACCGGATCTGAGAGAGGATTTGGCGGACAGGCGTGAACGTTATGACGGAACACGGTCTGCGGCGATCAGACAGGAATTAGGCTGCCGCGAAATAAGACTGCAGAGAAATAAGACTGCTGCGAAACGGAGAAAAACAATGATTAATATATTTGAAGTTAATGAAACCAACCAGATGATCGAGCGGGAGAATCTGGATGTGCGCACGATCACCATGGGCATCAGTCTTTTGGAGTGCTGTGATTCGGATCTGAACGCGTTAAATGAGAAAATATACCGGCGCATCACCACCAAGGCGAAGAATCTGGTGGCTACCGGCGAGGCCATCGCCAGGGATTTCGGCGTGCCGATTGTCAATAAGCGGATCTCGGTGACGCCAATCGCTCTGGTCGGCGGCTGCGCCTGCAGAAAGCCGGAGGATTTCGTGACCATTGCGAAGACCCTGGACAGGGCGGCCAAAGAGGTAGGCGTGAATTTTATCGGCGGATATTCGGCGCTTGTCAGTAAGGGCATGACCCAGGCGGACGAGAATCTGATCCGCTCCATCCCCCAGGCCCTGGCCGTGACGGAGAAGGTCTGCAGCTCAGTGAATGTAGGTTCCACTAAGACCG
>CANQBN010000090.1 GCA_947588855.1 uncultured Lachnospiraceae bacterium
GCATCAGCTATCGGGACATGGCTGTCCGGGAGGCGGGTTCTTATATATACAATGGGAAAGCGATAGGTGGAACGCCCATTATGGGAGACGTCTTTACAGTGGATTCCGTTGCGCCGGTAATCACTGTGATTGAGAATTCAGATGACAGTGATATGCGGTATCATGATGTGAACACCGGTGGATGGGCGAAATTCCTGAATTATGTCACTTTTGGATATTTCTGGAAGCAGGCGATCCGGGTGACATTGGTCGCGCATGATGAAATCAGCGGAGTGCGATATTTTGATTATAATGCCTTCTTGACAGAAACGGATGCCGTAAGTAAACAGACCGATGTGGTAAGCGCGGCGGACGTGGAAGCAGAAAATATGGTACAGGGCAACAATGTAGACAGATATGTGACCTTTACCTTATCTCCGGACTTTAAAGGAGATGTGATTGCAAGTGCGGAGGACTTTGCTGCCAATCGCTGTGCAAACCAAACTTTGAAAGGAGTCATTTTGGAATCGGCGGCACAGCACGCATCGGAAGGCGCCCATGTAGGCATAAAAGTCCAGACGACGCCCAGCAGAGTCGTGAATGGCGTTAATTACTATAGTTCGGATGTCAATGTGCTCTTTAGCTATGAGGATAACTATTCCGGTTTGAATCAGGTTACATATACCCTTGCCAATAGTGGCGAAAACAGCAAATCTTATGTCAATGAAAATGGGGATATTACCTATTCGGATCAGTTGAGTGGAGTGGTATCTGCAGAAGCGAACAACAGCAATGATGTCCTGTTGACGGCTGCATATACGGATAATGCCGGATATTCTGGAGGTACACAAGATCGAATCAATATTGATGTCACCGCCCCCGTGATTTCGGTGGTTTATGACACATACAATGCGCAGAATGAAAATTATTACAATACTGTACGTACGGCTACTGTGACGATTACGGAGAGGAATTTCAACGAGGGCGATGTGAAGTTTACCATTACCAACACGGACGGCGTGATGCCTATTATCAGTGGATGGAGTCATTCCGCAGGAAATGGGGTTTCAGATTCGACTACGCATACCTGTACGGTGGCTTTTGCAGAAGATGGTGACTATACCTTTACGTTGGAATGTCAGGATTTCGCGGGAAATCATTCCTCTTACGGGGTGGTGGATGAATTTACGATCGATAGGACCGTTCCGGAGATATCTGTAAGTTATGATAATATGGATTCTCAAAACGCTTATTATTATAATGCGTATCGTCGGGCTACGGTCAACATTTTGGAGCATAACTTTAATCCGTCAGACGTAACGATTGAAATAACTGCGGAGAATGATGGGGAATCGGTATCGGTCCCTGCCGTAAACGGCTGGTCCAGTAATGGGGATATGAATACGGCGACGATTTATTATGATATGGATGCGGAATATACTTTTGATATCAGCTATATGGATATGGCTGGCAATGTGACGGAAGAATTTCCAGAAGAACATTTCATAGTGGATACCATTGCCCCGGAATTGGAAATTACCAATATTGAGAATTATTCCGCCAATAAAGGTACGGTGCAGCCTCATATTATCTATTCAGATGTGAATATGGGAGAATATGCCATTAGCCTGAACGGATATCATAATGGGAATATTCCTGTTGATGGAATGTCCTCCTCCATAGAAATACATAATGGCGCCGAGATCGTCCTGGATGACCTGGAGGATATTCGAGCAAATGACGATCTATATACTCTGAGGGCCGAAGTGGTTGATTTGGCCGGTAACATGACTTCCGCAGAAGTGATGTATTCGGTGAACAGATGGGGTTCCGTTTTCATCCTGAGCGATGACACACTGCAGTATGTGAATGATTATTATCATAATCAGGAGAAAGATTTAGTTGTCACGGAGATTAATGTGGATACGATCACGTCTGCCCAGATCACTTATAGTGAACGCAGTGCGAGCGAAGTGGTCACATTGGAAGAAAACGACTATTCCGTGGAGAGTTCCGGCGGACGAGGAACCTGGAAGCAGAACGTATATACCATATTCGGTGATAATTTCGCTGGAGACGGTCAGTATTCCGTAAGAATTACTTCCACGGATGCGGCCAGGAATGAAATGTCCAACGTGGACTATGCCGAGGACGAAGATGCGGAAGCGTTGCTGCAGTTCGTGATTGACAAGACGAATCCATTCTGTACCATCACGGGAGTGGAAGACGGAGAACAGTATAATGAGGATATGAGGACGGTCACGGTGACGGCGAATGACAACTTCTTCTTGGATACGCTGCAGATTATTTTGGATGGCAGCGTGCTGGCGGAATATGATGCCGACACGCTTATGGAGAACGGCGGCAAGGTCACCCAGGAGATCGGAAGCTCCAACAGAAGGCGGACGCTGGAAGTGGTCGCGACGGACAAGGCGGGCAACATAAGCGCAGAAAACGTGATGACTTTCCTGATCACAACGAACCTCTTCTATCAGTTTATCAATAACACGACGGCGGTGGTCGCCACTGCCTCGATAGTCGGCCTGGCATCAATCGGAGGGATTGTGGCGGCCATAGTGAAAGCGAACATGGCTGGAGCAGCAGCTGCGGCGGGCGGGGCCGCCATTGGAAGCAAATTCTTCTTCCTTTTGTTTGGAAAGAAAAAGAAAAAGGAAGAGGAAGAAGGAGAAGAGGGAGAAGAGAATAAGAAAGGCTGATTGCCAAAGCACGCATAGAGGTATAGATATGTTTCAGCCTGGTACGGTTCTGGAAGACACTTTTCAAATATTGGAGGAAATCGGTGCAGGTGGTATGGGCATTGTTTACAAGGCCTACCACCTGCACCTCCAAAAGGAAGTAGTCGTTAAAAAAATAAAAGGAAATTTTGTGGGAAAGGTGAATGCGAGAGGGGAGGTTGATATCTTAAAGCGGCTTCACCATACGTATTTGCCCCAAATATATGATTTTATCCAGTATGATGATGAGGTTTATACTGTGATGGAATACATCCGGGGGTATGATCTGAACTATTATATGCGGATGGGATGGCGCTTTACGGAGGAACAGCTGCTTCAATGGCTTCGGCAGCTTGCGGAAGTGCTTCAGTATCTGCATTCCAGGAAACCGCCAATCATACACAGTGACATTAAACCAGCCAATATTATGATTACGGAGGAAGGAAATGTATGTCTGATCGATTTCAATATTTCCTTCAATGAAGAAGATGGCAAGCTGGAAGGATTCAGCCCTTATTTTTCTTCGCCGGAACAGTATGAACTGGCGATGTCGAGACAGAGGAATGGTGGCGGGGAACGGTTGAAGCTGGATGCCAGATCGGATATTTATAGTCTCGGCGCCACTTTTTACTATCTGATTTCAGGAATTTTGCCGGGGACCCTGTATGAACCTGTACCATTGAGGAATATGTCAGAATTGCCTTACAGCGAAGGGTTGCGTTGCATGACGGATAAGATGATGTCACGCTCCAGAGATCAGAGATACCAGTCGGCGGAAAAACTGCTTCGTGCGGCGGTCCATGTGGAACGGCAGTCTGTCAGCCATCGTAGGAAAAGGCTGGCCATTCAGCTTGGTGTAATTGCAGCTGCGACGCTGATAACCGTAGGTGTGGTGGTGGGAGTCGGATTCGTTCGGCATCAGAAAGTGGAACGGGCAGAAGAGAAATATAATTTGATGGTGGATGCCTATGCGGATGGAGATGCTGCGCTGGTACGCAGCATGGGAAATGGACTGTTGACTGCAAAGGAGTATCATTCGGTGCTTGCACGCAATCGGGAGGCTATTGGAAGCATATACGATATGCTGGGAGTGGTCTGTTTAGGTGAGAATGAATATGACACGGCTTTGGGCTACTTTGAATCCGCTTTGGAGACAGATGGCGGCAAAGCCGTTTATTATAAGGATTATGCGGTGGCACTGGCTAAATTGGGCGAGTATCGTGAGGCGGAATTGACGCTTAAAGAGGCGGAGATCATCGGCATCGACGATGAGGACATGGCATATGTCAAAGCCCAAATTTACTGGGGAGAAAAACGGTATGAGGAAGCATATCAGGAATTTTGCAGGGTGCTTGCAGATGCCGTGGATACATCTGCAAGGAACATACAAAGAGAGTACGGATGCTTTTGCTTTGAGTATGGCTCCATCGCCATTGATGACGAACGACAATCTTTGTGGGAGGAGGCACTGGAAGCTTTTCAGAGTTTGACTGCATTGCCTTACGCCGGATTTGTTGATTACTATGACTTGGCGATCTTATATGAGGCCTTGGGAGAATATCATAATGGCCGGGAAGTGCTTTTGGACATGAAAGAGTTATTCGGCGAGGATTATAGGATTTATGCCCATCTTGCTGTGGCGGAATATGAAATGGAAGTACAGGAATCAGGAGGGGAATACGATTTTTCTAAGGCATATGAATGTTGTAAAAAGGCAAGGGAATTGTACGGCTCGAAGGAAGATGGAAATGCGGAGATGGAGACGGTAAGAGCTATCTTGGAACGGATAGGACAATGAATGGAGGTTAGTATGAAAAGGTGTATCAATTGTGGGGCGGAAAATGCGGATCAGGATCTGACCTGTTACCAATGTGGAGCGCTTTTGGAAGTAAAGAAGAAAAGAAGGATGGGCTGGCTGGTTGCTGCCGCAGGCTTGCTTGGCGCGGCAATCGTCGGTCTTGCGGGCTTCCTTGTTTTTTATAACAGTGATAGTCAGGTATATGCCAGAAATCTGCGGGAAGCTGATAAATATATGTCAATCCTGCGCTATGAGGATGCCATCTTATGTTATGAAAGCGCTATCAGTGCAATGCCGGACAGAGACGAGGCATACCTAAAGCTTGCTGATGTATATTTTATGCTGGGTGATATGACCTCTGCAGTTAGTACGTTGGAACAAGGAATGCTCTTTTCGGATTCAGGAAGGCTTCCGGTGATGCTGGAGGGCGTCGCAACGGCGGCTTCCGGCAAAGGAAGTACAAGGATTTTGGCATTGCAAAAAGGAGACTTTGGTGGAGGAAGCGCCACATCGCCAATTTCCAACAGTTCGGATACGGTATTTGATGATCAAATGTTCGTAATATTTGGACAGTATAATTATGGCGATTACCGCCGCAGTTACGGAGAACCGTCCTGGAGTTCATGGGAAGGAGGCTTAAAAGGAAGCTGGGAAGGGATGATGACCCTGTATTATTATGATACCTCGGAAAATCCGGATGTGATCAATGAAACCCAGGGAGTGCCGCATACTTATTCGAAGCCTACAGAGATTGAGTTGGACAATATTGGCGTACTGTTCCGTAATTATGAAGGCTCTTTGTCGGCAGACAGAATCGAAGAATTGTGCGGAAAGCGATTGGAAGTCACCCATGACGCTGAGAATGACAGGTATTATTTTGACTTGCAGTACGGTGGCTGCAGAATACAAATAGAATCGGATCAGGACGGCAATATCGTGGGTACCGATGTCTGGAATCGGATTCGCCCTGAGGATTATGGAACAGGAGAGGAAGAGGGGAGCGCTCCATCTATTTCCGGTTACGTAATAGATGCATCCACAGGAAAAGGGATATATGGGGCGGTTTTGTCTTATAAACAGAACGGGGCAGAGGTGAAGTCCCTTTTTTCTGAGGGGGATGGCTCTTACAAAACCGATCTGCAGCCGGGAGTTTATGAGGTAGAAGTATCGTATGGAAATTATATCACGGAGAATTATCATCTTGAGGTTCGTACGGGAGAGAATCAGTATAACGTAAATTATACGCTTTCCTCCAACCTTAACGAGGGAGCCCTGCGCATCGTGCTGGAATGGGGAAGCAGGCCGTACGACCTGGACAGTTACGTGAGTGGGACATTGTCTGATGGGACGCCCTTTTTCGTTAATTTCATGAATCCTGTATTTACTATTGGAGGCAAGGTCATTGCTGAACTGGATGTGGATGATACCAATGGCTTCGGACCCGAGACCATCACGGTTTATGACCCAGGTGCGAGCTTTGATTACTTTATTGTGGATTTCAGATCGGAAGGGCTTCAGGACTTTACAGGGGTAAGCGTCAAGCTGTATCTGCCGGGAGAAACGATGCCTGCCGTGTATGCTGGCAAAATGCAGGATTTTGGAATCAAAGAATGGATCGTTTTCCATTATGATGGAGGAACGGTCAGTACGATTGACCGTTATCCGCAGGAGTTGAGTGCCGGAAGCGCGGTGGGATAAAAGAGGGATTTTTGCATGGGTCAAACGATTATTTTTGCGGATTTCGACGGACAGTATCTGGAACGTATCCGGGATTTCTTTGTGCCTGAGTATGGAAAGGAGTGGCAGATCCTTTGCTGTGGCTCGCCGCAGGAGTTACAGAAAGAACTAGTGGACTTTCCGAAAGCTTTGGTGGCGGCTGGAGTGGAATTTGCGGAAGCGGCACGAAAATATCTTAGAGGAATTCCCGTGGTGTTGCTTTGGCAGGAGCCAGGACAAGTGATGAAGGAAAAGGAAGGGGCGGAGGGTGTTTTTCGCTATCAGAGAATGGATGAGCTCCAGGAAGCCTTTCAGAAACAGATGCAGTCTTTGGAAAGGACAATCCTGTTCCCTCGACCGGAAAAAGGACGGATTTATTTATTTCAGTCCGCTTCTGGCGGTTGTGGCTGCAGTACGGCTGCAGCCGCCTGTGCAAAAGCTATGGCAAGCACTGGAGAAAACGTGCTGTATCTGAATCTGGAGAGCATGGGTACAGCGGGTTTTTATTTTAAAGAAGAAGGGTCTCGGGATCTTTTACAATACCTGTTTGATTTGCGCACCGGAAAAAGTTTGGAGCAGACGCTATCAGAAAATTTGAAAAGGGATGAAAGCGGCGTATGTTTTATTGATTCTGTTCGAAGTGTGATGGATTATCCAGGAATCAATATGGAGGAGTTGCTGGAGAACCTTAAGGCGTTAAGAGATTATGGTTTGTTTGACCGTATCATCGTGGATAAACCCTTAAGCCTGGACAAAACTCATTGGAAATGGGTGAGTGAAGCTGATCAAGTTGTTTTTGTGGGGTCCGGTTCCGATACAAGCAACATGAAGTTTGCAAGGGTCTATCAGGGAATGGTTGGAAATATTGTGGATAAGGATATTGCCGGGAAAAAGTTCCGTATCCTTTATAACAAGATCGATCGAAATCATTTTAAAGAGCTGTCAAACTTTAACGTTCCGGTTCTAGGTAGGATAGAGAACTATGAAAAAATGACGAAAACCGAAGTGATTGACAAAATATCGAAGAGCGGAGTATTTGCTTGGATGGAGGCGGTCGAGGATGCAACTGATCTTTGAAGTAAAGAAACCCAACAGAAGAATTCGGTGTACGGTAGAAGAATGCGCCAAGGTTGATGGCATCACGGAGAAAATGATGAAATTCCAACAGATAGAGGGGTTGTTGGATTATAAAAAAGAGGGGTCTTTTCTTTACTATGACTGCGAGAGGCTGGTAAGTGTATCTGAATATCTGACAGAGGAGAGAAAAAAGGAACAGATATTAAAATTGATCCTGAATATTGCGGATACGGCAGAAGGCATCCGCAAATATATGATTCCGGCAGACCGACTGGTGTTGGAGACGAATTGGGTTTTCCTAGATCCCGAGGATGAGTGGGTATACCTTGTATGTGTACCTTATGAGAATATCGCGAGGAAAGGTTCCCTGGAGCAATTGTATCAAGGCATTGTATGCCAGGCCATACCGGAAAAAGAGAAAACCGCCCATTATCTGGAAAGACTGAAAGACTGGACGAAAGATGGCAAGCCCTATGATTATCAAGTGGTTTCTGCAGTTGTAAAAGAGTGTTCTGCCATGATGGAGGAGGATGTGAAGCAGGAAGATCTGACGCGGGAAGAGTTGCCAGAAACGGATTATGGAACCGTGGTCTGGAATAACGTGCGAGGGATGCTTACCCGCACGCGTAATGCACAGCAATTCATGCTGGACAAGTTGGAAATGACGATTGGAAAGGATTACCAGAACGTGGCCCTATACATTGCGGATAATCCTACGATCAGTAGAAGCCACGCAGTAATAAGGAACTTGAATAACCAATATGTGATATCGGATCTAAAATCTACAAACCATACCTATGTAAATGGGATGCTTCTAGCGCCGGGTGATGAAGTGACATTGAAGAATGGCGATATCGTGCGGCTTTCTAATGAAGAATTTCTATTTCAGCTGGTGTAAGGAGGTGTTCATGATTATGCCCTGCTACAGCTGTACAATTCTCTTTGACTTTAAAAATGTTCCTGGGACAGTGTTGTATTTCCTCGGTTGAAATGGTAAAATATCCACAGCTTCTTTTCGCATAAACGCTCCAGAATGAGGAATAAAATGGTCACACTAGAATTTGGCGCCCCGCAAGCCCCAATCGTCCTGATCCAAATGGTTGGGGACCAGGACCTTGCGTCGCTGGAAAAAGAATTCCTTTCCATAAAAGAAAACGCAAACGCGGATTTCCGCCTCCTTGCCTGTAAGGTGGACCACTGGAATGCGGATCTGTCCCCCTGGGGCTGCCCGGCCGTCTATGGGAAAGAGGATTTCGCGGGCGGGGCGGCCGCCACGCTTTCCGAAGTAATGAAATATTGTACAGACAAAAGCAAGTCTTATTACATCGGTGGCTATTCCCTGGCGGGGCTCTTTGCCTTGTGGGCGGCGTATCAGGCAGACCTGTTTCAAGGGGTTGCCGCAGCCTCGCCATCTGTCTGGTTCCCGGGCTTCCTGGAATATATGAAAGGCCATGTGCTTTGGGGCGATACGGTTTACTTAAGCCTTGGCGATAAAGAGGAAAGGACCCGCAACCCCCTTATAGCTACGGTCGGGGAGAGGATCCGGGAAGCTTTCGGCTGCCTTACGGCACAGGGCAAGCGCTGCATCCTGGAATGGAACCCGGGGAACCATTTTAAGGATGCGGACCTAAGGACCGCGAAAGCGTTCTGCTGGGTATTAAGCCGGAGTCATCGATAAGCCTGTCCATGCCTTTGCGCATGCTCCATTTTGTCCGAAAGACAAAAGAATGTTAAGATTTACCTTATTGTCAAATGCAAAACGGGATGTTAATGATTAATTATCCGAAATGGCGTGGGAAGCCCCTTTGGGGCATAACATCTGTCTGTGGCAAGGCAAACGGTTAAGGAGAGGGACAAGAGTGGAGAATAAGGTAATACAGCTTGCGAGGAGCGTCATTGCAAAAGAAAACGGACGTAGGCCGGAGACAGATTGGATTCAGCAGCGTGCGGATCGCTTGGCGAAGAAGGAAGGGATCAAAAGCCGGGATGAACTGGACCGGTTCTTGTTCGAGAAAATGTATGGGAGGGCGCCTGAAAAGATGGAGTCCGTGAAGATCCGCTATTGGCGGACCGGACGGCATCTGCCGTCTAGCCGGGAGGCCGCCCGGGATTTTGCCCAGGCATTGGATTTGGATATGCGGGAGGCGGATTATTTCCTGAAAGCCTGCCTGGAAAGGTGCGACCGTGTGTTCCATAAGAAGCCGGATCCGACGGACGAAGCCTATCCGGTCTATGTGCGGCGCAGGCAGCTGATGGAGGAGATGCTTTCCGAGTATATCGCCCAGATACCGCCTGCGCGGATGATCCAGATGAATGTGCCTTATAAGAACCTGTCTGCTTATGCGCGGCACCTGTATTGCCTGGATGCCATGAGCGCCACGGCGCTCTCCGCGGAAAGCCGCATGATCGAGATCGCCGAGAATCATTTTTCCAGCAGCAATTATGAATCGGAATTCCTGCGGACCCGCAATCTTCTGGGAGAGATACCGCGCAGGACGATGCTTCGGCACATCCTGTTGCTTGGCTTGCCTTACCTGAACCTGCGCCTGATCAACGAGCGTCTGGACCAGTTCGGTTATTTGCCGCTTACAAGGGGGCATACAAGCCAGCGGGGGGCGTATTTGGACGACCTGGTGATCGGCCTAATCGAGCTGTATGAGGACGCCTGCAAGGGATGCGACCCCTTGACCTGCCGCCACTGGCTGCTGGAGCAGATGGCCGCCTTGGACCAATATTTGCTCAAACACGGCAAGGATGAGTATCGTTTCATGTATTTCCGTGTCTTGTCGACCATGGCGGAATATGAGGAAACGCTATGATGGATTATGAATTTGAATATTTGGCCTGGAAAGGACGTCAGCTTGCCTTGCGCCAAAAATATGCGGATACCCCGCCGGGGCTTGGGCCTGGACAGGCAGCTTTGGAAGAATCGTGCCAGCGCGCCGCCCTGGAAGAATACCAAAACCGCAGGAAATGGAGCCTGACCACCGGCGTGCAGATACCGGAGGAGCCGTTCGTGGGCAGGGGCAAGGAATTGGTTAAGATACGGAAGTTCTTCGAGGATGGCGTCCGGGTCGTCTTCTTAAGCGGCATGGGCGGGATTGGGAAATCAGCCCTGGCCAGGACCTATGGCCGGGTTTATGCGTGCCATTATGATAAGATCCTGTTGTGGAGCTATGACGGGGATTTGGAGCATGTCTTTACGGATGACGGGCAGCTGGGCATTTCCAACCTGGTCTACAGCCAGGACAAATACAAGTCCCGCCGCCAATATGCACGGGAAAAATACAGGCGTTTCCTCCAGATTGCGGAATCGGAACGCCTTTTGGTCATTTTGGACAATTATAACCGGATGGGGGATCCCTGGCTGGAATCCCTCTTAAAGGCGTCATGCGACCTGTTGGTGACGACGAGGCTGAGCGGAAGCGTCTTGTCCGGATACGGGGTATTGACCCTGGAGAGCCTCCAAGACCCGGAGGATTGGAAAGCGTTTTACAGGCTTTATACCAGGAAGGAGCCGCAAGGGCGGGAATGGGAGGAGATTGAAGCTTACCGGGAGTCCGTCCTGGGACATACGTTAAAGATGAAGCTGGCTTTGAGCAATCCGGATCAAAGATGGACTTCGGAACGCCTGGCGCGGTCGATCTTAAAGAACTTCCGCCTGAAAAAGGGGGAGAAGCAGATCCTGTGCGAGCTGTCGTTCCTTTCCATCCAGGGAATCCCCCAGGAGGTCTACTTATCCTGCACCCAAGAGGGAAAAGAGTGCCTGGACAGCCTGAAAAGCTATTCCCTGGTACAGGAGCGGGAGGATCCGGCCGGGAGGAAGATTTTATCCCTGCATCCGGTCATCATGGAAGCAGTCCTTACGATGTGGCACCCTACGCTGTCCCGCTGCCTTGCGTTCATGGAGGCGTTCACCCTTTATGCGCGTTATAGCTGGTACCGGCAGAGGAAAGAAGATTTTTGGCTGGCGTCCAGGGTCTTCGTCATCCTGGAGAGGCTGCCGGAGCCGGTGGCCTGGCGTTTTTACATCTATGAATGTATGGCGACCTTCTTGATGGAATGGGAATACTACACCGAAGCGGAACAATTGGACCGAAAGCTTTATGAATGCGTCCGCGCTTATTATGGGGAGGAACATCAATTTACGGCGCAGATGTCCTTGCGGGTGGCGATGCTTTTGCACAACCAGATGCGCTATGAAGAAAGCCTGCCTTGGATTGAGCAGGCGTCTCAGCTCTATAAAAAGTCGAAGCCTGTCAATCGTCATTTTTATGTGGATCAGGAAGAGGCTTGTGAAAAGTTGGCCAGGTCCTATGAGCATTTGGGGCGCTTCGAGGAAGCCCACCGCCTTTTGGACGAAGCGTTTATCGCGATTGAGAACTTTAAAAAGGAGACGGAGGTGGCCGACCCTAAGCTATGGCTGATGAAACGGCAGCGTTGGGCGTTCATCTACCATCGCCGCGCCACGTTGTATTTTAAACAGGGGGACCTGGATGCGGCCCAGGAAGCGTTGGATATCGGCACGAACCTGTTTGAGATGAGCGAATATGCGCGCCTGGAGGCCCGCAGGCAGCTTCAGGTCGCGATTTATTTCGCAAGGGGGGAATATGGGAAGGCGCGGGATGCGGCGGCCGAGGATTTGGACATCTGCATCCGTTATCAGGGGGACTCCGTGATCATCAGCCTGAATTATCGGGAATTATTGGGAGATGCCTATTTTGCCTTAGGCGACTTAAGGGCGGCCGAGGATGAATATATCAAAGTCCTGTCCGGCGTGCAGGAGAGGTTCCCGCACAAAACGGAACGGATCGACCGGCTGCGGCGTAAGCTGGGGAGGATTTCCTGAAAAATGGAATTGTTAAGATCCACCTTATTGAAGAAAACGTTTTTTCATGTTAAATATAGGGCTGAATCACCAAAAAGACAACGACGAGGAGGTCATACCTATGAAAACGCAAGTGCATCTTTATGTAAAGAACGAAACCCTCTGGACAAGGTTTTTTGGCGGGGGACTGTGGTTCATCAACATCTTCCGCAAGCTGCCGGTCGATATCGCGGTGGACGGGCAAATGTACCGCTATAAGCCGCAGGCCGAACCTTATGTCATTGACCTTGTCCCGGGACAGCATGTATTGGAGGGGCGTGACCCGCGCGCCAATACCAAGAAGGCGAACAAGGCCATGACGGGCGCCATTATGGGCGCGGCGGCATTAGGCGCGGGAGGCGGCTCCATGCTGGCGGGCGCCATGCTTGGCGCGGATGCCACGGCTTCCA
>CANQBN010000091.1 GCA_947588855.1 uncultured Lachnospiraceae bacterium
TCCCGGATATGGTTTTCTTTACTCTAGGAGCAAATTCAACACTTTGGATCGTATAAATATTTTCAAACAGCAGACTGTCTGCCGCCTGTGAATCTCCCACCAATTTCATGGATGCCTGCAACATTCCGTCTTCATCTTTTTTCACGGTTACGATCACCTGATAGACGGTCGTATCATAAACCATTCCTGGAATATCGGAAGATTCCTCGGTGATCTGATAGGTATAGACTCCTTCTTCTGTAAATACGATTTTTCCAAACTGGAATTCTCCAGTTGTTGTACTTTCTGCAACATCTTTTCCATCTTCCGGCATCGGGATATTTTCCATGGCATTTGATGATGTTTCTGTGAGGCTTACAGGCATCGCAGTGTAGCTTAAGGGTTCCGGACTGTAATCTGATGGAGTCTCAACGCCGCCCGGCGAAGGTATGACGTAATTTGACGGAGTCATAACATTCTGTAAAGTTCTGATACCAAATAAATCAGCGGATAAAAGACTTCGCATCACCATTTCTTCTTCAGCAAGCGGATTTACACTGATCGGCTCGATTTTAAATGTGAAACTGTAATCCTTTACAATCGCATTATCAAGAACCTTAGAGCCGCTTATGACTACACTGGTTTTATCCTTTATATACTGATTCTCAAAAGCAATCTCTTCCTCATATGACTCGCCGTCTTTTAAAACCGTGATATCGGATGTCAAAGCAGACGGATCATCTTCATCTATCTTTATTTCCACAGTTATTTCATATACAGAATCATCCCAGATCATTCCGGAAAGGTTTTCATCTATCTCTTCATGTAAAGTATAATCATAAGTTCCGACCTTTTTATACTCTGCCCTATTTAATATCTGAATCACTCCATCCGGTCCGTTCTCTAATGTCTGTATTTCTGTGATCGGATCTCCATCCGGATTTTCCGGAGACGGAGTCAATATAAATTTGAAATCACCTTCTGATAATTCATATTCTTCTTCTGTTTTTACGGTCTTTTTCCCTTCCAGAGACACTTCTGTGCGCGGTTCGTATTCATTTACAAAATGAGCCTCTTTTACCTTCTCCGTTCCGATTGAACCTGATAAAAGCATGGAATCTTCCTGAGCTTCATCTGTGGAATATGCATAAGTTCTTGAGAACCCTTTATCTTCCTGCTCTTTTGTTAGCTCATCTTCTTCAATACGGAACGAAGTTCCTGCATGAAGTCCCATAAACAGAAAAGCTTCTCCGTGTCCTAAAGATATTTCTGCATTCCCGTCAGCGTCAAATTCAACATCCTGCGTATCAAATATTGAAGTGAGCTGATATACCGGCTGTCCGTCATCATTATACTGAAGGACATTTAACTCTTCTCCGCTTTCCAGTGTTACACAGCCGTCTGTAATAAGCCGGTCTGTGTCACTTGTCCCTTTCAGTTTGAATCCAGATGCAGTTCCGTCTGCAAACAGAATATATCCGTTGTTATCCGTCATTACATAATCGGTCGTCAACGCATCATAGGTTTCTCCGTCCCAGATACATTTGACTGCTCCGACAATTCCCTTTTTCCCATCTATATGAACCGAAAATTTAAACTGGTCACTCGGCTTTTCAATGCTCTTATCCGTTAAGACTTCCTTTGTCACCAGAAGCATGGAATCCTCTGTTTTTAAGAGACCGTTATTACCCAAATAATAGTTTACGATCAAAAGATTCGGATCCGTGGAATCGGTTGAAGTACTGACAGTCGGCAATAAGACATTATACGAAGTATTCGTTTTATTATTTTTCTTCGATATGATGTTTTGTGCCATGTCTCCAAGCCTGAGTCCGCCGGGTTTTGTCGCTGCGGCCCACTGTTCCGGAGCAATAAGCGGTTTTCCCTGATCGGGAGCTTCACTATTATACTCGGATGTTGCTCCCGTTGTTTCGTTATACCAGACTAAGGAAGCTGCAGTTGCATGGTCTCCAATTCCAGAGCCAAACTCAGAACCTTTTCTTGTGACTGCGACATATACTTTGGCTCCGCTGTCCGGCCCGATCTTTTTAAAATATTCTCCGATTACATAATAATAGGATTCGGAATCCACACGGTCTGTTACTTTCTCATGGGAACCGATAAAGGCCTGCATTTCCTCATCATCTGAAAAAATGATCTCTTCATTTGCGTCTGCACCGGGAGCTTTATATAGTAATAACGGTTTCTGGAAGATGTAATAACGGTTGTTTGCATCAACCGAGAATGTGATCGCAGCATCTCCTCTTGTTCTGTTTTCTGTGGTCACATAACCGTCATAAGTCTGTTCGGAATACCAGTTTGAAAGAAAAGTTACCTTCCCGTCACTCTGGTATTTTTCAAGATACTGCCTGCTCACATTAGCAAGATTGATATTCCCGTCCTGAATCAATTCATCGGAAATTCCTACCGTGTAGAACACGCGCAGAGGCAAATCCTGATATTTTCCGGAACTTCCGGAATCGACATTGGAAGAATAGGAAATATTATTGCTCTCATCATAGCTGATCATTGCAGTTCTAAGCGGAAGTGCCGCTTCTGGAATGTTGATAAACAGGGCCTCATCGTAAGAAACATCCATTTCCATTCCACTGTCATCAACCAGGCTGTCATTGTAATCTCCTGTATCCTCGACCCAGATTCGAATCTCATTTAATCGATAGGCACCAGGGTCTCCCTCTTTGGGTTCTTCTGTTCCGTATACTGGATTTTTTCTAAGCTGTGCTCTTTCATCTGAATTAAGATCTGCAATTCGATAAAACGTATATAAGGTCTGCTGCTGTTTTGGCGTTAAGTGGTCTTCATCCAAAGTCGATACAAACTCTCTGGCAGTGGACCCGTTTAACAAATAAACATTTCCAGCGTCCCAGTTTCCAGCTTCAGAGGCAGAGCCTATATAATACGCCTCACTGGCATCATCACTTGAATACCATCCAACCTGGAAACTCCCATCTCCATGGAGTTTATTCCATTCGGTAATAAACTCATAGCTATAAAGAGCAGTTTTTGTTATTGTGTGGTTCTCTCCAAACAAGACAAGATTCTTGACATCTTTAACTTCCATATACTTTCCGAGTGGGTCCACATAGGTAACAGCATTTTCGACACCTAAGTCATTTGTTCCATTTATAGGAGCAAACAATGGTTCTGTGATAGCGTCCATAATTTCAACAAAAACTCTCACCAGATCCTGTGTTGATCCATTTGTAGTGGAAGCATAATACGCCAGATGATCATATGCGATGTTATCTATTATATCCTGCGTAGTCAGGCCCATTGGGTTTATACTTTTATCTTCTGCACCGGTTAAGTGAGGGTAGATGATTTCTTCCTCTGCCTGAAGAAGATAGCCGTTATCGTGTTTCCAGGGTTCTACACGCTTAATCGGATCACCGCTTTCATCAAGTTCCCAGTTTTGTGTATCTTTTAGAATTCCTTTGACCTCACTCCATGACCTGTAACTTGTTTTTGTCTCTTTTAAGTCTATATAATTCTGAAGTGTTTTAGCTGCTGTCACGATACCTTGGATAAGCATCTCACCTACAGAGTAATCAGGATATACGGTTTTCCCTATAACATCTGCATCGTCACTGTTTAAAATGTCTGTCAAGTTAACACCGCTATCCAAATAACCCTTTTGAGACAGCCAGTCTATATTTACTTTTCCGTCTTTATAAAAATATTTAGATGGAGACATTGTTGCTGCGTTACTGGTAATGTCGTACGCCCACTTTGAAGGTAGTTCAGTTTTGGGATTTGGATTCCCATCAGATGCTATAGCAGCAGCCGCTTCAGTACCCTTCATGGTTCCAGGATCTATCATATCTACTGAAACGGTATAAATATTCCAGTCCTTTTCTACTTTATAAGCACGTCGTACTGCTTCTTTATAATAAGCAGCGGTCATTATGGTGCCTAGCAGCATAGAAGCAACGGAATTACTATAATCCTTCGCCACTTTTTTCATTTGTTCCAACGCTACAGGGTCTTTTTGTAAATCAGTTTCTGATTTATTAATTCCCTCATGCCAAGCCACAGACTGATATTTTCCGTCCTTACCTATTTCAACAAACATATCCCAGAAATTAGCAATCTCTTTGTCTTTACTATTTGTAACACCAGTAAATGACCTTAGCTTATTACCGGTATCATTAAGAAAGCCTCTTTTTTTTGGTTCGCTATTTTCCTCTTCAAGTTCAGGGTTAATAAAATTACCAGACATCATATCGGTTGCCTGGCCATCAGTCAGTATAACCATTGAAGGAACGCATTGGAAAGTCATGCTGCCTACTTTCTGTTCACTTGTAGCACTGAGCAGTTCCTGCAAGCCGACATAATAACCAGCTTGGATATTGGTTGGACCATTTCTGTAAGCCGTATATTTGTTGTTATTACATTTATTCCAACCTTGCCAATTACTTCCTTTATACCATTCGTGTCCAATATTGTTGTCTTCTTCATTCGTATTTGACTTTTGTAATTTACAAAGCTCATTATCTACAAACACCCAGCCATTGGATATTGCACTTGTACCATTATGATATGGGTGAGCACCGTCCGGTTCAGCACCATTATCCCAACCACCGGTCAGATATGGAGTATAGCCCTTATTACCGCTTGCTGGATCAACTTCTTTCCTTCCCTCCTCACCTTCAGGGATTGGATCATAGTGTTTCATGGGAAGGACGGTTACTGCTGTTTCCTGACCACGGTACCGCATAGTATCAGCATGCTCACTTCCGCTATTTGTGCCGTCTCCGAACAGCACCACTGCCACTTCATTGTAAGCGTTTGCTTCCATCAATGTATCAATAGCACGATCAATAGCTTCAACAGTTAGTGCGATACGCTGCAAATGCCACAGCTCCTCGTCTGTTTTTTGGACGGATTCTCCGTTTTCTGTTATTTTACCATTACTACTGTTATACATTGATCCGGAATTATCAAATACGATGACGGTTCGAGTAGGCGTCATTCCGATGACTTCCTGACTTGATCCAAGTATGCTGTAGACATGAAGAAAATCATCGTCTCCGATATTGATGTTTCCAGACACTCCATCCAAAGTTCGGTTTAATGCCAGAACATTCTTATTAAAGTTTCGGCCTTCATCTCCGGTTTCAGAAGAACCTTTGTAAACAGTCCCATTCGCAATGACTGTTTTATCTGCCCATATTCCTCCAGCCTTTCGGGAACTTTGGTCCAAATTCAGTAGTATTCTGTACTGGTCCATTGTAATCGGATCGGATGATCTCTCAACAGTGTCCTTATAGGAAGCCATAGCTTCGATTAAAAAAGGACCATTCGAGAATAGATTTGTTATTAGAATTGATACGGTCAATAAGATGGATAATATCTTTTTAAATTTACTTCTTAAAAACATATATTACCTCCAAATCCTTTCCTGATTTTTATTTCAGTATTTGATTTAAACTATATTGAGGATATAAAAAAATCTGCTGTCAAATACTAATAATCAAATTGTCTAACTTTAAATTTTAATCACACATTAAGTGTGAAAGATGATTTAAAAAAAAAAAAAAAATGCGCCAAATCCGGCAACTTTTTTTATGTCGGACTTTGGCGCTGCTTATGAAATGATAATCCAAGACGCCGCTGGCGTTAAACTGCCAGACGGAAGGCATATGTCTGTGCCTTTATAAGATGTGGCACTCTCATCCCATGGTTAAAACCATGGGCATTCTCGTGTTTACTTCTGTAACCGCATCTGATTGAGCCGACTCGCCGCGGAATACCGTGTTCCGTCCGGCTTAGGCTAGTCAACATTTTCCACTGTTCCATGGAGGCTTTTACAAAAGCCTATTGGCCTATGAAACGTCCCTTTCCTGATGTGCATAGTGATAGTAGGAGAAAATCTGAAGTCAGAACAGCTGCCCCCGCTCTGACAATACAATTATGAATGCATTTCTGCTAAGCAGGGTATATTTCACGGAGATAAATTTCACAAAAGGAAAAAAGCATCCCTAAGCCGGCGAACTCAAGGGTGCCCTCTTCTAAATCTAAAGTGTTAGTTTTTCACAAATCCTTCCCATGTGTGCTCAGTCTAAAAGCTTCGTATAGTAATCGCGATAAGGGCCGCGGCCGTCACAAATGTAACAAACTTTTTGAGCATAATGATTTCCCTTTTCTTTTTCTGGCATACTGAGCCTTATGCCACGGGCCGGCTGTTGGTGACCGGGCCGTCAATCGTTTCAAGCAAAGTATGCCTTATTTTTTACAGGAGCTCTTTTGCGGATAAGCAATTTTTAATATTTTTTTTCATATCCATAACGCAGAATACCCCGGCCGAATCCGGCCGGAGTACGCTGTGATTTTCTCCTTTTATATGATGCCAGCTGCAAAACCACATACCTTTAGGTGTGTGGATACGCAGCATGATAAGGAATCATTGATAAGTCGTTCCCTATAAATGCTCTGCCTTTCGGCAGGTGATGCGTATTACCGCGCTGTTACCACGCGGCTTTTCCGACTTCAACTCGACAATGATGGCTGGGCTTACATGTACATGTCACAGGGCTTTTCTTACTCTGACCCAACTTAAACGTGTACAACAGAGCGGTGGTCTGTTGTGTCAACCAAGGGTGTCATGACCCCGCCATCGTAGTCAGCATTTCTGCTGCCTGAGTCTGGTGAACCATTTAACAGAAGCCATAGACCTTTATGGTCTATGGTGATTCACATCATTATTCAGATCCGCGGTCACGCTCCGGAAGCGGTGCTCCTGGGAATACTGTTGACGACGCTGTCCGAATGGCTCAGCTTCTCATACTGCGTGATCACGTTGTAGTATTCCGCTTCCGCGTGCGTTTGTGAAGTTAGGTCTGCTGTCGCTGTACCTGCATCGATATCGGTATCCGTGATATTCTCCACGTTCGATATCTCATGGAGCAGGTATCGCGAAGACACGAGTTCACGCACGGTATACTCAAAGCCCCACGGCACTTCGACCGTGAAACTCCCGTTCAGTTGCGTCTCTGACAGCCTCACCATTCTCACATAGGTCTCGCCGGTAAAGCGGTTCGTAATAACAAACAGGAACGCCGGGTCGCCGTATGGTCCGTAAACTTCGTTGATGCGCTTATGGATCGTGATATCCGCCATCGTCCGTTCGGACCTCGCTTCCACTTCATTGGACGGATACTGAGGCGGTATGCCGCCATTGTCTTCCGCAGCTGGGTCGTTTTCAAAGGATACGTGCGCGATGTTCTTCCATGACGCTTTGCCACGCACCTTCGGCACCGTGACACTAAACCGTACTGTTCTGCTCTCGCCCGCCGGGATCGTCCCGATATTCCATGAGGCCACGTCGTTTCCATAAGAGCCAGTGCCTGCCGATCCAGGAATAAATTCAAGGGTCACCCGGTCTGTCTGAACAGTCGTCCCCGCTCCAGGCACTTGAACTGTGGCTTCTGGGATGCGGTCTGTTACGACCACGTCCACAGCGTCCTCTGTCCCGACGTTTTTCACTGTCAGTTCATAAGTGATGACATCGCCAGGAACGACATCCAATGGGTCTGTCCCAAAAGCTCCGCCGGACAGGCTCTGGGTCTTTGTGACCTCCAGCTTCGGCGCATGGTACTGGTTGGTGTACGCCACTTTCTTTTCGTACCGTTCCGTGCCGTCTCCCGCCGGATCCGCGGTTGGAAGCGTTACTGAAACATCCATCCCCGCGGTATTTTCGCCTTCATCCACTTGGTATTCGGTTTGGCGGTTCCTTCCTTTCAAGTCGGCAAAGGTCTGTAGTTCCTGCACCTTCATCTCAGCTCCCGCCGGGAGTCCTTTGATGACTGCCGTTTCTCCCGCTTTGAGGTCCAGGGAGAAGGTCCCTCCCGTAAAGTCCGCTTCCAGCTCACTTCCATTGGATATCTCGCAGCGGTATTTCCCATTCGTGCCGGCTCCGTTAAAGGAGACGTTGAACCGGAAATCATGGGTCTTAAGGCTTGCTTCCGCCTCAGCGTCCACTTCCACCGTCTTGCTGATCACCAGGTCTACGCCGTGGAACCCTGCGTCCTCACAGATGTCATGGTACAGGTCCGAACTCAGTTCTTCCGCCTTCGGCATATAGATGTCGCTGATCATGGAGCTTACAAGCCGACTGTCACGGTAGACAGGAACCGCGTCGGAGTCCTTTTTATAGCTGTCGCCCTGCTTTACGCCTGAGGCAATGTAATCAGACAGGTTGACTGTATCGCTGCTCTCGAACCGTATCGAGTACGTGCCGGTAGGTACGTTAAGGAAGCCGTATTCCGCTTCTGCCGTCGCGGTATTTCCCGAATCCCGGGTTATCTCTCCGGTAATAAAATCGAGCGTTCCCTGGCCTGACAGGACCGTTGCGTCGTGCATATTGCCGTCCGTGCCCTTGTACTGCATTGGAGTTCCGTCCTTAAGGAGCGTCACTTTCACATTCGGAAGCAGGGCCTCGTCATCCTGCCGGATGCCGTCCTGATCGTCATCGAGCCAGGTACATCCGCTGATCTTACGGGATACGACATAGCTGAACCCGCCCGCGCTCTTTGCTTCCGTGGCGTCCATGGACAGCTTGTTGTTCAAGCGGTCTCCCGGGAGCGCGTTCGGCACCTCCAGCTTGACGTGCATCGACAAGGTTGTTTCGGTGGGTATGCTGCCGTAAGCCGCGATCGCCGTGACAGGCGCAGTGGCCTGCGATTCTTTGGACGGCAGCCCGCTCATGATCAGGCGGGTGACGCCTTCCGTTGTTTCCGTGTCTTCCGTGAAGGTGAGCCGGTGCCATACGCTTCCATCTGACGCCGGGTCATAATTGTCCTCGAAACTCTGGCTGTCCTTATCCCTGATCGAGGGATCCGTCGTGTAATAGAACTGAATGGTCTTCAGTTTTTCGAGCCTCTCCGGAACGCCTCCGGCGCTAAACTCTGTAACGTAGATGTTGCCTGTTACGGATGTCTGGCGGCCGTCTCCGTTATATGGAAGGTTATCGATGACGAACTTCTCCTCCATGTCTTCGTCTGTTGAGCGGTTCTCTACGCTCATGGAGAAGCTCATCGGCTCTCCGCTCTCGACTACCAGCTGGTCAGCGGCCTTGTACAGACGGTTGCCGAAGCCTTTATAGACGGTGAACCCAGCTGTTGCCTGCCGCCCCTGGCTGTTCGGGTCATGCCTCCACTTATCATCATCGCTCTGAATTTTTGCAGAAACACTGAACGACTGTCCGCTCTTTACATCGGTCTCCATGATGCCCGGCGTGCCGACCAGCGCGGAGAAATACAGATGCGGGAGTTCACCTTCCATCGGGTGTCCATCCTTTGACATCCGTACCTCGTCGATCTCGATCGTCAGCGTTCTGGTCGCTTCGTCGTAATGGTAATGGTAGCCCGTGCCGTCCAGGTCCGTTAAGCGCAGCCCGCCCTGTACGGTGCCGTGTGATGTGACGTCTCCCTCAATATACGTGCCTCCCAAAAAAGCCGTTTCCGGGAGGAAGGTCAGGCCCTCCGGCAGCTGTACCGTGAGCACCACGTTTTTCATGGTTCCGCCGTACTCCCCTCCGTCAATGACGCCTTCGACTGCCACGGCATCCGGGATGACTTCAAAATCGACATAACGCATCCCGTTATCGACATCCAGGGCATCACTGCGTCCGGCAGGGAGCGTGGATACACCCACCTTCGTGGCATAGCTTAACACCAGGCAGGAGTCCCCGCCGCTGAACGAGAACTCGCCGGCGGATACCAGCGCGCCGTCATCGGCATATTGCGCTTTCTTGTAGGCTGGCACATCGGCGTCATAGGACTGAGTATCGTAAAAAAACTTGTCATTGTATTTATCCGGGTCTTCTCCTTCCATCCAGTAGAAGTCCGGCAGTTCTTCCCTGATCTCTTCCGGCGTTTTATCGTTTATTAATTCCCATGAATGGAAGTTTTCAGGATTACATATATAATTGTTGTACTGCTCATCAGTCGGATCAGTATTAAGCCCGTAGCTTTTTTTAACATCCTCTTTTACACAGTCTTTTGTCCATACATACGAGGAGTTACAAATCATGTACACCCCGCCTGCTTCAGCAGTATCCATGATCCGGCCCCGGAAATAGGTGTCGAAATTGCCGGCGACGTCATGTATACCACGAAACTGGAACATGATGGCACAGCATTTTTCTTTTCCTGATTTTTTCAGTTCATCAATGCTCGTAAACCAGAGCAGATCCTCAGGCATGGCATTCCGCATCGCGTCGTCATAGCCCGGGTCGGAGGTCTTGCCTGTATACCCGTCTTCGTGCCAGCTTCCACTTGCCGTGTTCCTGTACGCGCCATAAAGAACCTTAAATCCGTTCGGGCTGTAATATACCCATGAACTTGGTTTCTGGGCTTCGTAATAATCCGGGTCTATCTCAAAGAACCGGTCATCAAACTTTGCCACCAGATCATAAGCAGTACCCATATAGTCGCCTTCCGCATTGGTATGACCAAGGCTCCTGACAATATCGATCGTCTGGTTTTTGACGCCCCAGTCAAAGTTGTTGATATAACAGTTTTCCGTTAAGCTGTCGTTATACTGCGCATGCGGAGCCCGCAAGTATGCCAGACAGCCATCGATCGTTCCAGGGTTTGTTAGTGACTCCGTAAGAGTTGTCTTGTCGTCGTTGCCGCCTATAACGGAGTCTGTATATGTTTTTTTATTCCCTGACGGGTCCGTGACAGTAACAGTTGTTGGCCTGTGCTCTACGTATGTCGTGGTGTTGACATTTGAATTCTCGGCGATATTGATACGCTCGCCGGTCACCGTGCTGATGAACGGCTGTAGGATCCACAACTCTCCGGCACCGATGCATGCGGTTTCAATGTTCCAGTAGCTGGCCTTCATGGACGGATCGTAATAGACCGACTGTCCCTCTGTGCTGCTCGCGTACGCGCTCGGAAGCTGGGTAAGATCGACCCGGAAGTTGGATACCTTTACATGGATCGCCTGCGGGTCGGTCGGGGAATTTGTGAACGTCCAGTCGCCGCCATCAAAGCATCCGTTATAGCCGCCGCCGCTGTTAAATGGAGCGGCTCCCGCGATACGCCCGTAAACATTGTTCGGGAGCGGGCGCTGGTCAGGCGGAGATCCCTCTTCGCAGGGCCCTGCTGCCCAGATCTGCGGGCGGTATTCCGTGTTTTCTTCTGCGGATACCGTTTTCCCGCTGGTCGTTGTGTATCCACAGCTTAAGTAAATATCGAACTCGATCGTGGAACCGTCCTCCGGGACCTCGATCCCGCGCATCCCTTTCCCGCTGTCCTTGCCGTGGGTGAGCTGCAGGGTAACGCCGTAGCCGTTTAAACGGCCTTCCACTGAAGAACCGAACGGCTTGCCGTCAAAGCCGCTGCTCAGGCCGCCGGTCGTATCAGTAAAGTCGAATGTGCCAACAGCCTGGTTGTCGCCGGGTAAGCCCAATCCTATCTGTATGTTATAAGCCGGTACGGCCGATACCGTCACAGCCACGGCCTGCTGGGTGCTGTATTCCTTTATGCCATGCGTCTTGCACACGTGGCCCGTTTTCTGTACCAGCGGGCTACCTTCCTTCAGGTACCTGGGATCCTCGTCATCATACTCAGCGCCGACATCGTTCTGATCCATCCAGTACGTGACGGACGGCTGGATCGTGTCCCCGTTTTTCATCCGGAGCACCCGGACTACTATGGACCGTGTATCTTCAGCAGCGCCTATGACGCTTATTTTTGGAGTCGAGGTTATCAAAAGAAAGCTGCCGCGCATTACGGTGTCCCCGTCTAATTGCTCGATCCGGTACGCGGATTCCGCTACCTCTGAAGTAAGCCAGGCCATGCTGGACTCCTCGAATGTGATCTGGTCAGCCGTCAGGCCCGGGAACACGTATTCGAAATATATGCGTCCTTTCTCGTATCCGGCGTTGTAGGAGTTCTCATGTATCTGGGTCTTGAAGGCCGTCTGGTAAACGATCGTGTCGAAGGTCCTGACGACTTTATTGTGGTCAGCGCCTTCGGACGCAGGTCCGTCATTGCCCGGGCCGGCTTCTGTGTCGAAGGGCGACGTCCCGTCCGTGATCCCGTTATCCTCCGCGGTATTGGACGCGTTGCCCATGCCGACGGCGGAGACATACGCGTCGTCCCGATCCAGTAACGGCATCACCTCGCCCTTCGACGCGACGGAAAGGATGACCTCCAGTTCCCCGTCAAGAACCACGACGCTGCCGTCTTCCAGCGTGATGTACGGCTGGAACGTGATCGTGAACGAGCTGTTCTGGGCGTGCGAGTGGGCCGGTGTCAGGAATTTTCCGTCATTGTCTGTAAACGGCACCTGGAGCGGATATCCGTCACGGTCCTTTACCTCGGATACCTTCACTTCTACTTCATACTTTTTCCCCAGATACTCGACCGTATGCGGATCGGCGAGCACATATTTGCTCACCTCGTACGTGGTATCCGAAAAGATATTGCCCTTCAGCCTGCATTCAAGGGTTGTGGACGGACGATCGCCCAGCGCGATCCTCATGACCGCTTCCTGTGCCGCGACGACCCTGCCTTCCTGGTCCGCGGCGACATACACGACTCGATACGCCCCGTC
>CANQBN010000092.1 GCA_947588855.1 uncultured Lachnospiraceae bacterium
TGGGCGATATCATTTACATGTATATGGCGGAGCCGGTGGGCGCGATTCTCTACAAGTGCCGGGCGGTAGAAGTGGACATCCCCTATCACTATGAGGACGATCATCTGACAATCCGCCGTTCCATGAAGATCAAGCTGCTGGAGCGGTATGATCCGAGCCGATTTACCAGGGAAGTAATGCGGCAGTTCGGAGTCTACGGCGTGCGGGGCCCCAGAAGCATGCCCCACAGTCTCAGCTGCGAGATCAACGGCAGGTATGAGTAGACATTGGGAGAAAGCTATGTTGCAAGGATTTAAGAGTACCCCCCTTTTTGCGCTTGTTTTGGCTGCGGCCTTGTCCTTTTTATCCGGCTGCAGCTTGAGGAAGGCTGAACGGTATGATTCCCAGTATTTTGATCTGTTTGATACGGTGACGGTTTTCATAGGCTATGAAAGCAGTCAGAAGGAATTTGACAGGTATGACCGGATCATGTACGAAGAGATGAAAGAGTATCATCAGCTTTACGATATTTACAATGATTACGAGGGCGTCAGCAATATCAAGACGATTAATGACAACGCCGGTGTCCGGCCGGTAAAGGTGGATGGAAAAATTATCGCTCTCCTGGATGAAGCAGTCCGCATGTACGATGAAACCGGCGGAAAGGTCAATGTAGCCATGGGAAGCGTGTTGTCGATCTGGCATGAATACCGGGAGGAAGGAACCGACCATCCGGAGAATGCCAAGGTGCCTTCGATGGAGGAACTGCAGGAGGCGGCGAAGCATATGGATATCGGGAAAATGATCATAGACCATGAGGCCTCCACGGTTTACCTGGATGATCCTGACATGAGCCTGGATGTGGGGGCGGTCGCCAAGGGTTATGCCGTGGAAATGACCTGCAGAAGGCTTCAGGAGGAAGGGCTTGAGAATGCTCTTTTGAATGTGGGGGGCAATGTCCGCGCCATCGGCGGGAAACCGGACGGCGCCGGCTGGACAGTAGGAATTCAGAATCCGGATTTAGAAAGCCGGCAGACGTATCTTCATGACGTTTCCATTAAGGACATGTCTTTGGTGACCAGCGGGACCTATCAGCGTTTCTATGAAGTGGATGGCGTCAGGTACCATCATATTATCAATCCTGAGCTTTTAGCCCCGTGGCGGAACTATCAGTCGGTGTCCATTCTGGGTCCGGATTCCGGTCTGGCGGATGCTCTGTCCACGGCTGTGTTTAATATGGAGGCGGAGGAAGGCATGAACTTTATTGAGGGGCTGGACGATGTGGAGGCCATGTGGATTTATGAGGACGGTACGGAAAGCTGCAGTTCCGGATTCCGGCAGTATTTGAATGACTGACCTGGTGGATGAACCATACGATACAGATTGTGAGGATAAGAAAATGAACAGAAAATCTATGGGCAGCAGCCTGATGCTCCTGCTGACCGCCTTCATATGGGGTGTAGCCTTTGTGGCTCAGAGCGTGGGCATGGAATATGTAGGGCCGTTTACGTTTATTGCCAGCCGGTTTATTCTGGGCGGGCTGGTGCTGATACCGGTGATCCTGTTCATGAGGAGAGGAAAGACGGATCATTTCCGGAAGGACGGTGAGATCAGGGAAGGGATTAAGGGCGGAATTCTGTGCGGAATCGTGCTTTTTGTGGCCGCCAGCTTTCAGCAGTTCGGCGTTTCCATGACCACAGTGGGGAAGGCGGGATTTATCACGGCTCTCTATATCGTGATCGTGCCGATTCTGGGAATTTTTATGCGGAAAAAAATCCTGGTTTCCGTGTGGATCAGCGTAGTGTTGGCTACGGTGGGAATGTACCTTCTGTGCATCACGGAAGGATTTCGGATTGGTACAGGAGATCTGTGTGTGTGCGTCTGCGCCGTCTGCTTTTCTTTTCATATTCTGATGATTGATTACGTATCTCCCAAGGCGGACGGGGTGCTGATTTCCTGTGTGCAGTTTTTTACGGCGGGCGTATTGGCTCTGCTCCCCGCGGCGATTCTGGAGAGGCCTTCCGCGTCCGTGATTCTGGCCGCGTGGCAGCCGATTGCCTATGCGGGGATCCTGTCCAGCGGCGTGGGTTACACTCTTCAGGTAGTTGCCCAAAAAAATACGGATCCGACGGTGGCCTCTCTGCTTATGAGCCTGGAATCCGTATTCTCTTTGCTGGCAGGCTGGGTGCTCCTGGGGCAGAAGCTGTCTCCCAGAGAGCTGTTTGGGTGTCTGCTGGTGTTCGGAGCAGTGATCCTGGCTCAGCTGCCCGGCAGGGCGAAGACATAGGATTACGCTGCAGCTGTCAGGCAAGCCGGCTTATTCTTCATTCGGATATGCCGCGTCGTACCACTCCAGGCATGCCGCATGCCATGTCTGCCACGCCGCGTTGTAATCCTGTTTCAGCTGGTGATAAAGGAGTTCCGGGTCAGGAACTGCCAGAGCAGTCGGATCAGAAAATGGCGAGTCAGGAGTTTTCGGCAGCTGGTACCATGTCTTAAGATATTCCTGCGCGGTATATAATTCTTTCGCAGTTTCCAGTTCTTTCCATATCCGTTCTGCCTGCAGGCTGGCGGCAGCCAGCTTTTCACCGGCAAGACGGAGCCTCCAGTCTGTATAAGCCTCTTCCGTGGGAATCTCGCGAAGCCGCAGGCGTTCTGCTTTGGGTACGGAACGGATGCCGGTGATCAGAGCCTGATTCTCGGCGCTTATGCGGGCGGGGACGGCGTCAGCCGGCACCACGCCGCCTGATACGGCGCCATCCTGCCCTGCTTTTTCCAGACGTTCCAGATAGTGCTGATATCCGAAAGGGTAGTACAGTACGTCTTCATGTTCAAAGATCAGAATGCTTTCCGCTACCTGCCGGATAAAATATCGGTCGTGAGACACGAAAAGAATCGTTCCTTCATAGGCTTGAAAGGCGGATTCCAGGGTTTCTTTTGCCTGGATGTCCATGTGATTGGTGGGCTCGTCCAGAACCAGAAAGTTAGGGCGGCTTTGGAGCAGTTCTGCCAGAACCAGCCGGGCCTTCTCGCCGCCGGACAGAGAGGACACCTTTTGACCGGCTGTTCGGCCAGTGAACAGGCAGGCCCCCAGAGCGGAACGAACCTCTCTCTCTGTAAGCGCCGGAAAAAGCCGGTGAAAATGTTCCGCCACCGTCAAATCGGAGGTGATTTCCGCCGAGCGCTGGTCGAAGTATCCGATGGTGATGTTGTTTCCCAGACGGTATCTGCCCTTAAGAGGAGGCAGATAACCTGCCACTGTCTTTAAAAATGTGGTTTTTCCGGCGCCGTTGGGCCCCAGAATGCCGATTTTCTGTCCTTTTCGTATCCGCAGGTTCATCTCAAGAAGAGGGCTGTCATAACCGATTTTCAGATGTTCCGCTTCCAGAACCCATTTGCTTCCGGAGACGAGAGGAGTGATGGGGCCGGTAAAAATATGAACGTCGTCGGCTTCAGGTTTTTCAGCCGGAGTCATCCGCTCCAGAATCTTTTTCCGCGAGCGTGCAAAGGCGGCTTTAGCCGGTTTGTGTTTGAAGCGTTCGATCAGGCTGTTCAGACGGCGGATTTCCTCCTGCTGACGGTCATAGGCTTTTGTCTGAAGCGCGATCCGTTTTACTTTTTCACGACGGTAATTGGTATAGTTTCCGGGATAACGCCGCAGCCGGCTGCCTTCAAGCTCATAGACGATATCTGCCGTCTGATCCAGGAAAAACCGGTCGTGACTGACTATGACCGCCGCATGTTCATAGCGTCGGATGTAGGTTTCCAGCCATTCTGTCGTCTTCATGTCCAGATGATTGGTGGGCTCGTCCAGAAGGAGAATATCGGGTTTTTCCAGCAGAAGACGAATGAGGGAAATCTTGGTCTGCTCGCCGCCGGAAAATTCAGACAGCCTTCTGCCTTTGTCTTCTTTTGAGAATTCGAACCGTGTGAAGAGGGTGTCGTATTCCCTTTCATAGTCATATCGTTCCTGGGAAAAGGTGTCCTTTGCGGGGCAGGCCGCCAGGAGCAGTTCTTCTACGGTCTGACCGTATTCTGAAAAACAGGGCTGTTGGGTCAGCATTCCTATAGTTAGTTTCCGGGACATGAAGATGCCGGGTCCTTTCCGTTTATCATCACGGTCCGGCTCCAGTTCTCCGGCAATCAGACGCAGAAGAGTAGTCTTGCCGGCGCCGTTTTTTCCAACGACAGCTATTTTTTCATTTCCTTTTATCTCAAAATCAATATGGTCGAGAACCGTCTGACCCTTCAGCGACACGGTTCCTCCGGTAATCTGATACAGCATGGCCGCTCCTGAAATTCACTGTTAACAAAGCCGTTCTGCCTTCCATACCGCCGCGGACTGTTCTGCATCCCGCATCCGGCCGGCATCATCATCTTATCACAGTAGGTTTCCCGTGTCAAAAAATCCTTCTTGCAATTTTTCGTATTGTGGGCTATAGTGTTAATATCATGTTCAAAATTCTTGTTTTCATGATGCAGTTCGCATCGGATTCCGCGTTGGGGAGAGTGGCGTCAGGAGGAACGATGTTCAGTAGAATATGTGGAATTGGACTTCAGGGTGTGGAAGGCTGCCTCGTGCATGTGGAAGCGGACGTGCAGGAGGGACTGCCGTCCTTTGCGATGGTGGGAGCTCTGGCGCCCGAGGTTCGGGAGGCGCAGGACAGAGTCAGGACGGCTCTTAAAAACGCGGGTTTCCGTTTCCCGCCCAAGCGCATAACGGTGAATTTGTCTCCGGCAGATGTGCATAAGAACGGAACGGGATTCGATCTCCCTATTGCCGCCGCTGTTCTGGGCGCCCATGGCCTTTTTTCATGGGAAGGGCTGGATGACACGGTGTTTATCGGCGAGCTAGGCCTGGACGGCCGGGTGAAACCGGTCCGGGGGATTCTTCCTATGGTCCTGGAAGCGAAGCGCTGCGGTAAAAACAGATGCTGTCTCTCGCAGGAGAATGAGATGGAAGGGAAGATTGTGCCGGGAATTCAAATCGTGGGGATTCAGGATGTCCGGGAATTGTCTTCCCTGCTGCAAAATGGTATTCAGGAGGAAATACACGGCAGAAAGAAGACAGACGGTTCGGATGGTATTTACGGCCGGAGGGAATGTGAGACCGAAGAGACCTATGACGTTGATTACCGGGAGGTTCAGGGACAGGCTCTCATGAAACGGGCCACGGAGGTAGCCGTGGCGGGCCGGCATAATCTTCTCTATATCGGTCCGGCCGGAACAGGCAAGACCATGATTGCCCAGCGGATTCCTACGATCATGCCTTCCTGCACCCTGGAGGAACAGCTGGAGATTACCAAGATTTACAGCATCTGCGGACTGCTGCCCCGGGAGAAACCTTTTATGAGTCGGCGGCCGTTTCGCAGCCCGCACCATTCGGTGACTGCCCAGGCTCTGACCGGAGGCGGGAAAAATCCAGTGCCCGGAGAGATGTCCCTGGCTTCCGGCGGAGTGCTGTTTTTGGATGAACTGCCGGAGTTTTCGAAGTATGCCATAGAGATGCTGCGTCAGCCGTTGGAAAGCCATAAGATCGTTCTGTCCAGAGTCAGCGGAAGGTATGAGTTTCCTGCGGATTTTATGCTGGCGGCCGCCGCCAATCCGTGCCCCTGCGGGCATTATCCGGACCGGAACCGCTGCCGATGCAGCGACGCTCAGATCAGGCAGTATCTGGGGAAAATTTCCAAACCGATTTTGGACCGGATTGACATCTGTACGGAGGCATCTCCCGTGGCCTTCGGAGAGCTGAGGAGCTGGAAAGAGGCAGAATCATCAGAGACGATACGGGGCCGTGTGGAGCGGGTACGGGAGATTCAGAAGATTCGTTTTGCCGGCAGAAATATCCGGTTTAACAGTCAAATGAACGGCGATGATATTAAAACCTTCTGCGGCCTGGACAGACACGAGGAAGAATTTTTTCGGGAATTTTATCAGAAGAACGGCCTGAGCGCCAGAGCTTACGCGAAGATTCTCAAGGTGGCCAGGACCATAGCGGATCTGGATGGAGCGGAACAGATCGGGCACAGTCATCTGTGTGAGGCCATCGGTTATCGGAGTCTGGAGGAGAAGTACTGGAAGACCACGGATCTGTCTGGTCAGAAAAGGTGGCAGGCATGAGGGAGAAGGAGTATTTGTACTGGCTGTTCCGGGCGCCGTCTTTTGGCGCAGTGACCATTCACAAGCTGTATGAACATTATGGCTCATTCAGAACTATTTATAATATGGAAGGAACAGCCCTGGCGGGGGAACATTTGATCAGCCGTAAGGCGGCGGCAGAATTGGACGGATGGAAGCCGCAGCTTGACAGGATGAAGGAAGAGTACGATTCTCTTTCGGGTAAAGGAATCCGTTTTATATCTGTTTTGGATGAGGAATATCCCGAAAGGCTTACGCATATCTATGGAAATCCTGTGGGACTCTACGTAAAAGGCCGGCTTCCGGACGAAAATATTCCGGCTGTGGCCATTATCGGAGCGAGAAACTGCTCCAGCTACGGGTTTCAGGTGGCCAGGGCCCTTGGGGCTTCTCTGAGCCGGGAAGGAATCCAGATCATCAGTGGGATGGCCCTGGGAGTGGACGGCGCGGGACACGAGGGAGCTCTTATGGCCGAAGGAAACACTTTTGCCGTTCTGGGAAGCGGCGTGGACGTCTGCTATCCCAGCAGTCATCTGGAGATGTATATGGAGATTCAGCGGCACGGAGGCATCATCTCGGAATTTGCGCCGGGAACCCGGGCTCTGGCTGGGAATTTCCCCATGAGAAACCGAATCATCAGCGGCCTTTCCGATCTGGTTGTGGTGGTGGAGGCCAGGGATAAAAGCGGTTCCCTGATTACGGCGGAGTTGGCTCTGGAGCAGGGAAAAGAGGTGTATGCCGTGCCCGGAATGGTTACCGCCGATCTGAGCAGAGGCTGTAATCAGCTGATTCGCCAGGGTGCCGGAATCGTTACGAGTCCTGACGATATCCTGGAATATTTCCAGATCAAGCGGGAAAAAATGTTAAAACTTCGAGAAAAAAATGTCAGGGGACTTGCCAAGAAAGAAAAAAAGGTGTATAGTTGCCTCAATTTGCAGCCTAAATTCATCGACCAGGTTGCGGAGGACAGCGGACTGCCCTTGACGGAATGCATGACGATTCTTATGGAACTGGAGCTTAAAGGTTATGTATTGCAGCCTGCGGGCCATTACTATGTGACAAAGCTGTGAGGGGAAAATCGCTGCGAAATGATATAAAAGCGAGGAGTCGATATGGCAAAGTATTTGGTAATTGTAGAATCACCTGCAAAAGTGAAGACCATTAAGAAGTTTCTGGGAAGTAATTACGAGGTGGACGCTTCCGGCGGACATGTGAGGGATCTTCCCAAGAGCCAGATGGGAATTGATGTGGAGAATGACTATGAGCCCAAATATATTACGATCCGCGGCAAGGGTGATGTGCTGGCCAGACTCCGCAGAGAGGTGAAAAAGGCGGATGTGGTCTATCTGGCGACGGACCCGGACCGTGAGGGAGAAGCCATATCCTGGCATCTGATGAAGGCTTTAAAGCTGGATGAGATTAAAGATAAGAAGATTTATCGTATCAGTTTCAATGAGATTACAAAGAACGCGGTGAAGGCCTCTCTCAAAGCGCCCAGAGAGATCGATATGAACCTGGTGGACGCCCAGCAGACCAGGCGCATACTGGATCGCATGGTGGGATACAGCATCAGCCCTCTTTTGTGGGCCAAGGTGAAGCGCGGGCTCAGCGCCGGCCGCGTCCAGTCCGTGGCTTTGAGAATGATCTGCGACCGGGAGGAGGAGATCGCCCGGTTTGTGCCTGAGGAGTTCTGGGAACTGGAGGCGGATCTTCTGGACGGAAATTCCAGAAAGCCCCTGACAGCCCGGTTTTATGGCAGCCTGAGTAAAAAGGTGAATCTTCATTCCAGAGCGGATCTGGATAAAGTGCTTAAGGGTCTGGAAGGTCAATCCTATATTGTAGATGAAGTCAGCCGCGGCGAACGGTTTAAGAAAGCGCCGCTGCCGTTTACCACCAGCACATTGCAGCAGGAGGCCTCCAAGGTTCTGAATTTCTCCACTCAGAAGACCATGAGGCTGGCTCAGCAGCTGTATGAAGGCGTGGAGGTAAAGGGACGTGGGACCATCGCTCTGATCACATACCTGCGTACGGATTCTACCAGAGTTGCCGATGAGGCGGATCTGGCGGCCAGAGATTACATTAAGGCCAATTACGGCACGAATTACGCGGCGGCAGGAGAGGGAAGGAAGGCCGGAGGCGCCAAGATTCAGGATGCCCATGAGGCTATCCGTCCTACGGATATTTCTCTGACGCCTGTAAAGGTAAAAGAATCTCTTTCCAGAGACCTGTTCCGTCTTTATCAGCTGATCTGGAAGCGTTTTACGGCCAGCCGCATGAAGCCGGCTGTTTACGGAACCGTTTCTGTCAAAGTGAAGGCGGGAGAGTATTGTTTTCACCTGTCAGCGTCCAAACTAACCTTTGACGGTTTTATGTCTGTATATGCGGATGAGGACGAAAAAGAGGCTTCGGCAGGAACTCTGGATAAATTGGCGGAAGGAATGGAGCTGAAACTGTCGGCCCTTCGTGACAGTCAGCACTTTACCCAGCCGCCGGCTCATTATACGGAGGCGTCTCTGGTAAAGGCTCTGGAGGAGCAGGGAATCGGCCGCCCCAGCACCTACGCGCCTACCATTACTACGATTCTGGCAAGGCGGTATGTGACTAAGGAGAACAGAAATCTTTATGTGACGGAGCTGGGAGAAGTGGTCAACCGCATTATGAAGGAGAATTTCCCCGGCATTGTAGATATGCAGTTCACGGCCAATCTGGAACTGCTTCTGGACGGAATCGGCGACGGAAGCGTGGAGTGGAAGCAGATTGTTCGAAATTTTTATCCGGATTTGGAAGTGGCGGTGAAGCAGGCCCAGAAGGAACTGGAGTCGGTGACGATTGCCGATGAGATCAGCGATGAAGTCTGTGAGTTCTGCGGACGGAATATGGTCATCAAGTACGGTCCTCACGGAAAGTTCCTGGCCTGTCCCGGATTTCCGGAATGTAAGAATACCAAGCCTTATCTGGAGAAAGCCGGGGTGGTCTGCCCCAAATGCGGCGGTCAGATCGTTATCAAGAAAACAAAGAAGGGCAGACGATTTTATGGCTGTGAGAACAGCCCGGAATGCGATTTTATGTCCTGGCAGAAGCCTTCCGAGATCCGCTGTCCGGAGTGCGGCAGCTACATGGTAGAGAGAGGCAGCAGGCTGGTCTGCGCCAACGAGAAGTGCGGTCATTCCATAAAGAATATTAACGCAAGATAGAAAAAAGTATAAAGTTTCAAAATTTTTCAATAACTCTTGTCTTTTAGAAAAAAATGTGTTACAATTTATATGGTGTATAAGAATTAGAGCTCTTTTTTGCGACAGAGAAGGGGGTTGCAAAGCAATGAGTGTTCAGCTACTGGACAAAACACGAAAGATCGGTAAATTGCTGCACAATAACAATTCCAACAAGGTGGTTTTCAATGATATCTGCAAGGTGTTGAGTGAGATTCTGCAGTCAAACATCCTGGTGATCAGTAAGAAAGGCAAAGTGTTGGGAATCGGCATCTGGCCCGGTGTTGATGAGATTGAAGAGATGATTGAGGAACATCTGGGAGGTTTTATCGACAAGATGCTGAATGAGCGTCTTCTCAGTATCCTTTCGACTAAGGAGAACGTAAATCTTGCCACCCTTGGCTTTGCGGAGGAGAATGTCAGAAAGTATCAGGCTATCATCGCGCCTATTGATATTGCGGGCGAGAGACTGGGAACTCTGTTTATTTACAAAATGGACTGCCAGTACGAGATTGATGACATCATCCTCAGTGAGTATGGCACTACTGTAGTGGGGTTGGAGATGCTGCGTTCCGTCAACGAAGAGAATGCGGAGGAAGCCCGCAAGGTTCAGATCGTTAAGTCTGCTATCAGCACGCTGTCATTTTCGGAATTGGAGGCCATTACACACATTTTTGAGGAACTGGACGGCAACGAGGGAATCCTTGTGGCGTCTAAGATTGCGGACAGGGTAGGAATTACCCGCTCCGTTATTGTCAACGCTCTCAGAAAGTTTGAGAGCGCCGGAGTTATTGAGTCCCGGTCTTCCGGGATGAAAGGAACCTATATTAAAGTACTGAACGATGTGGTATTTGATGAACTGAAACAGCTGAAGGGAACGGGGAGTCACTGATCATTGATTCAGATATAGATTCGGACCGGAACCAGCGGCCCCGCAGGGGCGTTGGTTCCGGTTTTCATGTCTGGATGCAAGGGGGACGGAAGCGCTTTTTCCGTATTATGAAACCCGCTTTTCCCCGGCAGGACAAAAAACATTCCGCCATGCAAAAAACTCCTTGCAGAAAATGGGTTTTCATGATATATTATGAAAGTTGACAATCAAACACGTCTGCTGATTCCAAAGGCGGTGCCTGCCTTGTCGGGTCCCGGAGGGAACATGAGAAGCAGACGGAAGAAAAACCAAATGGAGGTAGTATCATGAGTGTTATTTCAATGAAGCAGCTGTTGGAAGCCGGCGTCCATTTCGGACATCAGACCAGAAGGTGGAATCCCAAGATGGCTCCCTATATTTATACGGAGCGCAACGGCATCTACATTATCGACCTGCAGAAGTCCGTGGGCAAGGTAGATGAGGCTTATAATGCGGTGGCTGAGATTGCCGCCAACGGCGGGACCATTTTGTTTGTAGGAACCAAGAAGCAGGCTCAGGATGCCATTAAGACCGAGGCGGAGCGCTGTGGTATGTTCTATGTGAATGAGAGATGGCTGGGCGGAATGCTGACCAACTTCAAGACGATCCAGTCCCGTATTACCAGACTGAAAGAGATCGAGGCTATGTCTGAGGACGGAACCTTCGATGTCCTGCCCAAGAAGGAAGTCATCCAGATTAAGAAGGAATGGGAGAAACTGGAGAAGAACCTGGGCGGCATCAAGGAGATGAAGAAGCTTCCGGACGCTATTTTCATCGTTGATCCGAAGAAGGAGAGAATCTGCGTGCAGGAGGCCCATACTTTGGGAATTCCGCTGATCGGCATCTGCGATACCAACTGTGATCCGGAAGAACTGGATTATGTAATTCCCGGTAATGACGACGCGATTCGTGCCGTGAAGCTGATCGTTTCCAAGATGGCCGACGCCGTGGTTGAGGCAAATCAGGGTGAAGCGACAGGAGCATACGATGAGGCGGCTGAGGCGGAAGCTTATGAAGAGGCTCCCGCGGAAGAGTAATTATACGGGCTAATTGAATGGAGGAATAATAATATGGCAGTAACAGCAGCAATGGTAAAAGAGTTGAGAGAGATGACCGGCGCCGGTATGATGGACTGTAAGAAAGCCCTGACTGCTACCGACGGCGACATGGATAAAGCGGTAGAGTTCCTGAGAGAGAAAGGCCTGGCGGGTATTGACAAGAAGGCCAACCGTATCGCGGCTGAGGGCGTTGTGACCACCGCTCTGACAGCTGACGGCAAGAAGGCTGTAGTTGTGGAAGTGAATGCCGAGACCGACTTCGTGGCCAGAAACGAGAAGTTCCTGACTTATGCGGCGGATGTGGCGGCACAGGCTCTGGCTTCCGACGCGGCTGATGTTGAGACATTTATGACTGAGGCATGGGCGAAGGATCCGACCATGACGGTCCGTGACGCTTTGGCGACCCAGATTTCCATCATCGGCGAGAAACTGGATATCCGCCGCTTCCAGAGAATCGAAGAGCCGGCAGGCGTTATCGTTTCCTATATCCATGGCGGCGGCAAGATCGGCGTTCTGGTAGATGTGGAGACCGATGTGGTCAATGACGCGGTTAAGGAGATGGCCAAGAATATCGCCATGCAGGCAGCAGCTCTTAAGCCTATGTATACAGATAGAAGCGCGGTCAGCGCCGACTTCATCGAGCATGAGAAGCAGATTCTGATGGCTCAGATCCAGAACGATCCCAAGGAAGCCGCAAAGCCTGAGAAGGTGATCCAGGGCATGATCATGGGCCGTATTAACAAGGAGATGAAAGAAATCTGCCTGATGGACCAGACTTATGTGAAGGCCGAGGACGGCAAGCAGAGCGTCAGTCAGTATGTGGCTGAGGTCGCCAAGGCCAACGGCGCCAACATCAAGGTGAAGAATTTCCTGCGTTACGAGACCGGCGAGGGCATGGAGAAGAAGTCGGAGAACTTCGCCGAGGAAGTCGCCAAGCAGATGGGAATGTAAGCCCGAAATCAGGGGTAGTTGACATAACTTATCATAACCTGTTAAATGGCGCCGGAAGCCACTAAAATCAAGGGCTAATAGTGACAAGTAACTATTTTGCCGCAGAGGGCGGCGTGACGATGTGTCACGCCGTCTTTCTGCGTCCGTAGGTCTGTTCAAGGGTGACAGACTGCCGGGGAGCGGGGATTTCAACCTCGTCCAGAAAGTTGAAGTAAATCTTTATCTTCTGCCGCCGCTTGCCGCTGGACTTGTCCGGTGGAAACACGACGATCTTCTTGATATACTCGTTCACAATCGTCTGCGTCAGCTC
>CANQBN010000093.1 GCA_947588855.1 uncultured Lachnospiraceae bacterium
AGAGAAGCTCTTCTATGAAAGTTGGTGAAACACCAGGAAATGGAGAAGAATCACCAAGTTTTGGAGAAGAACCAAATTCGTGGGATATTCATGGGACAGATCATGGAGCTGTTCCGTGAGGAGACGAAGAAAGACGGCGAGTCTCTCCAGAAACTCTGCAAAGCGCTGGCGGCTGGGGACGCAGCCGGCGTGGAAGAAGCGTTCAACTGTTATTTACGGAAGGTGATCAGCGTCCGTGACGCGGCGGCGCGCAGTGACCGGAAGGAGAATTTCTATCATGGGATTCTGCTTGGCATCCTGTCCTACAAGGCAGACTGGATCGTCACCAGCAATCGCGAGACCGGGGACGGTTATGGAGATATTCTGGTGGAGGCAGAGGACAGAAGTCTGGGAATTGTCATTGAAGTAAAATACGCTCGGGATGGAAATCTGGCTGAGGGAGTGAAGTTGGCGCTTGAGCAGATTGAGAAGCAACATTATGATGAAAGGCTGCGCAATAACGGTGTCGGGAAGGTGCTGAAGTACGGCATCGCGTGTTATAAGAAGATGTGTAAAGTGGGCTGACGTATTTGCCGGTAATTCGGCTGGGCGTCAGCCCTTTTTATTTCCATGTAAAAAACGCGCCAGTGACGCGTTTTTTGTATGGAAATAAAAAAATTTTTAGGGGGGAATTTAATAAATTCTCTGCTTATCGAAACTATTAGTTACATAAAATGATGAAAATTTCCAGGAAAGAACAAAAGACAACACCCAATATTGACGAGCGCTTCAATAGGGATTATAATAATGATATGTTGTTGAAGCCAACTACATAATATGGAAGGAGGACGGACAATGGAAGTAACCTATTTAGTAGAAAACATAAAAAGGTGCTGCAAGCAGAACGGTATTACTACAGCTGAACTGGAGAAGAAGCTGGGGTTCAGCGTTGGACTTATAAGCCGTTGGGCAAGGGCGATGCCGTCTCTGGACAAAGTAATTATGGTGGCGGAATATTTTAAGGTGCCGTTGGATCAGTTGCTGAAGAGGCCGGAACTGAAGGGGAACGACAGATTTCTGGCGCTTTTGCAGATGGTTACGGAAAAGGGAGATAAAAGAATCGATTGGAAGTATTTAGAAAGCAGTAATCCCATGTACCACAATATTGCGGCGCTTGTTGATATAAATGAAAATGATATATTTGCGTGTGATTTTAATGAGGGAAAGTTTCTTTTGGTAAAAGATAAGAGTGAAGAAATCTGGAAGTTCTATATCGTTCCGGATGAAAATTCCGGTCCCGTACAAAGAGAGGCTGAAGAAGAGGATGTAGAAGTATTGGGAGAGTTCGTAAAGAAGCTTTGCTATGAAAAAGGAAATAAAGAGAAAGCAAATCGATTAGTAGAAAAATTTGTAGATATGTATGATATGACGAACTGATGATAGCGGCAGGGAGTGAGACACAGTGGGGAGGAAGTCAGAAAAGGCAAAGAGCAAAAAGAAAAAGGCGGATTCACGGTCTGTAAAAAGCAAAATCGAAGTGAAGGAGAACAGATCTGCCGGATGTGACGAATCCAAAGAAATTCAGAAAATAAAGAGCGGATTTTTCCAGGGATTTGGCGAGGCATTGGGAGGAGGTCTTGGCGCGCTTATTTTCCCGGTTATTAACGGTTGTTTGTCGGGAGGAGGCATGCTGCTGTTCAATAGCTGGGGTTATCAATTGATTTTGGCGATAATCATGGGGATTGTTATTGCTAAGGTTTATCATCCCAGAAAAGACAGATATAAGAAAGTGGCGTTTATTGCAGTGTTTCTGTTTTTCACATTGACCTCAATACCTATGGCATTGAAGGAAAGGAAGGTTGGAACCAGTTCAGAGAATTCGGAAAAAATGGATACTGCTGCCGAGACGGCGGAGACAGGAACAGAAGAGATGGGTACGACGGAAACTGGGATGGTGGAAACGGAAACTGCCGGAACGGAGATGATGGAAACAGCGGCTGCGGAAACGCGCGAGAAAGCCGAAATTATGGGAAATGCTGAGACAAGAGTCGGAGACAATAATCTGGAAACTGGATCTTTGGAACCTGTGGAAACAGGCGGCGAAGCTGCAGTGGAGAGCGTTGCTTCCACGGAGGCCCCGGCCCTGTCGGACAAAAGCTTTGATGAAACGATTGAATCGGTTCCCTGGATTACTTTGGTTCAAATTGCGCTTAATGAGTCTGCTTTTGGAAATGAAGCAGGCTTCAATGAGCTGATTGAAGAAGTTAAGGCGTACAGGGATGAATTGGAGTTTGAAGAGGCGGCGGCTGGCGGCAAGGAAGGCTCAGGGTCTGAAATTATGGAAAATAACAAATTGATCGAGGAGATTGCAAACCGGCCGCGGGAAAAGATGTGGAGCGAGTATGTGACACTCAGTCAGCTTCACAAAGAGAATTTTAGGCTGTCTTCAAAGACCATATTTGCTTATAAGAAGGGAATGGCGGCGTTGGACTGCCTGGCTCAGATGGGATTAGTTAATGGCAAGGAGGGTAAGCCGAAAAACGAGGAGATTTATAATAAAGTAAATTTACAGATATATGGCTCAAGAGCGATTGACGGTTTTTTCTTTGCATGGAAATACGGGAATTATGAAGACGGTAAGCAGACTGATGCGGATCCTCGGTTTTACCTGGGAGAAACGTTCCATCATCTTGGCTGCGCGTACGAAATAACGTCGGAAACCCTGGCAATCGGCGATCTGCTGCTTGCCGCGGTATTCTATCAGATGCTGATATCTGACAATATGAATATTTATATTGAAGGCCGGGCGTCTGAAAAGCAGTATACCGTCTGCCTTAATCTGGCGTATGTTTTTGATAAGCTGGCGTATTTATCGGTAGGAGAGGATCAGTTTTATCTGGAATCGGCAAAGCGGTATTATAAGTATGCCGGATATTGCCCGACCTGGAGCTTGGGCAAATTGGAAAAAATAGACAGTTATCTCAGATCGGTTGATAAAAGGCTGGAAAACGAATGAATGTCTTCTTTCCATTTGTTCACGGCTGTGCTATACTATTTACGGCGGGATATCCTCCATGCGGAAGTAAAGGAGGATAAACTATGGGAACAAGATTTCAGGATCTGAATCTGTCAAATTATTTTCTCTTCGCTGCTGCGGCGGAGGACGAGGAGGTCAGCCAACTGCTTCTTGAGACTCTGCTGGGTATTAAGGTAGGAAGAGTAAAGGTGAACGTCGAGCATACGTTTCTTTACAGCAGTGATTACAGGAGTATCCGTTTAGACGTCTATATCAGTGATGAGGTCGAGGTCCATTATAATGTGGAGATGGAGAACAGAGGGCGGGAGACCCTGCCCCAGAGGAGCCGTTTCCATCAGGCGGAGATGGATGTGATGTCATTAGCGCCTGGAATGCCATTTTTGGAAATGAAGCCAGTGTATGTGGTGTTCATTTGCACTTTTGATCCTTTTGGGCATGGACTGTACCGGTACACGTTCGAGAATCGATGCATAGAGAAGGATTTTTCTCTGGGCGATGGAGCGATGCGGGTATTTCTGAACACAAAGGGGACCAATGATGTGGAGGTGCCGATCGAACTGGTGAATCTGCTGCATTATGTGGAAGATACCACGGACGAATATGTGGTAAGGGTGGATGATCCGAATGTACGCAGGCTGCATGAGCGGGTCGTGACGCTGAAGCAGAACAAGACATGGGAGGCAAAGTATATGTTGTTTGAGGAATTACTGCAGGAACAGAAGCAGAAAGGCCGTGAAGAAGGTCGTGAAGAAGCGACATTTCGCATTCTGCGGCTTACGGAAATGATGATGGCGTCTGGGGAGGCCGGGGAGATCGCACGCCTGAGACAAGAGCCGGAATTTTTAGCTGCCATGTTTGAGAAGTATCATCTGTGACTAATGGCACAGCATAGGAAGCTCAGATTATTGATAGGGCGAGCCCGGGAGGTACCGGACGGCGACACGGGGACGGAAGACAATAGTCTTATATTAGTCATTCAATAATTTCACAAATCTTCTGCGAAAGCAGAATCCTGGCCGGATAGGGATGTCTCCGGCCAAATCGCGTATACAATGATATTATATAAACGCTACTGATGCCGAGGAAGCATCAGCGGTTGTTTTCTGTTATGCTGAGGATATCCTGCCGGAATCGTCATTTAAAAATGTTCTGCATTGTATTAAAATTCAGATGCTGGTATCCGACCTGGAGCTTGGGCAAATTGGAAAAAATAGACGGTTATCTCAAATCGGTTGATAAAAGGCTGGAAAACGAATGAATGTTTTCTTTCCATTTGTTCACGGCTGTGCTATAATGATAATTATTCTATTAAAATTATAAGGGAAATTAAGCTAAGGCGAATATGGAATACGAAAAGATTGAGGATATACAAAAAAAGAAGGATTCTTTGGACGCACTTTCACCTTACATAGGGAAAATGCGGCCTGAACTTGCTTCTTGGTTAATTAAAGAATATGCTCAAGAGGGTGAAATGGTATATGATCCGTTTGCCGGTTCAGGCACCGTGTTGTTAAAAGGCTGGGAATTAGGGCATGAGGTAATAGGAAATGATTTGAATGATTACGCATATGTTTTGGCTAAAGGGAAACTGTTTCCTTACGACAGTGATAGCGCGGCAGTCGGTAAATTAGATAAATATAATAAATATGTTATTGCGAATGTAAAGAATTTTGATATCAGCGGCATTCCTCAATGGGTTAAAGATTTTTATCATGTCGATACGTTAAAGGAAATCTGCTGTTGGGTTAAGATCTTAAAATATCATAAAGAGTGGTTTTTATTATCTTGTCTTATGGGGATTTTGCATCATCAAAGACCCGGTTTTTTATCATATCCATCCAGTCATGGGGCTCCTTATCTTAGAAAAGAAAAGTATTCGCGGGAAGAATATCCGGAAATGTACGAATATAGAAATGTATACATCAGATTAAAGGCTAAAGTGATACGTACATATAAACATTTTCCGGATTTGAATTTTGATTTGTCCAGAGATATAAAGAAGAAAGACGCTACGAGTATAAGGTTGGGAAATAATAATATATCATTGATAATTACAAGTCCTCCATATATGAAATCATTAACGTACGCGAGGGATAATAGATTGAGACTTTGGTTTTTAGGAGTGGACGATTGGAAGGGATTGGAAAAGGCTGTTTCTCCGGAAAAGAATGTCTTCTTTGAAGAGATGAAAAAATGTTTTAGAAAATGGTACAACCTGCAGAAAAAGGGTAATAAGTGTATCCTTGTAGTCGGCAATATGAAAGTATCATATATGGGAGAAAAAAGTACGCTGCCTGATATATTGGCAAATCTGGCTTCACGGTATTATAGTTTAAATAGAGCCTATACGGATGATATTCCTGAAAAAAGAAAAGTTGTAAAAGGAACAAGCCTGATAAAACAAGAAGCCATATTGGTGTTTGAAAGGAGATAAATTAATATGCCGGATGATAAGTTTATCGGATTGACAATAGATGGGCGTTATGAGATTAAGCATCGAATTGATGCCGGTAATGTCGGTGCTGTGTATTATGCGGAGGATATATCAATAAAAGATGAGAAATCGATAAAATTTATTTCTAAAGAGCGGGTTAATAGAATTTCAAATTGGCAGCAGGAGATAATAAAAGTTAACCAGTTAGCTCGACAAGCCGGTGTTGTTAAATTTCATAAATACGGCGAAATCAGCGTAAGAGGCGAAGATTATATCTATATTATTTGGGATTACATACCGGGGAAAAGCTTAAAACAATTATAGACAGTCGGGAATTGACTCTTCAGATACTGATAAATGTTATTGAAAGAGCTCTGGAAATATTTTTTGCCTGCCAGCAGCTGGGAATACAGCATGGCGATTTTCATGCCGGCAATATTTTGATACAGGATGTAAATAAACTGTCTTTTATTCCTAATTTACGGGAAGTCTGGGTGACAGACTTTGGATATGGCACTTTTTCTAATGAGATTCCCCCAATGGACGATTATAAAGGTTTAGCGAGAATAATTCAACAATCGCTGGACGCGTTAGATGTGCACAAGATGGAGAAGGATGATCGAAATAAATATATGGCTCTGAAGAAAGAGTTCCCCAAATATTTGATGGAGGAGAATTCTGTAGAGGAAGAGTACGCAAGAAATCCACGAAAATTGCATGAAAAAATGCTGCAGTTATTCGCGAGTACACAGGATGTGCAGACGGAACAAAAAAATGTTGGCGATTATCTGGCGGCAGAATTAATAGGCGATAGATATGATGAATGGGATGCTTTATTTGTTCCTAAATTTTTAGCTGTTGATGACCTGTTGGATAAGAATATCTGTATTTTAACTGGCTTACGTGGTTGTGGAAAAACAATGATGTTTAGAAGATTGAGTTATGATTTCCAGATGAAATTAGGAAAAGCGGGAATCAGGGGTGAGGACGGATTTGTCGCGTTTTATTTAAATGCCAGAACAATTGCGGAGGCGTTTCCGTGGCTGCCGGAAAAGAGAGAACATGAAGCGAGAAAGCAGGTTATAAATTTTTTCCATTTAAAATGGATTATTGAGATTCTATTATGGATAAAGGCAGAAATAAAAAAAGGAACCAAACTAAACTGGATATGGCTTTATGAGTATTTTCAGAAAATATATGGGACGGATGTGGTTATTTCGAATTCAGAAGAAGCTTCCATAAACAGTATCCTTGAGTGTTGCAACAGGGAATTGCAAAAAAGTAAATTGGACGATAAATATACTGACACTGGCTGGCATTTCACGGAGTATGATTGTCTGGAGAACTTATTTAAGCTGGTGCAAAAAAACTGTCCTTTTGTCGAAAATAAGTCTTTCTTTTTGTTTTTGGATGATTATTCTACGCCGTTGGTAACAGAAGCCACACAGCGTATTATTAATCCGATCATATTCAGAAGAAATTCAAATGTCTATTTTAAAATTTCTACGGAGAGCATAGAGAGTTTTGAAAAAGTGGGTTTAAATAATAAAATATTAGAGGATGGGGCTGATTATAAATTAATCGAACTGGGAATAGTATCATTAACGCAAAGTGAAGAAGATGTTAAAGATATTATAAATGCCATTTTTATTAAAAGAATTAAAAGAAGTCATATTTTTTCTCAATATAATCTTTCTCTGTCAGAATTTTTGGGAAAATCTGACATTAATAATAGTAAAAGGGCAGAATTGATCAGAAGTAATGATAAACAAACTTTATATTATGGCCTGGGAGATTTTTGCGCTATCTGGTCAAGTGATATTAGAGAATTAATTAAGATATTTGCGGAGATGATATCCAAACAGGGGGAGACTTCGATAGAAGAAAAACGTCAAAATGGCTTTGCGGAAGCGGATCAGCCAATCATTGACCATAGGATACAAGACCAGGTTTTTCGGGCTGCAGGCGGACGTTTTATTGATTCATTACCTACAGCTGTTAATCCATCCCGGCGGAGAGAAAACGTCGGGAGGAAAACATATGGGGAACATTTATATGACATTACAATGGCTGTTCAAGAGATGATGTATCATGATTTGCAGAATAAGGATTCAAAGAATCAGAGATCGTTACCTGCGAAACAGGCGAGAAAAATCGAATTAACATCGGCAAATGGAGAATTGTCTCCGGAAGCGAGGGATTACTACAGGGGATTGATCAGATATGGAGTATTTGTACAGGATCATAGAGCGAAAAGTGTACGGGGAACCGTTTCGACCAGGTTGTTTATAAGAAGCTTGTTGATTCCATATTTTAGAATTACTTTTTCGAAGAGGGACTGCATTACATTAGAATGGGATGAGTTCAGTCGGCTGCTTGTTGAGCCCAATCAGTTTAAAGAAGAGTATAAGAGGAAACTGAATAAAAAGTCGAGGCAGCAAGTGAACGGACAGTTGGAACTGGAATTAGAGAGTAAAGAAGGAGAGTAGTCGTATGCTGCCATTAGTGAAAGAATTTAAAGGGTTGAATGATTCTTCGAGTCGATTGCTTATTATTGCTGAAGGGTTTGAAAAAAGATCATTGGCATGGATTAATTCACTGGAAGAAAAAAAACTGTTTTCTGACGCGATAATTTGTAAATACGCTCCGATTAAGGAATCATTGTATAAAGAGATGTTGGCAGCAGTGAAAGCGAGGACTCAAGAAATTCCGAATATTATTAAATATAACAGATTTGAACCAACGTTGTTTGAGGTGGAGATACGGAAGAAAATCTGGCTTTTAGGCAATTATGAGGATATTTACATTGATATTACGGTTATGTCCAAACTCCTTATAATGATAATTATGAACGAATTAAGGAATGTTACATCGCATGTACATTTTATATATACCGAACCTGTGTCCTGGGGTCCGGCTAAAGAAAAATATGATCAGGCAGTGAAAAACAGAAGACAGGGCAGTGTAATTGGCTTATCCTCTATAGGAGTTGGAGATATTGTCAGGACACCTGGTTTATCCAGCATTGTGATGCAGAATAATCCAGCTGTATTGATTGCGGGACTGTCCTTTAATGAACAGATTGTGAGAATATTGGTTAGTGAGATTAATCCGGAACGATTATTGCTGATTAATCAAGGTTGTGAGAGAGATGAATGGCGCGAAAAGGCCATACTAGAGATTCATCAGGATATTATTGATGAATATGCCAATCAGCCAGAAGTGGTAAAGAAATACAATTTGAAAGAGTATGATAAGGTTTTTGAATTGCTGGCAGAGACATATAAAAAATATTGGTTAACAAATCGCATTATAGTATCGCCTACGGGATATAAAATGCATGCGATTTCGTTTGCCCTTTTAAAAATATGCTGTTCAGATATTCATATTGAATATCCTACACCGGATAGTTATCTGTTTGAAGATTATTCAAGCGACGAAGTACTGGCGACTTATGAGTTGTTTTTTATGAATTATAAAGATAATTTAACTGGTTTGGTTGAAGAGTATGAGTTGAATGGATAAATTAATGAATTATGATACTGCCATGAGGAGGAAGACTGTTGCCCGAGTTTCATCCGTCGCAGACAGAAGCGATTGAGCATAACAAAGGTCCGATGATGGTCCTGGCGGGGCCCGGTTCCGGGAAAACCACGGTGATTACCCATCGGGTGAAATATCTGATTGAACATTACGGCGTGGACCCGTCGCGGATTCTGGTGATTACCTTCACCAGGGCAGCGGCCAGGGAGATGAAGGAGCGGTTTGAGAAGCTGATGGAGGCGGCGTCTGACGTCGCTGTGGGGAAAGGCGCGGCGGCCGATTCAGCTCAGACCGAGAAAGACGCGGCGGCCGGGCCGACTCGCTCCGGTTATGCTGCTGCCCGGGTCAGCTTCGGCACCTTTCATTCTGTCTTTTTTACCATATTAAAATATGCTTACCGGTATCAGGCGTCTAATATTGTGAGGGAAGAGCAGAGGACAGGCTTTCTTCGCGAGATGGTTGAGAAGCTGGATTTGGAGATTGAAGACGAGAAGGAATTTATCTCGTTGGTGCTTGGGGAGATCAGTTTCGTCAAAAGCGAGATGCTGGATCTGAACCATTATTATTCCCAGAATTGTTCCGAAGAGATATTCAAGAAGCTGTATCAGGGGTATGAGGAGCGGATGCGCCGGGCCAATCTTCTGGATTTTGACGATATGCTGGTCATGTGCCATCAGCTGTTTACGGAACGGAAGGATATTCTGGAGGCGTGGCGGCAGAAATTTCAATATATACTGGTGGATGAATTTCAGGATATCAATAAGGTCCAGTATGAGATCGTCCGGATGCTGGCAAAGCCGGAGGATAATTTGTTCATTGTGGGGGACGACGATCAGTCCGTGTACCGATTCAGGGGTTCCAAACCGGAGATTATGCTGGGATTTCCGAAGGATTATCCGGAGGCGAAGACGGTTCTTCTGGGCGTTAATTACCGTTCCAGCATGGAGATCGTGGAAACGGCTTCCCGCCTGATCCGCAATAACAGGAAACGGTTTGACAAGAAGCTGGAAGCCGCCAGGGGGCATGGAAAACCGGTGATGACCTGCGCCAGCAGGGATCCTCAGGCAGAGACGATAAGGATTGTGGAGGAAATCCGGGATTATGTCCGGGCTGGATACCGGCTTGAAGATATCGCCATTCTTTACCGTACGAATCTGAACCCGCGGCTGATGGTGGAGAAGCTGATGGAGTACAATATTCCTTTTACCATGAAGGATGCCCTGCCGAATCTGTATGAGCACTGGATTTCTGGAAATGTACTGGCCTACATAAACGCAGCCGGAGGGGATCTGGGCCGCGGAAATATTCTGCAGATCATCAACCGGCCCAACCGGTACATAAGCCGCGACGCTCTGGAAGAGACGAAGGTTTCCTGGAATGCGGTTAAATCATTTTATCAGGATAAGGGTTGGATGGTGGAACGGATTGAGCAGCTGGAATATGATCTTCTGATGCTTAAGAACATGCCGCCTGCCGCCGCGGTCAATTATATCCGCAAGGCCGTTGGTTATGATGATTATATAAAGGAATATGCCAGGTTCCGGCGGCTGAAGCCGGAGGAACTTCTGGAGATTCTGGACCAGCTTCAGGAGAGCGCGGCCGGTTTTAAGACTGTGGAAGCCTGGTTTGACCATATGGAAGAGTATAAGAAGAAGCTGAGAGAACAGGCTCAGGCTCAGCAGGACAAGGCGGAGGGAGTGTCCCTTATGACCATGCACGGTTCTAAGGGACTGGAATTTTCTATTGTTTATATTCTGGATGCCAATGAGGGAATCACGCCTCACCGGAAGGCGGTGCTGGACGCCGATCTGGAGGAGGAGCGGAGAATGTTCTATGTGGCCATGACCAGGGCGAAGGAGAGGCTTCACGTGTGTTATGCGCTGGAGCGGTACGGAAAGAAGCAGGATGTGTCCCGGTTTGTGGAGGAATATCAAAATAAGGCGCGGCCGGCCGGACGATGAAGACGGTACGGGAACGGGCAATCCGGACGGTGACGGCAGAGCGGGAACGGGTGATTCGGCCGGTGGCAACGGCTCAGGAACAGGCGGCCGGAAAGTCGATGCGAGAGCCGGGGCGTATACAGAAGCAGGAGGAGAAGAATTTCATGGGCGGTTGTGTTCATATTTACTGCGGCGACGGAAAAGGGAAAACCACGGCGGCTGTCGGTCAGGCAGTCCGTGCAGCAGGCCGCGGGAAAAAGGTTCTGATCGCCAGATTTTTGAAGACAGATGATTCCGGGGAGATAGGGGTTCTTGCCGGGCTCAGCGGCATTACGGTGCTTCCCTGCGCGAAAACCTTCGGCTTTTACAGTCAGATGACGGAGGAGCAGAAAAGGTCTGCGGCTGAATACTATAATGAGCTCTTGCAGCTTGCCTGGCAGCGGGCCGAGAAAGAAGACTATGATATGTTGGTGCTGGATGAGATCATGGCGGCGTGCCGGTATGGGCTGACAGATGAGAATGATCTGGTTCAAAAGCTGGAGAGTCTGCGTAAGTCTCAGGGAAGCAGGAGCCGCGGACTTGAAGTGGTTATGACCGGCCGCAACCCGTCAGAACGGATGATTGAGCTGGCGGATTATGTCTCGGAGATTCGGAAGGTGAAGCATCCTTATGACAATGGCCTTTCCGCCCGGGAAGGCATCGAATACTAAATTCATTCGGAACCCCAAAAAGTTCTTGCGTTTCCGCCTGCTGTCTGCTAGAGTGATAGCATGAGCCGGCGGGAGGCACAGGACCGGCAGCAGAGAGAATTGACGGCGACGGAAGTGCAGTGCAGAATACGGCTGTGAAATGAGGGAGGATTTTATATGGCGCAGGATTTTATGGATGAAGAGAGAGAAGAGATGACGGTCACGCTGACGCTGGACGACGGCACGGATCTGGAATGCGTGGTGCTGACGATCTTTGAGGCAGGCGGAAGAGATTATATCGCGCTTCTGCCCACCGAGGGCGAGGATGCCGACACCGGCGAGGTGTATCTGTACCGCTATGACGAGACAGACGGGGAGCCGGAGTTGTCCAATATCGAGGATGATGATGAGTACGAGATTGTGGCGGATGCTTTCGACGAGCTGCTGGATGAGCAGGAGTTTGAAGAGCTGGTCGGTGAGGACGAGCTGGATGATATGTGATCTTTCTATGCGATAGCGCGGCAGATGGAGGCTGCGGCGGCCAGTCCCGGGTTAACTGAGAAATTATGTAAAAAAGGGGGATGCAGCATTCTGCAACGCCCCCTTTTGTCAGTATATCAGAGCGCAGGGGAGGCGCCGGTGGCCAGCCTGCTGTTGGAATATTCGCCTGTGAAAGTCACGTCCCGGCCGAACCATTCCGGCGGCACGAAAGCCATGGCCTCTTCCTCTGACGGAAATTCTACCTC